>JBHJOH010000212.1:0-10336 GCA_050329955.1 Acidimicrobiia bacterium | reverse complement strand
AGCCGGCTCCTGCGGCCGCGCCGGCTGCAGCCCCGGCTCCCGCCGCCGAGCCGGCTCCTGGGGCCGCCCCGGTTCCGGCCCCCGCATCGGTCCCGACCCCTGCGCCGGCGGCCCGCCCCACACTGCCGACGCCGGTGGCCGCTTCGGGTGGCGACGAAACGATCGAGCTCGACAGGCTCCGGGTGCGTATCGGTGAGAACATGATCCGGGCCAAGCAGACCGCCGCCCACGTGTGGACTTCGGTGGAGGTGGACTACGAGCGGGTGGAGCGGGTCCGACAGAAGCACAAGGAGGCGTTCAAAGCCGCCGAGGGCTTCTCGCTGACCTATCTGCCCTTCATCGCCCGTGCCACCGTCGACGCCCTCCAGGAGTTCCCGGTGGTCAACTCCTCGTTCTACCTCGAGGAGCGCAAGGCGGTGTTCCACAAGTCCGTGAACCTCGGTATCGCCATCGACCTCAACCAGAAGGGTCTGGTGGTGGCATCGGTGAGGTCGTCCGACGGACTCCGGCTGGTGGGGATCGCCCGCCAGATCCGCGCCCTGGCCGACAAGGCCCGTGACGGCAAGCTCGACCCCGACGACGTGTCCGGCTCCACGTTCACCATCACCAACCCGGGTCCGTTCGGATCGTTCATGTCGGCTCCCATCATCAACGTCCCCAACACCGGAATCCTGTCGACCGAAACGGTCACCAAGCGGCCGGCGGTGGTCACCGGCGCAGACGGCGGGGATGTCATCGCCATCCGTCACATCGGCTACCTGGGTCTCACCTGGGATCACCGGGCCTTCGATGGGTCGACAGCCGTGCTGTTCCTGCAGCGGATCAAGCAGAATCTGGAGGGCTGGGACTGGGAGCAAGAGCTCGCCTGATGTCCATGAGCCCCTATCTGACCGAGCTGCGGTCGCTGGTCGGGTCCCGAGCCCTGATGTTGTCGTCTGCGGCCGGCGCGGTCAGGGACCGCTCGGGGCGAATCCTGCTGGGGCGTCACGAGGTGGGCAAGCGCTGGGTGATTCCCGGGGGGATCATCGATCCGGGTGAAAACCCTGCCCAGGCGATGGTGCGGGAGGTGAGGGAGGAGACCGGTCTCGAGGTGGTACCGACCCGGCTGCTCGGTGTGTGGGGCGGGACTCCGGAACATCACGTGGTCTATCCCAACGGCCATGTCGTCGACTTCACGATGATCGCCTTCGAGGCCGCGGTCGTGGGCGGCGCCCTCGATTCGGACCTCGACGAACTGCGCGATCTCGGCTGGTACCACCTCGACCAGGTCAGGACGCTCGACACCGCCGACTGGATGCTCGACGTGATGTCGGCCCTCGATGATCCGGCCGCCAGTTTCCGGCGCTGACGCATCACCGCCGGGCTCCCGGTTTCCTCCACTCAATCCGGGCCGTTCTGCCGACTGGACCGGTTCAGTTGTTGGAGGAGTATCGATGCCGCCGCCGTTCGCGTTCGGCCGATCGGAGGGTTGCCCCATCATCCGGATGGTTGACAACCCGTTCTGGCGGCAAAGACGCTCCAGGCCCGCTTTGGGTTCCCGATCACTCACGGCCGCTTCCCAATCCTCGGCTGTCGGGCATAGTGACCGGGTGCGACTTCTCATGGCTTCACTCGTAGTGCTGTCGCTGATGCCCGTGGCGAGTGCCGCCGCAGCCAACGACTATCCGTCCGGTCGCTTCGGTGATGACGATCGCCATCCGGCCGAGGTGGCGATGAGCACCCTCGCCGAGTGGGGGGTGGTCGACGGGTGCAACCCACCTGCCAACAGCCACTCGTGTCCGGATGCGCCGGTCACCAGAGCGGAAGCGGCCAAGATCATCGTCGAGGCCGGCGAGTTCACGGGAGACCTGCTCGTGGCCGACGAGGTCGTCGCCGACCGGTTCGCCGATGACGGTGAAGCGCTCGGCGGAGGAGCGGAGCGCTACCTGGAGCTGCTGGCAGCGGTCGATGCCCTCCATGGCTGCGACCCCCCGACCAACAGGTTTGTGTGCCCCAATCGGGGCATCACCCGGGGCCAGGCGGCCAAGATCCTCATTGGCGCCTATGGACTCGAAGCGCCTGCCGATCACCTCGCACCCTGGAACGACCTCGACGGGCAGTTCTACGTCGAAGCCGCCCGTGTCGCCTCGCATCACGGCTTGTGGGCCGAGCGTTCCCGATTCGACGGACACCAACGCCTCACCCGAGGTGAGTTGGCGATGGCAGTGGTCGCCGCCTCCGGGACGACGCTGTGTCGGCCGGACCCGTTCACTCAGGCCCACATGGCCGACCTGGAAGAGCGGTACCCCGGCAAGCTGATCACCGCACACGTCTACGACACCCGAACCGGATGCCAGTACCGGCTCAATCACGACAACCGCCAGAGGACGGCGTCGGTGTTCAAGGTGATGGTCATGGCCGGCACGCTGCTGGAAGCCCAGAATGAGTCGAGGACCGTTTCCGAATGGGAGATGGACCAACTCCGGCCCATGATCTCCGAGTCGGCCAATGGCCCCGTCCGCTCCCTCTGGTACTCCTTCGGCGCCGCACCCTGGTACCGGGACCAGGGCCGGGACTTCGGACTCGACGACACCACGGTGCGGGGCGACGACGGCTCCGCCTGGGGTCTCACCACCACATCGGCTGCCGATCAGGTGGATCTGCTTCGCCAGGTCCTGCTCGGGGAGTGGGGACCGCTCTCCGATGAATCCCGGGCAGTTGCCCTCGAGCTCATGGCAGACGTCGTCCCGAGCCAAACCTGGGGTGTCACCGCCGGTGTCCCCGACGACTGGAGGGTCGCCCAGAAGAACGGCTTCGCCGGCATCACCATCAACTCGGTCGGATGGGTCGACCAGCCCGGACCGAGCAACGGCTACCTGGTCGCCATCCTCAGCCAGGGATGGCCCGATCACCCCAGCGGTATCGCAGCGGTGGAACGAGTCAATCGGTGGGTGGCGGAGTCGATGACGAATTAGCTGCCAGCTGGTCGCTGGCAGCTGCCAGCTCTCTTCCGATTCGCCGCTATCTTCCGCGTCGTGGTACCAATCGGAGTGTGAGTACCACTCTGAGAGTTCGTTGGCTGGGTCGGCTTCCGTACAAGGAGGCGTGGGATCTGCAACGCGCCATTCATGAGGGACGGGTCGAGGGCCGTACCGCCGACGACTATCTGTTGCTGCTCGAACATCCGCACGTCTACACGATCGGGCGCAACGGCAACGGATCGAACCTCTTGGTGGAGGAGGCGGCGCTGACCGAGGTCGGGGCGGAGATTCATCGGGTGGACCGCGGTGGCGACATCACCTATCACGGTCCCGGGCAGCTGGTTGGATACCCCATCGTCCAGCTCGACAACCCGATGCAGGTGGTACCGCATGTCCGGCGGCTGGAGGAGGTCCTGATCGACACCCTGGCCGAGTGGGGCGTCTTCGGGTGGCGGGAGGAGGGCCTCACCGGGGTGTGGACCGAAGGTGGCAAGGTGGCCGCCATCGGGGTCCGGGTGTCCCGCCAGGTCACGATGCACGGGTTTGCGCTCAACCTCGACCCCGACATGGCGTTCTTCCAGCGGATGAACCCGTGCGGGATCTCAGATCGTCCCGTCACCTCCGTGTCCGAGTTGGCGGGGCGCCGGGTCTCGCTCGAGGAGGCCACCGAGGCGTTGATACCCCACTTCGCCCGCGTCTTCGGGGCGGAGCACCCGGAGGTGCAGAAGGCGGCGTTCGTGCGCGGGCAAGGACGTGAGCGTGAGTTCGAGGTCGACCGCCTCCTGGCCGAGGGGACCTTCTCGCTCGAGAAACGCACCGCCGAGCCGGTGCTCATCAACGGGCGGCTGCCGGGTGAGCCGGCGCGGCCGGAATGGATGAAGGTGACCGCCCGGATGGACGGCGACTACCTCGAACTCAAGAAGATGATGCGGGGTATGGAGCTGCACACCGTATGTGAAGAGGCGGGTTGCCCGAACATCTTCGAATGCTGGGGGATGGGGACGGCGACGCTCATGATCCTGGGGGACAAGTGCACCCGGGCGTGCTCGTTCTGCAACGTCACCACCGGCCGGCCCACCGAGCTCGACGTGATGGAGCCGTTCCGGGCGGCCGACGCGGTCGCATCGATGAATCTCAAGCACGCCGTGATCACCTCGGTCAACCGTGACGACCTCGACGACGGCGGGGCGGCCATCTTCGCCCAGACCATCGTTGAGAGTCGTCGGCGATCGCCGGGAACCGACATCGAAGTCCTGATCCCCGACTTCAAGGGAGAAGAGGAGCCGCTCGGGACACTGATGGCGGCTCGACCCGACGTCCTCAACCACAACACCGAAACGGTGCTGCGACTGCAGCGCGACATCCGGACCTCGGCCAACTACGGGCGGTCGTTGGCGCTGCTGGCCAGGGCGCGGTGGCTCAATCCCGAGGGACTCACCAAGTCGGGGCTGATCGTCGGGATGGGTGAGAGCGACGAGGAGGTGCTGGGGGCGTTGGCCGATCTGAGGGCGGTCGGCGTCGACATCATCACCATCGGCCAGTACCTGAGGCCCACCGCCCGCCACCGGCCGATCCACCGGTACGTCCATCCGGATCAGTTCGCCCGGTTCAAGTCGTCCGGGGAGTCGATCGGCATCCCCCACGTCGAGTCGGGTCCATTGGTCCGGTCCAGCTATCACGCCAAGGACTCTGTCGATCGGGTATCGCCCGAACGTCATTTCACACCAGTAACCATCGCAAGACGTTGAACGTTCACAAACCGGCGACACGATGAGAGGGTGGTGACAGGCGGCGACTCAACGGGGCCTACGGGGCAACAGGTCAGAGTCGGCGTCCGGGCGATTCGGCGACCTTTCAACATCCGATCATCTCGATGTGTCGTATACGTCGCATCGACCTAACGTCGGATTGTTCCGGCCGGGTGGGCCGGAGGTCATCAGGGTGATATCAGGGGTTTGATGTGGTTGAGAAGGGGGAGAGGGGTCGTCGAATGCGGGTTCTACACGTTGTCGACAGCCTGGCGGGCTCGGGCGGCGCCGAGCATGGGCTGGTGCGCGAGATCACCCGCTTCTCTCCGCGCATCGAGCAGCGTGTTGTCCGCCTGTACGAGCGGGCCGAGTTGGAGCCGCTCCTCGCCGATGCCGGCATCGAGGTGACTGCCCTTGGCTTGGCTGCAGCCAGCGGATCCCGCACCTTCCCCCAGGCGGCCATGAAGCTTCGTCCGATCGTCACGTCCTACCGCCCCGACGTGATCCACACCAGCCTGTTTCTCGGCAACCTGGTCGGTCAGATCGCTGCCAGGGCGACCGGCGTCCCGGTCCTTTCTACCTTCGTGCTCTCCGGTGACCTGGCCCTCCTCAAGTCCACCCAGCCGGGGGCTGCGTCCCTCAAGGCGGCGGGGATACGGCGGATCGCGGCGTTGTCGGCCCGGATGAGTCACGCCCGATTCCGCGCACTGTCCAACGACGCCCGCCTCACCAACTGCCGGCTGCTCGGCGTATCTCCCGACCTGGTCGAGGTGATCCCCCGGGGAGTTCCCGAGCCGGTCGGGGCGCTCATGCCCCGAGCGGATCTCGGTCTTCCCGAGGGCGTTCCACTGATCGTCAACGTGGCGAGGGTGGCCGCCCAGAAGGGTCAGGTGCATCTGCTCAGGAGCTTCGCAACGCTGCGCTCTGCACGCCCCGACTCCCATCTCGTCATCGTGGGACGGGCGGGAGACGCCGAACGAAGCGTCGACGAAGAGATCTCCCGGCTGGGATTGACCGGCCATGTGACGATGCTGGGGTACACCCCGTTCGCCCGTCACGTCGTCTCCCACGCTTCGGTGTTTGCCTTCAGTTCGCTGATGGAAGGTCTCGGCACTGCTGTCATCGAGGCGTTGGTGGCGGAGGTTCCGGTGGTGGCGTTCGACATCTCCCCGGTGCGCGATGCGACCGACGACGGTCGCGGGGCGAGACTCGTGGAGGTGGGCGACGAGGCCGGATTCGCGAAGGCGTTGCTGGCCGGGCTCGACGGCGAGTTGGCTTCCGTGGCGGAGCACGGTGCGCGTTTCGCGGCTGCGAACGGCAACCTCGATGACATCTCGGCGAGGCTCGAGCGGCTTCTGATTGCGGTCGCATCGCACTCCTCTCTCGGAGCCATTTCGCAAGGCTGACCTTCACAACGGTCGGTCTTCGGGTACATTCTCCGACGTGGTGGGTAGTGGCAGCGCCGGAAGTCCGGTTCGGGGTCCCCGAACAGAAGCCCTGTTCGACCGCGCCCTCGGTCACGGAATGGTGGGGCGGCTCGCCCGGATCACCGTCAACGCCCCGCTGCGCGTGCTGGCGTATCACGAGATCAAGGATGCGGGTGGCTTCGCCGCACAGATGGAGCACATCGCCGGCCGGTACCGACCGGTGTCCGTTGCGGAGGTGCTCCACTGGTTGGACGGCGGTGCCCTGCCACCCGCCGCGGTGTGGGTGACCTTCGATGACGCCGATCCCACCGTGGTTGAGGACGGTCTCCCGGTGCTCGACCAGCTCGACATCCCGGCCACCATGTTCGTGTGCCCGGGCATGGTCGACACTGATCGGCCGTACTGGTGGCAGATCGTCGAGACGACTGCGCCCGATGAGGTCGGAGCTCTCAAGCTGGTGGACGATGCCCGGCGGGTGAGGCGGGTGGCGGAGCTGGCCGAGGCGTTCGCCCGGCATCACGGCTATCACCCCACCAGAGTCCAGCTGACGTCGAGCCAGCTGACCCGCTGGCTCGATTCGGGGAGGGACGTGGGCAATCACACCTGGGACCACCCCCTGTTGGACCGTTGTGACGAGAGTGAACAGGAGCGTCAGATCGTCATGGCACACGAATGGATCGTCGATCGTGTGGCGCCGGAGCAGCTCGTGTTCGCCTATCCGAACGGCAACAGGGCGCTCTCTGCGGATGCTGTGCTCGATCGGCTCGGATACCGGGTGAGCGCTCTGTTCGACCACCGTCTGACGTCGATGTGCGCCAGTGGCAGGCTGTCGCGGCTCCGCACGAACGCCGACGACGACCTTGCCCGTTTCCGGTCGATCGTCTCGGGCGTTCATCCCACCATTCATCGTTTGCGCGGTCGGGGATGATCCCGTCCTGACGCCACGGGTCGCGAGTCACACCACCAGGTCCGGGGAGGTATCGACGATGAACGGGCCTGCCCCCCGGCAGAACGCGGTGGGCCCTGGCGGAGCCGCCGCCCACCGGGGGCGGGTGGTGCCCGCTCCACCTAGGATCGGCGAATGTTCGACTACGACCAACGTATCCGGCGGGCACGCCAAGCCATGGATCGACTGGGTGTCGACTGCCTGCTTGTCTCCGTCGGGCCGGACCTCCCCTATCTGACCGGGTACGAGGCGATGCCCTCGGAACGCCTCACCATGTTGGTCGTGGGACGGGACGGCGAGGCGACGTTGGTGATACCCGAGCTCGAGGCACCGCGAGTGGCACCCGGGCTGTTCGCTATCAGATCGTGGTCGGAATCCGAGGACCCGACAGGCATCGTCGCTTCGCTCGCCGGACGACCGACGGTGGCTGCGGTGGGCGACCACATGCGGGCGGTGCTCCTGCTCGGCCTGCTGCCACGGTTGCCCGCCACCACCTTCGTCCCGGCGTCCGTGGTCACCAGGGTGCTGAGGGAGGTGAAGGATCCGGCCGAGGTGGAGGCCCTGCGGGCGGCGGCGCAGGCGGTCGACAGGGTGGCCCGGCGAATCCCCGAGGAGCTGCGATTCGGTGGGCGGAGCGAACGTGCCGTGGCGCGCGACATCGTCGATATGACACTGGCGGAAGGACACGAGAGTGCCTCCTTCTGGATCGTCGCCTCGGGGCCCAACTCCGCTTCTCCGCATCACGAGCCGGGAGATCGCATCATCGCCCGGGGGGACTCGGTGGTGGTCGACTTCGGAGGGCGAATGGACGGCTATTGCTCGGACACGACCCGTACCTTCGTGGTGGGCCAGCCCCCGCCCGAGCTGATCGAGGTCCATGCTGTGGTTGCGGCGGCACAAGCGGCGGCCCGCGCCTACGCCCGCGTGGGCGTGACGGCTGCCTCGGTCGATGCGGCCGCACGGACGGTCATCGAAGACGCCGGCTACGGCGACTACTTCGTTCACAGGCTCGGGCACGGCATCGGTCTGGAGGGGCACGAACATCCGTATCTCGTCGCCGGGAACGACCACGTGCTGGAACCCGGCAATGCCTTCTCGATCGAGCCGGGGATCTACCTGCCGGGTCGCCTGGGGGTGCGGATCGAGGACATCGCAGTGATCGCCCCCGACGGCGGCCTCGACGTGCTCAACTCGTCCGATCGATCGTTGCTGATGGTGGATTGACCGTTGCGGCGGTCAGCTGATCGTGACGACGATGCGGGTACGCCGGATCAGCACATCCTCGTAGTACCAGCGACCTTCGATCGAGAAGCTGCCGGAAGCCGGCGTGACGACCGAGTGGGTCCAGTTCCTCGTCATGAGGGCGGCACTCGAAGTCTCTGACGGCGCCGGTCGCGGTCGCTGGGTGCCGTCGATGAGTAGGTCGAAGCGGGTGGCCGATGACCGGAAGGCCGCTTCCTCACCCCCGGTGAAGGGGAGGACGTGATCCCAGCCCTCCGCCACCGAGATGCGCCGGTTGGGCCCACTGGTGGCACTTCCCGAGCAGGCGGTTCCGTCTTTCGAGCAGAACCAGCCACGGGCCAGGTCGACCACCGGTGGCGTCTGGGGCAGGGCCAGGGCCCTGGCCAGGAACGAGGCCATCTGTTCCCGGGTCACAGAAGTGGACGGGCAATACCGGTCGTTGTCGGGCGGATTGCACCCAACGGTGATACCGGCGGTGGCGAGTCGTTCGATGTCGGCCTCGAACACGGACCCGTTGTCATCGACGAAGTCCACGTCACCGCGATCGGTGAGGCCGAGAGCCCGGACCAGGAAGGAAGCCATCTGACCTCTGGTGACGGGGGCACCGGGGCAGAACAGCGTGTTGTCGGGCGGATTACATCCCAGAGAGATGCCAGTGGATGCCAGCCATTCGATGTCCCCCTCGAATACGGATCCCTCGGCATCCCGGAACGAGGCAGGAGGCCCGGCCTCCACGTCGCCTTCGAAGCCCCGGCGAAGGAATGCCGCCATCTGGCCGCGTGTCACCGTTTCCCGCGGGCAGAACCGGTCGGACGTGGGCGGATTGCACCCGACGGTGACCCCGGCGGCGGCGATCGCCTCGATCGCCGACTCGTGTACGGAGCTGTGGTCGTCGGTGAAGCGACCCGACAACCGGGCGGCGCCGGCCGGCGCAACCGACCAGATCAGCGCCCCGACCACCACGATGGCGACGGTCCTGGACCTCATGGGGCGATGTCCAGTCCGGCCAGCACCGTGTTGATCTGGGTGATCACGTCGGCGCGGTCGACATGCGATCCCACCACGATGTAGAGGCAGAAGGCGCGGCCCGCATCGGTGAAGAACCGTTGGAGACCAGACATCCCCGGCATGCGGGTGTGGAGCACGTCACGATCGAAGTCATCGGTGGTGACGAACCGGGGAGCACCCTGGCTCGAGAACAAGGCGGTGCCGACACTCTCCGGCCCGTATTCGTAGAGCACGATGAGGGCATCACCGGGTTGCATGATCGTGATGGCACCGCCCCCGAAGTCGCCCCTTCCGGGGGGTAGTGGGAAGTTGGCCAGGTGGGCGACGGTCGGTCTCACGGCACCGTCCTCGAGCAGTGTCAGACCCTCGTCGAGTTGGCCCTCCCATCCGGCCGGAAGCTCGGCGCCTATGCCTCGTCCAGTGAGTCTCATGATGCCGCCAACCCGATCACGGTCCCACCGGCCATCAGCGCCACGGCGGCGGTGAGTCGGGCCGGAGTGGCGAGGGCGGCCATGGCCTGATGGAAGCGACCGAGCCGGGATGGTCGGTCGATCCAGCCGGCGGCGAGCAAAGGAAGCGACCGTCCTGCGCCGAAAAGCACACCTGCGACCATGCCCACCACCGGGTCGCCGATGAGGGCCAGCGCAACCACCATGGCAGGCACCGCCCAGGTCACCACGTAGGTCGAGAACCCGCTGCCCAACTGGGCGCCGAACGCCAACCCGTAGACCCAGCCCCGGAAGCTCCCGATCCAGCGCTCGTTCACCTGTCGATGAAGCCACGGCACCGGAACACCGGCCAGGTCGGCCAATCCGGCGGCGGCGACCACCGCCGCAATCCACACCGGGGAGGGGGCCGAGGGGAACGACGACCCCACCAGCGCCGATACGGTGCCGAGCACGGCCCCCGCCGTCATCGAGCCGACCGCGAACGCCGTCACAGTGACCGACCATCGGTTGGAACGTGCCCGCTCACCGAGCGGGTGGATGCTGGACAGCATCGACT
>JBHJOH010000211.1:0-23291 GCA_050329955.1 Acidimicrobiia bacterium | reverse complement strand
GCTCCACAACGGCATGTCACTGCAGCGGGTACGGCGAGCCTGGGACTATCTGCGGCGCAACGCCAACATGGACGGGCACCTCGCCAACGTCAAGCTGGTCACCGACGGCGCCACCATCTTCTCGGTCGCTCACGACGACGGCGAACTGCTCGACGCCCTTCGCCAAGGCCAACTGGCGTTCTTCGTGGCCATCGACCAGATCACCCGCACCGTCGAAGACGATGTCACCCGATTCGAACTCGACCGCAGCACCTTCCTCAACATGCTCACACGCGTCGACGACGACATCGGCGAACACCTCAAAGCCGCCGACGGCTGACCAAGCACCCGGGCCAAGAGACTTGGCATCTCCGAAGCCGGATCGCCGCGTCGTACGCCATCCGCATGTCGGCCACCTGGGCCTGGATCCCGGGGTGGTGCGCCATCGATCCGGGTCAACGCGATCGACGAGCGCCGCGACACCTGGTCGACACATGTTCGCCTGGTCAAAGGAGTTCGCGGTGTGGCGGTCTGCGCTCGACCAAAGTTGGAACGGTGCTCGTAGGGGGCGCGTCGAAGACGCGCCTACGACCGAGGACCGAGTGGGTTGGTTGGAGCCTGACCGCGTTCGGCGGGGTTCGGAATTCGAGCTACATCTGCCGCCGCCGTTTGCGACAATCGGAGGGGGATGACACGACCCCGGCGCGATACAGCGAATATCGATCGCCCCGGCGCCACACGCCGGTTCGATCTCGTCGAGCGCGACACCGAACTCGAGCTGCTTGAGGCGGCGTTCGAGAGGGCGACCACTGGCCGGGGCTCGGTGGTGCTGGTGGCGGGGGAACCGGGCATCGGGAAGACCAGTTTGATCGGGGCGTTTGCCGAGGAACTGGGCGACCGGGCCCGCATGTTCTTCGGAAGCTGTGAAGACCTGCTGGCGCCTCGGACGCTGGGACCGTTCCGGGACATGCTGCGAGATGCCGGCGTGGAGACACCGGATCTGCGAGACCGGGCGGATCGCGACTCCTACATCGACATTTGGCACGACCTTATGACGTTCGAGATGCGTCCGGCGGTCGTCGCCATCGACGATGCCCACTGGGCGGACGACGGCACCCTGGACCTGATTCGCTATTTCGGGCGACGTATCGACAGGATGCCGACGGTGCTGATCGTCACCTATCGCCCATCGCCGGGGAGAGGCAAACTCGCCAGGATCCTGGGAGCCCTGGTTGGGCCGGAGACCGCGCGAATCGAACTGCACGGGCTATCGGACCAGGCAGTGACGACCATCGCCCTGGCGGCCGGAGCGGACCCGGCCAGCGTGGTGCCGGTGGCGGGCGGTAACCCGTTCTACCTGTCCGAGATCCTCGCATCTCCGAACACGTCGGTGCCCGTGACGGTCCGCGACGCCGTGACCACCCGACTGTTGACACTCCCCGACGACACACGTCTGGTGCTCGAGGTGTTGTCGGTGGCTCCCGAGGGAGCCGATCACGCCATGCTCGAGGCCGTGGCAGGAGTCGACGCCGCTGCCGCCGTCGCCGCAGAGATGGCCGGCTTCATCGCCGTGGACCACACCCAACTCAGGTTTCGCCACGAACTGGCGCGCCGGGCCGTGACCCTCCTTCTGAGCGACGGTCGACGTCTCGATCTCTACCGTCGAATTCTCGACCACCTGACCGAAACCGACGCCGACACCAACCGGATCCTGCACTACGCTGCCGCCGCCGAGGACGCCGCCGCCATCGCCCGGTTCGGCCCACCCGCCGCCGACGAAGCGGCCGCTGCCGGTGCCCACCGCGAAGCCCTGACGTGCTGTGAGATCTCGCTCGACCACTCACAACTCCTCGGACTCGAGGTCATCGCCCGCCTCCACGACCATGCGTCGGTGGCGTGTCACGCCCTGAACCGATTCGGCGACGCGTACGACCATTCCCAGAAGGCGACGGATCATTGGCGGATGGTCGACCCCGAAGGCGAGTATCTGGGCAGGGCCCTGCTGCAGAACTCGCGGATGGAAGCGGTCGTCGGGCGCCCGTTCGAAGCCCGCAAGGTGGCCGAGGAGGCACTCCGGATTCTCGAAGCGCTCGGACCCGGTCGCGACCTGGCTCGGGCCGCAGGCATGCTCGGCAGTTTCGAGGTAGTCGAGGCCAACCCGGAAGCGGCGCTCACCTGGTGCAATCAGGCCATCGCCGAGGCACGACGTCTTGACGAACCCGACATCGAGACGCACGCTCTCATGTATCGGGGGCTCGCCCGCATCGGAGTGGGCGACCCGGCCGGAGTGCAGGATCTCCAGACCGCGATCGCTATGGCGATCGAGTTGGACCACGGCGAGTATCTGGCGCGGGCGGCGGTGAACCTGACCGTGTCGCTCATCTTCATGGGCCGCCACCCGGAGGCCATCCCGTACATCGAACTGGCCGAGCAGGCAGCGCGTGAGCACGGGTTCGACTACCTGCTGTTCCATGTCGACGTGCATCGCAGTCACGTGGAACTGTTCACCGGAGAGTGGGGTTCTTCTGAACAACGACTGCGGACGATCCTCGACGCAGAGCACGATCCGGCCACAGCGCTCGTCCTGCCCCTGACTCTTCTGGGCCGAATCCTCATCCGGCGCGGTGACCACCATGGCCGCCAGCTGATCGAGCGGGCATGGAAGATGGCGGTCGAGTCTCGCAACGTGTACCGGATGGCGCTCTCCGGTGTCGCTCGCATCGAGCTGGCGTGGCTGGACGACGATCGGGCGACGATCACCACAACCGCAGAGAATCTCCTTCCCCTCGTGGAACGAGCCAATCTGGTGTACGCCCGCGGCGAGATCCTGCGCCACCTCGTTCGTCTCGGTGAGGAGGCGACGCCGTTCGTTGGCTGTCCCGATGGCCACGCCGCCGGTATCGACTCGGACCACGACGCGGCGGCCGCCGCATGGGACGCCGTGGGAAATCCGTACGAGGCGGCGGTCGAACTGTGCGAATCGGCGACGGAGGCTACGGCGTTCGAGGGGCTGCGACGCCTCGACGATCTGGGAGCGACTGCCACAGCCGCTCGCTATCGGCGCCAGCTCCGCGAACGCGGCGTGGCCGGGGTGCCCCGCGGACCCCAACGGGCGACCCGCGACAACCCCGCTCGCCTGACACCCCGCCAGATCGAGATCCTCAGGCTGGTGGCCGACGGACTGACCAGCCCCGAGATCGCTGAACGCCTGTACCTCTCCCGGCGCACGGTCGACAATCACGTCGCTGCCATCGTGAGCAGGCTCGGAGCCGATTCCCGAAGCGCAGCGGCCGCCGAGGCGCTGGAACGAGGCTGGCTGGAGGGTTGACGGCGATTTGAGTAGCGCGCCGGTCGATCTGAGTATCGGCTCCTCTCGGCGACGGCGCCCGACTCCGATGAACTGGGCCTCCAGACATCGAGGGAGGTTCCGTGCAGAGCAACTCGCGACTGCCGAGCAGCCACGCCACGGCCGCGCTGTGGGCGTTGGAGCATCTGAGAAACGACCGGACCCGACGCATCCGTCCGCGTAGCGAGCGGAGCCGGATCCCGACCCGACGAAACGTGCGGTGACGGAGTTCATCGATCGGCGCCGCGCCGAGTTGGCGGGGTCGTATCCGTCCGATCTTCTCGACCGGGCGATCGAACTCGGACGGGTTCCCACCGGCGACGACACCCTCCAGCCCGGTGAGGTCGCCGAACCCGTTCCGGTGAAGGAAGCCGAGCTCACCAAGGCGTTCCGGGCTGCGCTCACGCCCAAGGGGACACCCAACCAGGTGGTGTGGCACCACCGTGGTTCGGAGTGTGCCCTGGCACTCGACAAGACCCGGGTGAAGGTGATCGACGGTTTCGTGGTGGTCGGGCTCACGCTGACCACCGCCGAGACCGGGCCCCAGGAGTTGACGGTGCCATTCGCCGTCGGCTCCGAGGACCGCCTCACCGGACTGCTGACCGTGACAGAGCGACGCCCACGTGGCCACCCCTCGCTGGTTCGAACGTGGAGCGAGGGTGTGATCGCCCTTGCATGGCGAACGTTGCTGGAAGTGGCCGAAGTCGTCTCTGCGATCAGCGGTACAGACATCGACGGCCGGCCGCTGCGAGCGGGCGCCCTCGTCGCGAGCGAAGGCGTGCTCCGGGTGATACCGCAGGCACGCCACGACTACGAGCGGCCCCATTCCAAGCGGCCCACCGTGCCCGGGCCCGTCACCCAACGGCTGGGTATCGGTTGATGGCACTCGTCACCGCACCCCAGGAGTTGATCGGGCTCGGCAAGGCGATCGGGGTTCTCGACGCCGACGGTGCCCTGAACGCCGATTGGTTCACCGACCCCGGGGATCATCTGAGTCGGGTCTTCGTCGACCCCGTCCAACGCGACGCCGCCCTGGACCTGGTCGAACAACTGCTCGCTTGCGTCGACCTCGACGTCGACCTACCCGACCCCGGGACAGGCCGATGGCTCCGTGTCGTCGATGCCGAGGCGAGCAACGGTGCCGACGTGGCGCTGTATGTGATCGTCGACGACAGCGCAACCGGCCGGATCGACGTTTCGGTGGCCGCCGCGGCGTCGCTCGACCTCGACGGCGCGGACGCCTCATTCACCGTTCGGATCCCGCTCGCTTCGTTCAACATCGCCCGTAGGGAGGCGAACGTCCTCGATGGTAGTGTCGAAGTGGGGGCGTCGATCGAACTCGACGACGGGTTGGGAACCAGCCTGGTCGAGATCACCGGGATGACGCTCACCGCCGTCATTCCGACCACCGACCTCGAAGCGGCGTCGCTCACCGTGTTGCTGCGGGGACTGCGACTTCCCGGTCAAACGGTCGCCACCGACATCACGCTCGGCGACCTATCCGAGACGCTCGGTCCTGACGCCATTCAGATCGGCCTTGCCCTGCTCCAGGCACAGCTCGCAACACTCGGTCAGCCGATCCTGGACTTCCTGTCGGTGGCAGGTCTCAACCCGTCGTCACCGTCCATCCCTCCGCTGCCACTCGAAGCGCTCCTCGGAAACGGCGTGGCGTCACTCCGCTCCTGGTTCCTCGACCTCGCGGGCGATACGGCCTCCCTCACGGACTGGCTCACGGCGCTCGCCCGGCTCCTCGGATTCGACCCTCCGATGGGAAGCGGGACCCCGACGGCACCGTACGAGGTGTGCCTGGAAGATCCCGGTGTGTGGAAGGGATGCCTGACACTCGCCGTCGCCAACGATGCCGGCACCGGAGCGGCGGTCCTGACCCCGGGAGCGTGGGTCGAGGTCACCGCCGACACCTCCGACTTCGATGCCTTCCTCCGCGGCACGGTCGAGTTTTGCACCATCACGCTGGGGCCCGTCGTCGGGGTCGACGCTCTCCCTCGCCTCGACGTCTCCGCTGTCATCGCCGGCTCGCCCCTGGTTGACACCACCGTCACGGTGGACGGGGCGAACCTGGGCGTGTCGGTGGGCGCGATCGAACTGGGGTTGCGTCTGGTGTCGGGGTCGCTGGCCCCGCTGGTGAACGCCCGCGACGTCGACATCACGATCGACGCTTCGGTCGAACACCACGATCTGGTCGACCTGACGTCGGCGGAGTCGATTTCCGACGTGGCCTCGGGGGCGCTGGACCTGGTCGTGGACCGGATCGTGGCGGCGTTCGACACCCCCCCGGCCCGTGCCCTCGCCATCCTGGCCGGATTGGTGGCACCGTCCGGCGCACCGGCCAACTGGCCCGACACGGTCTCCATCGGTGGACTGTTCTCCGACCCGGTCGGCACGATCGGCTGCTACCACGCTGCGGTTCTCGAGACATCCGCCGTCAACCCGACGGATCCGGCGCCGTGGTCGCTGATCGCCGGCCAAATCGGGGTACTCCTGGAACCGACCGGCGTCACCGTTCCCACCGTGTCCGGCGACGGTGTCGAGACCTCACCGTGGACGCTCACGCTGTTCGACAACACGCTGTCCACCGACCCGGTACGCGGCCAGGTGGAGCTGGTGGCCTGGGTGGTGCCCACCGACGGCTCAGAACTCCACGTCGCTCTCCGAAGTCGTCCGGTGGTGCCTCCGATCGCCGACCTCGAGATCACGGTCGACTACCAGGCGGAGCTGGCACGGATCGGGTTGCCAGCGGCGTCGCAATGCCCGGCCGCAATCACGATCCAGATCATGCGATGCCACACCCTGTCGGCTGCGATGACCGGCGTCGGCGGATCCGACCTGGAATTCGAGATCGACGGGCTGGTCGTTGGCGCCGAGCGGGTTTCCGGTGCCATCCGGTGGTGTGGCGGCGATGACATCGAGTTCGCCGCCTCGGTCATCGGTCCACGTGTGGTGATCGATTCGGTACCCGTCACCCTGCCCGACCTCGAACTGGGATGGGACGTCGACATCCCCGACCTGGACATCACGGTCCTCCCCTGGGAGGCGACGGAGCTCCTCGTCGGGTCGTGGTTCGGCGTCGACGTTCCCGACGGATCACTCGCACTTCCCGTTCTGGGCGCCCTGGCCGGATGGGTCCGCCCCTCCGGCGATGTGAATCTTCGGCTCCCTCACATCCCCGACCTCGATCTCACAGTGCCCGCCGGGGTCTGGCCGCGGCTGTCTCTCGAGACGTTGCTGGGTGGCGACCCGATCGGTGCCCTCAGAGTGTGGCTCGGGGAGCTGTTCTCCACCGGCGGCGGGGACCTGCCTCACCTCGCCTGGCCGCTCCTCGCCTGGCTCGGTGATCTCCTGGTGCCTGGTGACGTCGGCGGATTCAGCCTGGGAGATCTCGGTTCCCTCGAACTCGACCTGGAGGGGACCGGCACCTACGACGACCCGTGGGTACTGCCGGTGGCGGGGTGCCAGCTCGAGGTGCTGGTGTGGCTCGACCCGGACGGACCCTCACTCGCCGGAGTCGTCGGACTGGGCGAGGCGTTGATTCCGCCTGATCTGGTGGACGCCGCAGACGGCGGACAAGCGTTGACCGCCGCACGGATCGGCGAACTCCTGGAGCAGGCGTCGACGCTGCTTCCCGAACTGCAAAACAGCATCAGCGGCCTCGATCTCCCCACCAGCATCGACGCTCTCCGACATGCTCTCATCGACGGCGACGGCCTGGTTCCCGCTACCGCCCAGGCCCCGGACGGATGGGCGACGGCGCCGATGGAACCGGCAGCCCACCTGTTCGAGCCCTCCCTGTTCGATCCGTCCGCCCACCTCACACAGAGCCCCGAACCCGAACACCGGCGGGTGTTCGTCGCCACCGATCTGGTAGGCCTCAGCGATTGGCCCGGGCAAACGCCGCAACGCACCCTCGACCTGACCGCCGTCGGGCTGGCACCCGAAGCCGTCGACATCTCGGCACTCACCGATGCCCCTACGGCGGATGGCCCCTGGTACGTGGTGCTCGCATCGAGAGCCGACGCAGCGGTCGTGCAACCCGAAACCGACCCGTCGGGGCCATCGTTGTCGGGATTCGAGGGATTGACCGGACGTCTCCGACGTGTCATCGAGGCGATCGCGGCGGGTGTCGACGGTCCGCTGACCGTGGTCGCCCACGGCACCGCCGGCCACGCCGCCCAGCAGGTGGCGGCCGAACTCGGCCCCGCCACGATCACCTCGTTGGTCACGGTGGCCACGCCACACGCCGCAGTGGACTTCGGATTCCTCGACGCACTCGGCTCCGGTGAGGCCCTGCGGATGCTCCAACGCCTCAGTGAAGGGCTCACGTCGAACACGGAGTCGGTGCCGTTGATGGCGATGCTCAGCTCGATCGTCCCGGCGCTCGACGAACATCGCACCGGACCGGCGGGGGCACCAGTGCTGAAGCTGTTTCCCGCCGAGGACTTCGCTCCCCCGGACATCGACCCCGTCCCGGCCGGGATCGAGACCCTGGCGGTAGTGGCCCGCACGGTGGGAACCGTCTTCGACCGGGCGTTCGCCGCCTGGCTGCGACAGGTGCTGGCCGACGCCCTCGCCGACCTCGGACCGGCGGGCGAGATCACCCACGTCGGGTTTGGTCTCCGAAGCTGTCTGAGTGTTGCCGCGGCCGCCCCGGGGGCGATCAGCGTGGACGGGCGGGTGCGGCTCGACCTCGCCCGCATCGAGCTCCAGACCGGAGAACCCCGCCCGATGCCCCGGGTGACCGCCACCATCGAGCTCCGACGATCCCACGGATGGTTGGTGCGTGGTCCCGGAATCACCGGCAACGTCGACCGACCCCGCGACCCACGGGTGCGGTGGGCGGAGATTCATCTCGACGCCACGCTGGCACCGGTCGACGTATCGACGAGAATCGTGCTCCACGACGCCTCTGTGTTCGGCGTGTCCCGACCGACGTGGGTGATCGACGAGCAGGCGATCGCCGCCGCCATCGACCTGGGCATCGACCTTCCCGACCACATTGTCGGTCTGGTTCCCGAAGCCCGGATCCTGCTCGGAGAGATCTTCGCCGCAGCCGGCCCCCTTCCAGCATTTGGTTCCACCCGATGCTTCTTCGACCTGTTGGCGGCGATGCTCCTCGTCGAAATCGACAGCGCCCGCATGGTGACGCTGCCACCCGACGCCATCGAACGCTTCCTGGTGGACCCCGCCGGCGAAGTGGGGGCACGCCTGGACGCCATCGCTCCCACCAGGGGACCCGTCCTGGCGGCGCTCCGAGCCTGTCTCGGGAGTCTGGTAACGCCCGAAATGGACGGTCGCATCGTGGTCCCACTGGCTGCTGGACTCGAAGTGGTCGTCGAGATCGGCATCAACGGATTCGGAACCATCCCGCCAGTCCCGACATCCCTCTGTTTGGCGGCCACCGGATTCGTCCTCGGTGGCTCGGTCACCGTCGACGGGCAACTGTGCCTGGTGGCCGACGGCCGGGTCGACGGGACTCTGGAACTGCGCACCGCCGGCGACGTCGGACCGGCAGGACGGATCGTCGTCACCATCGGCGTGACCGGACATGTGGGGGCCGTGGACACCACAGTCGACGTCCGCTTCGAGGACGCCGTCGTGGCCGGCTTCGACGGCACCATCCCGGTCTTCCCGGTTCCCGACCTCGACGCCGTCGTCGACTGGTTCGGCGGGTTCCTGCTCACCCGGTTCCTGGACCTCACCTTCCGAGCGGCCGGTCGACTCAACGCAGACATCGAGGGGATGTTGGCATTGCTGGTGGACGGCGCCGGCTCTGGCGAGATCGCCTACCGACACATGTGGCGCCTGATCCGCCAGCCGTGTGCGTGGCTGCTCCACCCTGACCTGCTGGGCGAGGCGGGTGATCTACCCGCGCTGGCGCCAACCCCGTTGCGAGGCGTGCTGGAACGGGTAGCCGGGCTGACCGGCGTGGCCTTCACCGACGACACGCTGGCGTTGCCCTGGGACCTGACCCTGTCGGTGTCCGACGGTGGCGGGGTCACCCGTATCGAACTCGAATGGGAACCCGACGGACACCATCTCGATCTGGCGGCCGTTGGCGCCCTCGAGATCCGGCCCGGCTGTGAGATACGACCGTCGTTCTCCGGCGTCGTCACCGTGGACGGTCTCCCGGTGGCGTACGAGAGCGCCACCCTGGGATGGAGCGTCGACGCCGCAGGAACGGTGTCAGTCACCCTCCGGCTGACCCCGACCGGTGGCACGCCCTTCGAGGTGGAACTGCTCCCGACCCTGCGAGGGCTGGAAGTGTTCGTGGCCGACGCCGGGCAGACGGCGGTCCAGCTCCTTCCGATCGTGCTGGACGCATTGGTCGACATACCTGGCATCGGTGTCCACATCGGCGCCCTCGGGGACCTGTTGGGTCTGCGACCCGGCGGGCGTTTCGACCCGGTCGAAGTGGCCGAGCTCGCCAACCCCGACGCACCAGACATCGCCCTCCGTCTGGGGACCGCCAGCGGCGTGAACCTCCAACTGCTGCTCGACTCGATCGGAGGACTGTTCGGCCCCTTCGCCGACTCCTTCTCCGTCGACCTGCCGGGACGGTCGGTCGAGTTCACCGCTCTGGTCGACGCCGGGATCTCGGTGAGCATCTCGATCCCGGTGACCGGCACCGCCCTGTGCGTCCGGGTGACCGACCTGGAGATCCCGAGCGGCGGGCGACCGGTGCTGTCGATCGATGCCCGATTCTGCGTCGACGCCACCGGGGTCGACGGTCTGGCCGCAATCGTTCAAGTGATCGACGCCGAATGGCTGGCCGTCGGAGCGGTCGGACTGCTCCCCCATGCCGCCGTCCTGCTGGGCTCCGAGGCCAGGTCAGCTTCGACCACCCAGGACGGCACGATCGTCACCGACGATCGAGTGGAAGTTGGCATGTGGATCGACGAGCCACCGGGCCAGACAGAATCCCGTACCGGGCTCTTCGTAAGGATCCCAACCGATGGCGGCGAATCAACGGTGGTGTGTCGTTCTGAATCCGGCGCCAATGCCGATCGGTACACCGACACCAACGACCTGGACGGGTGCGTCGGCGACGCGGTCCTCGCCTGGCTCGGCCCGATGGTCATGGACGTGGCACTCACGATCGAGGCGGTCGTCGATCTCCTCGACCGCCCGGTCCGAGGCAGGGCGATCGGCGACGCGTTCGACGACGCTGGGCTGATCGACAAGGACCCCGTCACCGGTGTCTACCGGACCGAGCCTGGATTCTTCGACCCCGCCCGGATCGCCGATCGACTCCTCCAGCTTGCCTCCGACCTCATCGACGACATCGAGATCCCCGGTGTCGACCCGTTCACGCTGTCGCTGGTCACCGACCTCACCGGCACGTGTCATCGGTATGGGCTGCGGGTGGCGGTCGACGGCGAGGCCGAACTGCTGAGTATCGACGGTCTGCGTCTGGCGCTGGTCACCGACACCGAGTGGATGGACGACGACCAAGGCATCGCGCCTGGTGCGACGCTGTGGCTTCTCGACATCGACGGTGACCTCGCCAACCCGGTCGCCGGTGCCTCGTTCGGGCCCGGCATCGAGATCGGAGGCGTCGGAATCCGGGTGGAGAACCCCTCGGGGGATCCGCTGGTCGACCTGCTCGCCACGATCGGGGCGGTCACCGCCAACATCACCTACCGCAAGAGCCTGAGCGAGTGCGACCCCTCCGAACCGTTCATCCAGGTCCGGGCTCAGCTCGAAGACTTCTCATTGCCGTTGGGTGCGGCTGCCGGTGGCAACAACCCGGTGGCGGCCAAACTATTGTCCGATACCAACGAGACCAGCGGCGGAGGCGACTCGACTGCGCTGGCACCGATGCTGACACCGGATGTGGTGTTCGGCTTCGTCCCGCCGGCGGCGCCGCAGATCCGATTGGCGCAGGGCAGCTTCCCGTTGTGGCAGCCGATACAGAAGAGCTTCGGACCTGTCTACGTCGAGCAGCTCGGCGTGTCGATAGAAGGTGACCTGGACCCCGGCGCCACCAACCCCGCCTTCCTGATCATCTTGTTGGACGGCAGCATTTCGATCGAAGGGTTCATGGTCCAGGCCGACGATCTGGCGGTCCGGATACCCATCTTCGACCCGCTCGACCTGACTGCCTGGGAGATCAGCCTCGCCGGCCTGGCGATCGCCTACTCACGAAACGGTGTCGACATCGCCGGCGGATTCCGGTGGATCGACGACCAGTACGCCGGGCTGGTTCAAGTCCAGGCAGGACAATTCGGCATCACCGCCATCGGAGCGTACGGCGAGTTCCCCGAATCGCCGAAGTCGTCGGAGACGTACACCTCGATGTTCATCTTCGGGGTCCTCAACGCTCCGCTGGGCGGGGTACCGCCGTTCTTCGTGACGGGAATCGGCGCCGGTGTGGGACTCAACCGGGCGCTCGCCATCCCCGCCGACGTCGTCGACGTGGTTGACTTCGCCCTGGTCGAGGCCATGTCCGACACCGGCTTCGCCAACGACCCGATGAGCGCCCTCTCCCGGTTCATCGGCGACTTTCCGGTTGAACGCGGAACGTTGTGGCTCGCCGCCGGGGTGAAGTTCACCAGCTTCGCACTGGTGAAGTCCGTGGCGCTGTTGACGGTCCAGATCGGAGAACACCTCGAGATCGATCTCCTCGGCGTCTCCACCGCGGACCTGCCCAGTTCGGAGTTGCGGTTGGCCGCGGTGGAGATGGCGCTGCGGGCGCATTTCTCCACCGCCGACATGGTGCTGTCGGTGGAGGCCCAACTCACCGACAACTCGTGGATCCTCACCGAGAATGCTCGGCTCACCGGCGGGTTCGCCTTTGTCATCCAGTTCGAGACCGGCCAGTTCGCCTTCACGCTCGGGGGTTTCCACCCTCGATTCAAGAACGAACACAACTTCCCCGAGCCGCCCCGGTTGGGGTTCGAATGGTCGGTCTCCAACGCCCTCGCCATCAAGGGCGAGAGCTATTTCGCCCTCACCGCCACCTGTGTCATGGCGGGAGGGAAGCTGGAGGCGTCGTACAGCACCAAGAGCGCATGGGCCACGCTGACCGTTGGTGCCGACGCCCTGTTGTCGTGGGACCCGTTCTACTACGACGTGGCGGTGTATGTCAGGGTCAGCGCCGGCATCAACGTGCGGGTCTGCATCATCGCCTGCGCCACCATCCGCGCCAGCTTCTCGATCGGTGTCGACGTCCTCATCCAGGGTCCCAAGCTGTACGGCCGAGCGACGCTCGACCTCGACGTCATCAGCGTCACCATCGAGTTCGGAAACCCCGGTGCGGTCCGTCCTCATCCGGAGGTGTGGCAGACCTTCCTCGAGAAGTACCTGTCCGAGGCAGAGAACGAGGACGTCATGACCGCCTCGCTGGCCCGGGGGCTCCAGCCGGCCGACCCGTCCACGTCGAGCACCGAGTCGGACCCCGACGACGGCTCCGCTGCCCGACCTTGGAAGGTGCTGCCCGAGTTCACCCTGGTGACGAGTACCCGGGCAGCGTCCAACATCGCCGAGTGGGCCACCCGAGCGGAGATGATCACCGACATCCAACTCGACATAGGTCCGATGCAGCTCGACGACGTCGTGTCGCGCACCGTGCTGAGCATCACCGGCCCCGACGGAGAGGTGTCTCACCTCCTCGACGTCACGCCCATCCGCCAGCACGTGCCGGAGGCGCCGTGGACATACGTGGCTGCTGGATCGGAGTCGGCGTCGGCCCGCACCATCTCGGTGTTCACCGGGTTCAACGTGATCTCGGCGCCGACGTTCCTCAAGAGCACCGTCGACGACGTCCAGATCGAGATCGACCAGATCGACGTCGGCGAACCTCACCCTCTGCCGTTCCCGTTTGAAGTCCGCCAACGGGTCGACTTCGGAGTCATCGCCACTCACGCCGGCCAGTACGGGGCCAGCCAGCCCGTCGGCACGAAAGCGGTGCTGGAAGCTGCCACCCCCAAACTGGCTACCTCCGTCTTCGAACGCCGTGTGCTCGCGGTCGAGCTCACTGCGCCTCCGCGGTTGGCGGCGCTGGGAGAAAGGCTCGTGGCACCAGTCACCCCCGGTGCAGCTCTGGATCCGCTCATCACCGGCATCGAACCCCCGGTCACGCTCGAGCCGGGGCAGCCCCGCATCGAAGCCCTGGTGCGCATCGCCCCGACCGCCGCCCGACAGGCAGCCCCCACCACCTCGTTGCCACCGGCGATCGCCGAAGCCGTGGACCAGGGAAAGGTCCCGCGGGTCGAGATGCCGACCATCGTTGCAGTCGAAGCCGCCATTCCCGGGCGAGCGCCGGCGCGGCTCGAACTGGTTGGTGCGGGACTCGGGCGGTCGGGTGCGACGGTCGTCGCCCGCGACGGCGGACCCGACACCAGGTTCACGGGAGGCGGCCGGTCGGTTGGCCGCGGCACCAGACTGGACAGAGCCACCTCGGCAAGCCTGCGAGCGCACGACCGCAAGCTCGGTGAGGGTGCTCCGCTGGTCGCTGGTGACGTCCAGGTGTGGAAGATCCCCAACGCCCGATATGACGCCGGGGACGCCGGCCGTCGGGGACGGCCACGGTGGCGAGTCACAGGCAACCAACGGGTACGCACCGTATGTCTCAGTCGTGGCGGTCGGATGCTGGCCGATCACTCCGGGGACATCTACGACATCGAGATCCCACGGGGCACCGAGCGCATCGTGACCATTGGTCTCGGACGAACCAGCGCCGACGAGTCCTTGCCGGCTGTCGGCTGGGCGGGGTGGCAGGACAGCACCACGGTGGCTCGGATCGGTACCACCACCTATCTCGGACCCGAATGCGTCCTCCGGGTCGACACGTCGGTCCCCCGCAAGCGACGGGTGAGGGGCCGGACTCCGGCCGGTGTGACCTCCGCCGGTGCCGCCATCGGCAACGGCCACGTCGAAACCACGCTTCCATCAGGGATTCGAACCCTGGCGCTGGTGGTGGAGGTGCCGGGAGGACCCTCGTGCGAAGCGTCGCTCCTCGACCAGATCACGCTGTCGCTCGACGGAGCCGAGATCCGCAGCAAACGCCCCAAGTTGATCGCCGCGGGCGACCGGATGACCTTCGTCTACAGCATCCAGCCCACCGGTGGGCCGGTCACTGTGACGGTTGCCTCGGGAAACGGATGGCGCGTGGCTGGAGTCGTCGGGTCCAGCACCACCCCCGCAGACTCACTGACCCAGCTCCAGTCGCACGACCTGTCGACGCTGACCGGATCTCTGGTGGGCGGGACCGCCGGCGAGTCAAGATTCCGCTTCTCCCGGCCGGTTGACGACCGACCCGGTACGGGACCCGATGGAAGATCGACGGAGGGAGATGACTGTGAGTGACCTCGCCCCACCGGAGGTGGGTTCGATGCGGCTGTGGAGCAAGGCCGAACTGCTCGAGGCGGGCGACTACACCATCCGTCTCGAACAAGACGTGGCGGGAAACGTCGTGGACCCGGTCGAGCGCTACTTCGAGATCACGGGACCGCAGTTCGGTCTGGCCGGTACCGAGATCCACTCGGTGTTCCCCCCCCACAACGCCCAAGGATCGTTCTCGAGTCGCCTCCCCCACATCGCCCTCAAACGCAGGACCCTCCCGTGGGAACGCGGCCAGGATTCGGGCGGGCCGTGGCTGGCACTGGTCGTCCTCGCCGACTTCGAAACCGAGTTCAAGCGTGCCCAACCAATTCGGGACGCGTTCACGACCGCGGCGGCAGCCGACGCCGTCGGCGCTCCATCTGAGGGCACCTGCGACCACATCGTCGTCACCCAGGACGTCGTCACCAAGGTGTTCCCGGCTCTCGAGGAGCTTCCGCTGCTCACTCACATCCGTGAGGTCAACCTGCTCGACACCGACAACGCCGGATCCGACCCGGACGGATGGATGTCGGTGGTCATCGCCAACCGCCTCCCCCAGGAGAACACCACCTACGGGGCGTATCTGATCTCGCTCGAAGGTCAATTCGACGAGCTTCCCGATCCGGGAACAGCCGTCACATTGCTGGGCAACAACACGGTGTACCAGGAGCTGGCGGCCGAGGTGGGAGCGATCCTGTCGGACCGCCAGACGTTCCGGGCGCAACGAATCGACAGGTCGACGACCGGCATGAACCGACAGGCTCAACTGGTGGTCGCAGAACTCGACCGTCAGGCGACGTTCGACAGCACGGGCGTCTCCGGGACGTCCGGCTGGGCCGCCTCTTCCACCGTGGGCGGGACCCGCATCAACCGGGACCAGGTGTCGACGGGCCGGTTCTTCCAATACAACTCGGTGGACATGGACCTGATCGATCCGGGCTCGAGGAAGTTGCGGTTTCCGGTGCTGGCACACTGGACGTTCACGACCGAAGGCGCTGCCGACTTCCAGGCGTTGATGACCTGCATCGACGTCGGCATGCTCGGCACCCAGCCGGACCCGGACACACCACGACCGGCCGGATGTCCACCCGCCTTCGTCATCCCCGACGAGGTGGGTGTCCTCGACTCGGGCCACACCCTCATCGAACGCCAGACCCGTCGAGGCGAGACAACCCGCGCCTGGTATCGGGGACCGTTCACGCCGAGGGAGATAGCACGCCGCCACGACGCACCGCCGTTCTTCGTCGCAGACCAGGCGCTGGCGATCGGCGAGGACGGAAGAAGCGACCTCTCCGAGGCTGCAGCGTTCGAGATCGGGAGACTGTTGGCCCTCTCCGACCCCGCCTTCGTGCGCGAACTGATCGCATGGCGCCGCTCGGGATTCGCCGTCGCCAGAGTGACGGTGGTGGGCGGAACGTACGGCACCCAGATCGCCCAGCTGATCCTCGACAACACCGTCTCCACCAAGCGGATACTCGAGTTCCACCACCTCGAGGGCCTGTCGATCTCGAACAACACCGGGCCGGTGCTCGACGCCATCGACCACGGCGACCTGCTGGATCCCGAACGCGACATCGAGCTCCTGGCCGGCGGCCTGGACCTCGACCGAGCCGTCGCCAGTCGGGCGCTCAATCCGGGACTCGGGTTCGTGAGCTCCGACCCCACACGTGGCGCCGACCTGACAGCCGGGTTCGACGCGGTGGTGGCGCAGGGCGCAGCCGGCCTCACCGGGATCAGAACCCGTCTGCTGGCCTCCGACAGGGACGCCCGAATCCAACTGGACCAAGGGAGCGATCGATGAAAAGCCTGTACGACTCCAGCATGGTGCTGGACAAAGCCCTTGCGTCGGTGATCTCATCGGACGCCACCTACGAAACCCCGGCCCTGCTGCGGTGGCTGGCCCGCCTCCGTTTGCTGGAGGGCGTTCCCTTCGCCTACCTGGTACCGCACGACGAAATGCTGCCGCTCGAGTCGATCCGGTTCTTCTACCTCAACCGCAACTGGACCGACGCCGCCATCGACGGCGCGCTGTCGGTGGGGGCGATCACCACGGTCGACCGGGCCCAGATCGAATCGGTTCACGAGGAACTCCGCCACGAAATCGATCGTGCCGAACACACAATCCGTGCGATCGAGCCGCCGATGACCGGCGACGCCGGCGCCGTCACCGGGTTCCTACTCCGTTCACGGGCGGTCTCCGGTTGGCCGGGGCTGGAAGTGCACGCCTGGCGGGGCTGGTCGAGCAGCGACGATCCCGGAACCCGACTCAGGTTCCTTCGCTTCGAACGCCTCGCCCCTGCGGTGCTGTTGGTGTTGATCGACGGTGTACCCGACCGGGTGGAAATCGAAGAACCCCGCCAGGGCATCCAGTTCGGAGTGGACCTCGGCGCCGGAGGCAGCCAGGCGCGGGCGACCATGCCTCTGCGTGATCCACGTACTGGCGGAGACCTCGACGCCGGCGACCTCGCCGACACATCCCGATTCGAAGCGGGCACCGTCGCCGAGCCCCACCTGGTTCCCTCAAACGAACCCGACTCGCTCCAGGTCCCGTTCCGCCTCGGCTCGCCGGGCGTCGTGCATGTCAAAGAGCTGGCGAGGCGACTGGCCGACATCTCATGGGACGGAAGTCCTCTGGTCTCGGATGCCGAGGCCAGCTCCGACGAGATGGCCGTCCAGCTGCTCCAGTTCCCATTCCAACAGCCGTTCACCGACATCCCCGACAGCTCGCCCGCCTGGTTCCGGCCCACCATCGACCGGGCCGTGCTGTACAGCTCGCACGGTGAGTTCATCGAGCCGCGGGAGAAGGGGCGATGACGAACTTCGACCGCTCGATGGCGGCCGGTTACGCAGCCGCAGTCGAATCACCCATCCCGATCAAGTCCTTCGACAGCTGGGATCCGCTCCTCTATCGCCAGCCCCGACTGCTCGTCCCCATCGACGTGCAGGCACTGGTCGTCGCCGAGAAGGGCAAGGTCGAACGAGCCGACGTGTCCGTGACCACGCTCGACCACGTCGCAGGCCCCGGCCGGGACCCAGCGACGCCGCGGAGTGCAGCACCCTTCAACGTGGACCCCGAGGGTCGTGTCCCCGGTGTCCACCTCCATTGGGCGCTGCCCGACGGTCTCACCCAGACCGCCGTCCTCGACGACGACGGCACCATGCAGATGCATGCCCTACCCAACCGGTGGCTGGTGGTACGAATCGAACAGGGATACACCGTCACGACCACCTCGTGGGTGATCGAGTCCGAGTACGCCCAGGCGCTAGCACTCGAAGAGTGGAGCGACGGCGCCGGCAAAGCCACCTCACCCACGCCCGACCTGCTTCCACCGGATGTGACGGTCACACTCGGGGGCGATCCGGCATGGACCGCCGTGTACGACAACGTCGTCAACCGGTTCGCTTTCCACGACCCTCTCGACGGCATGTCCACCACAGACCCCATGTCGTACCTCGTGGTCGGCTGGTATTCGGACGCTCAGCTGGATCCGCTGGCCGACGCATCCACCCGCCCCATCACCGACATTCTCGACGAACTGGGCTGGGCCTCCGAAGAGCTCGCCGACCGCCAGGCAGAGCAGAGTTCCTCGATGACGCAGATCCTCGACAAGGCGGGGCTGGCGACCTTCCAGACCACCAGCGGGTTCAATGCCTCCACAACCGAGGGCACCAAGCTCAGCGTCCCGTTCGGCGCGGGAAATGTGGTGAGCGACGACCGACTCGACGTCGACGAACTCATCATCTCCGACATCCCCTGGTATCCCGAACAATCCGTGTTCCATGGAGTGGTGTACGGGGTGACTCTCAACCAGACCAAGCCCACCGATCGGAAGCCAGCCCCCGGATCCGTCAGAGCAGCGATCGGCCAGACCGGAGCCGAGAGCCTGTCAGCGCTGTTGGCCGACAACCTGGGCGGCATGGAGACGGCGGCCGAGCGGCTCCAGACCGGGCTCCTGTACGGGCTGGCCGAAGCGCTCGACGAGGCAGACGGTGTGGCCCGTCTCGAGGAGGAGATGCACCGTCGGTCCTACGAGTCGATCCATGGCGGGACCGAGACCGAGTGGGTGCGACGGAACAATGTGCTCAAAGGGCTCGACCCGGTCCGGCCCAGACTCCCCCTGATGGACGACGAGGGGATCTTCTACTTCTCGTTCGCGAAGGGTGGACCCGAGACGGCCATCAACCAGCTCTACGCCAAGACCAAACAACAGAAGGTGACCGACCAGCAACGGACATTCGACGCCGGTTTGGGAACCGCAGAATTCGGGCCGGTCGAACGCCCCAAGCCTCGTCTGTTCTATCCCCAAGACCCGGTGGTGACCCTGGAAGGACTGCGACGGTCGCTACGACACGGTCACGACGGTCGCTTCGACGATGAAGGCAGGTTGGTGTGCCGCCTCAGCGGGGACGAACAGACCATGCTCGACGGCATGCTCCGCGGCAACGACAGGATCAGTGGTGGAGCGCTCAGCCACGGCGGGGTTCCTCTCGAAGCCTTACGGCTTCTCGAAGAGGCGATTCTGGCCGACCCGAACGGTGTCGCCGACACCGCTGCGTTCCTTGCTTCCCAGGACGCCAAACTCGCTGGACAGCCGGTCACGAACAGGCTGATGGCCGAGGCGGTGTTGCTCACCTACGCGGGCGTGCCAGACGTCGACTTCTCGGTCTTCACCACTGAATCAATCAAGTCCGGCACGGTGGCATCACCGGTCGCCGCCACCTACTGGCGGCAACCCTGGATCCCGGTTTATCTCGAATGGTCCGTGGACCTCGCTCTGGAGAAGCCCTGTCGGTGGCGCCTCGGCGAAATCGACTACGAGTCGAGGGCAGAGCTCTCCGACACCACTGTGACCCTGACCGGCCGAAGCCTGCTGAGTTCGGCAGCGGCGAAGTCGTTCGCCCAGTCGGCGGCAGACTTCCTAGCCGACGAGGAGTCCCGCGAAGACGACGGGTTGCTCGATGATGACGCCGAGGACCTCCTGGCGGCCCTGATCGACGAGGCGGAGCGAAGCGATCGGCTGAACGCTGCGCTCGACGGCCTCAACGATCATCTCCTCGGCTTCGACACCAACGAAGCGGTCGGGGAGCGTCAGGACGGGCGGATCGAAGGCGACCACGACGACCCCGTCGTCACCCCCACCCGAGCGCCCAGGCTCCTCCGGGCAGGTCACGGCGTGCTGCGACGACTGCGGGTCGTCGACGGCTTCGGCCGGTTCATCGACCTACCCGTCACCGGGAAGGTCGCTGTGTCCGAGGCGATGACCACCGAGGCCGTCTCGGCGACCGGCGTGGTGTTCGAACTGCCCGCCCGCATTACCGCTCCCGCCCGCTTGTGGTTCCGCTTCATCGACCCGGCCGTCCCCACCCGCGACGCCCGACTCGACCAACGCGGCATCGAGAGCGTCTCACCGATCACCGCATGGCTGCTCCCCGACCACGTGGACCGGGCCCTCGAGGTCTTCGACGAACACGGCGATCCCCAGGGCCAGCTCCGCCACGAGAGCCTGGGAGGCGGCGTGGTCTGGGAAGGCGCCCCGGGGTTGCCCGGGAACATCGGCCAACCCCCGCTCGCCGAAGACCTCGGCCAGCACGCCGCCGCTTTCGTCCGGGCGCTGGTGGCGCGGGACGCCGCCGAGCGGAGCGGCCAGGCAACGAGCTCGGACGACCCGGAAACACCCGAACGGGAGAGTCCACTGTCCGCACTCCTCCGGGTTATCGACACGACCCTGTGGACCGTCGACCCATTCGGTCACATCGGCGGTGAACACCTCTCGATTCTCACTGGCCGGCCCATCGCCATGGTCCGCGCCCGCGTGATGCTCGACGTGCCGTCGGACGTCGAGGCATATCCGAACATGGACGAGACCGCCCGGGCGGAGCGCGCCGCCGCCTTCGCGGCGTTCGCTCAGGAATCGTTCGAGGTGCGTTTGGGCGCGTTGACACGGACCGAAGACGGCTTGTTGGGCTACTTCCTCAACGACGACTACAGCCAGTTCTTTCCGGTCCACGGCCACGTGTTACGCGACGCCAGGCCGGTCGGTGCCGGCCAGGGACATCTCACCCCGTGGAGCGCAAACCCCGACCTGGCGAAGCGACCGATCACCTCGCCGTACATAGTCCCGGACCCCACCATCGACCTTCACCCCGGCCAGAACGTGGTGCTGACACTGCTGATGGCACCGGGCGGAAAGGTCCACGCCACGTCGGGGATCCTGCCTCGCAAGTCGATCACACTCCTGCGGGACTGGGTGAAACCCGCCCTCGAGCGGATCTCACCATCGTTCAGATTCGGACCGGTGCTGGTCGACCCGACCACGGTGAGAATGCCCCGAATTCGAGCCTTGCCCCAAACCCAGGTGTGGACCCGTCGCGACTCGACCGTCACATGGCGGGACGACCCGATCCTGGCCGCCACCCACGACGCGCTCCTCCCCGACGCCTCGGCAATGTCGCAGGAGGGATACATCCGGGTGTCGGTCGACGAACCGTGATCCGCAGTGTCGGCGCCCGATCGGCGCGGCGGGCCCTAAGCCAACGACCAAGCCCAATCGCCGACCGCGTGAGGACTAGGGACCAGGCCGCTCGACCACTCGCCCAGCCGCCATCCGACCGCGCACGCCCAGCTCACAGCGGACACATCGAGCACACCGGCCACAACGACTCTGCCACTGTCCGTGTTCACGCCCAAGCCCAATCGGTAGCGCAGGAAGTGCCGATCCCGAGCGCTCGACGGCAGGGCGTTGTCGCTCGGATCTGTTGATCGGCGGACGCATTGGGCGGAGGTGTTCGGAGGAAGGCTGCCGTGACGCTGGCCGCGGCTGAGCGGCGGTCATAATGGGCGCGTGCTTCGTGACTATCGATTCGGCCTCGCAATCTCCAACGGTCTCCGGGACGACCCGATTGCGCTAGCCATCGAGGCGGAGCGGGCCGGGTTTGACGTGGCAGTAATCGGGGACCACATCGGGCCCGAGTTCTCTCCACTGCCGACACTCACCACAATCGCGGCCGCGACCGAGTCGATTCGTATTGGGACGATGGTTCTCAACGCCGACCTACGCAACCCGGTCCAGCTGGCGTGGGAGGCCGCAACGATCAACCGCCTTTCTGGGGGCCGTTTCGAACTCGGGTTGGGTGCTGGCCACACTCCCCAGGAATACACCGCGATGGGCATCAAGCAGGATTCGCCACTGGTGCGCAAGCGCCGCCTCATGGAATCCGTTGAGATCATCCGCGAGATGCTTGCAGGGCAGACGGTGAACATGCGCGGGGAGTTCTACAACATCGTGGACGCCCACGTCACCGACCAGGCAGCCGCGGTTCCGATCTTGGTCGGCGGCAACGGAGCCGCACTGTTGAAGCACGCTGGCCGACACGCCGACATTGTTGGGCTACAGGGCCTTGGCCGCACGCTCGAGGACGGGCATCGACACACCGTGCGTTGGGATACCGATCATCTGGAGCAGCAGCTCGATCAGATTCGTCGTGGAGCGGCTTCTCGGGCGGATCCCCCCGAGCTCAGCGCTCTCGTCCAAGTCGTAGAGGTGACCAACAACGCCGAAGCAGCCGCCGCAGCGCTATGCAAACGCATTCCCGGTCTCTCGCCTGAGATCGTGGCCGAGGCTCCGTACGCGCTCTTTGGCACGGTTGACGAGATCGCGGCCAAACTCGAGCGGTGCCGGTCGCGTTGGGGAATCAGCTACTTCGTTGTGCGCGACGGCGAACAGTTCGCTCCAATCATCTCTGAACTCACCTAGCGCAGATCAACCAGGGCCATGCGCATCATCGAGCACCAGCAAGCGCGCGTTATCCGGCATGTTGTTGCCCCTCGCTCGGCATGCAACGCGGAAACAGGAGAGCGCCACGCTCAGTGACGACCCGGCGAGAGGGCAGGAGCTCCTCGACGTGCCAATCCCGCGCACTCTGCGAGGTACTCGTTTCTGTCCGGGATCTGGTGATCGGCGTGCCCTGGCCGGTGGCGAATGGGAGGCGGAGCAGTTCAATGGACAGTGGGATTGGGTACTGCCGTTATGGTTCCGACGTGACGGTGGGGCACTCGAGTCCGGAGATTCCCCAGGCACTCGTCGACAAGGTTGTTGCGAGAAGGGGGCGCGTGCATGCGTACGCCGAGATCGACCCTGCTCGCACAGCTCTCGTTGTGATCGATTTTGACGTCGGTTCGTGTGGCCGTGAGCCCGCGCTGACCGACCTAGCGATCAGCCGGGTCAACGACATGGCTCATGCGCTACGTCGGAGCGGAGGAACCGTCAGCTTCGTGACATCCGAGATCGAAGACCCGGTCGACCTTGCGCTCCGGCTCGGTGACGATGTGGCGGCCATGTACAGGTCAGAGACCCAGCTGGGTGGTGCCGGTACCCGGCTGGCACGAGCTCTTGAGGTCGAACTCGGCGATCTCCACGCTGTGAAGCGCGGAGCGAGCGCGTTCTTTCCTGGCCGCTGCGATCTCCACGAACAACTCCGATCGCGAGACGTCGAGTTTGTGCTCATTGCCGGGCTTATGACGAACATTTGTTGCGAGTCGTCGGCTCGGGACGCGTTTGAACTCGGCTACCGAACCACAATGGTCTCGGACGCCAACGTCGGTCAGTCGTTCGGCCTGCATGAAGCGTCA
>JBHJOH010000210.1:0-28729 GCA_050329955.1 Acidimicrobiia bacterium | reverse complement strand
ACCTACTCGCCACCATCACACCCCGCTGAATCGCGGAGTGCCCCTATACCCACGGAGATGGGACTCGCCCACATCGTCTGTTCCGACGAGATGAATCGCAACTGGATACGCCATGGACGAACACTCGGCCGCGAGCGAAGTATTCGTAACGACCGCACGAGCGCAGCGACGGGCTACCTGATGGTCACCCGTCAAATATCATCGAGAGGCCCGGACGGGCCACGGACCGCTATCCGCCGACCCCGGTCACATTTGAGCTGGGAGATCGTCTAGAACACCTTGCCTTCAAACCTTCTCTGCATCGAGTAGAGCTACGAGCTCTGCCTTGGCTGACGACGCTACGTCTGGCTGAAGGAGGACGCGGGCGGCCGTAGCCGCCATCGCGGCAGCCGATCCCAAGAGGGCTTGGTCGCCCTTCTCCGAGGCAGCCGCCGCTTCGAACTCCCGGCTGTGGTGTGGGATGCGTTTTCCGCCGCTAATACCGAACATCATCATCGTTGCCGGTAGCCGCCGGCTGACGTTGCCGATGTCGTTGGAGGCAGACAGCAGCGGTACGTCAAGTTCGATAGGGTCGAACCCCTCTGCCGCCGTCGCCTCGCTGAAGACCCGCCCGAGGCTGGGGCTCGGGAGGAACGGCTGATACGCAGGGAACTCTGGTTTGTCGAAGGAGACCTCGGTATCGGTGGCGATGACGGCTCCTCGCGCGCAGTTGCGGACGCGATCGCCCAGATCCTGCTGGGACCCTGCGTCGGGCGCCCGCACGAAGAAGTGGCAGCGCGCGGTGTCAGGAATGACACTCGGCTTCTTCCCCCCTTCGGTGATGATGCCGTGGATCCGGGACAGCGGGTGGACGTGATGGCGCATGGCATCCACAGCGTTGAACATTTGGATCACCCCCGCCAGCGCGCTCCGCCCCTGGAATGGCGCCTGGCCGGCATGTGCGGCGATGCCTTCGAACGTGCAGCGGATAGACTCCATCCCGAGCATCGGAGGACAAAGGTAGGTCTCCCAGCTCGGGTGCATCTGGATCGTCAGGTCGACATCCGAGAAGACGCCTCCCTCCAGCATGAGCACCTTTCCTCCTCCTCCTTCCTCTGCGGGTGTGCCGATCACCTCGACACGCCCTCCGAGCTCGTTCACCAGCTTGGAAGCAGCCAGGAAAGCTCCCACAGCAGCGGTTCCGATGATGTTGTGCCCGCACCCATGACCCACATCCGGGAGTGCGTCGTACTCTGCGACGAACGCGATGCTCGGTCCGCTCTTCGGATCTCCCTCCGAAGCCCGAAAGGCTGTCTCAAGGCCACCGGATCCGAGTTCGAGCCGGGCATCTGGTGCGTGGCGTCGAATAAGCTCGCAAAGGCGGGCGGCAGTCTCGTGTTCCTGGTACTGCAGTTCGGGGCGCTGGTGGATCTCGTGACTAGTCGACAAGAGCACAGGTTCCAGCTCTGCGATCCGGCTCCTTAGTCGCCTCGTCATCGCGTCGACATCTGTCACGATCTACCTCCCAAGTTTCGGCGCCCGGCCGACCAGCTGCTTGGCCGTGGTTCTACCGACCATACTCAGATCGCGGCGCTGGGGAGGTCTGGCCTCACTGGGCGAGGGCAGATCTCCCCTGCGTAGTTCGAACTGGCTCTTTCGGAGTCGATAGAGGACAGCAACGGAACACGCAGGATCCAGGTTCAGGGGTGGTGAGTCGACCGAGATGGAACCGAACGGTCGACGTCCGTACATCGACCCAACTTTGTCCACAATCTCTCACGATAGGTGCTCAACATGGCCGCGGCACTTGTCGGGACGGGATACCCGATTCACCCTCAACGCAACTCCTTCGACTCCTCTGACCACTACCAACATCTAGTCAGAGGAACAGGTGCTCAGAACCTCGGCCGGTAGCGGTCATGGGCGAGCGATTCCAGTCGAGACCGCCGGAGATAAGTGCCGGCTCGAACGACGTTGCCACCGAACTGGGCGAGGGCTAGCGCCGCCGAGGGACACTGCGACGACGGCAAGGAATTTGATCGCGCCACTCAAGCGAAGGAAACCCGCAGGACCGTCAGATTCGAACGCTTCGTAGTCTAGATGCCAGGAGTTCGCGAGCGGCGAGAACACGGGATCCCGACCCACTACGCCAGGTAGACGACGCACAGAAGAGGAGATGTTCGTTGAGAGGTTCGGGTTCGATCGTCCGCTCGACAATGAGGCGCATGACGAGGCGCCATCGACGTGGCCCCCACTTCGCCGATCAAGAACCCTGCTTCCACGCTTTCTTTCATCCACTGCGGTGGCCATCCGGGGGGCTTACTTCAAGATCATCGACCGGCGAGAACGCCACGTCGTGACCGGCATCCTGGTTCCGAACGGCGCCGGCGCACCACACAACCAACGGTGTCCGATCGAAGTCCGCAATGGGAGACTGCATGATCGTGCCGTCAACCTCGACGAATGCGGCCGTTGCCTTGAGATGGGGATCAGCCAGCACGTCGCTCATCGTGTACACGGGCGCCACAGCCACGTCGGCTAACTCGAGTTGTGCCAGTACGTCGTGCTGGGGCCTGACGGCAATCCAGGCAGCCAAAGCCGCGTCTAGCACCCCACGATTCGCGACCCGAGTTGCAAAAGATGCGAACCGTTCGTCCTCTCCCAAGCCAAGGACTTCGAGGAGTCGCCCGGCAACCGAGTCGGACGAGGCCGAGACCGCAACCCAAAGCCCATCTGCACACTCGAACGTTCCGCGCGGCACCGTGTAGGGCAGCATCGATCCCATCCGGGGCTGCTCATACCCCAGGTGCGCGTACGCCGATGGGAGAGGCCCCAGTAGTTGAAGCGCCGTTCGCAGCAGGTTCACGTCGACCACCTGACCCTCCCCTGTCGATCGGGCATGCCAGAGTGCGGCGAGGCCCGCAAAAGCGCCCGCCATGGCCGCCACCTCGTCGGTCAAGGCCACCGGAGGCAACAGCGGCGGGCCATCGGGTTCCCCGGCGATACCGGCCAGGCCAGACATGGCTTCAGCGAGCGTCGCAAACCCGGGCCGATGCGCATAAGGGCCATGTTGGCCAAACGCGGTCAGACGGAGGATCACGAGGGCGGGGTTCTGGGCGAGAAGTTCAGCAGGCGCCAAGCCAAGCTCCTCGAGCTTCCCAGGGCGCATGTTCTCGATCAGCAAGTCGGCGGACCTGATCAAATCTTGGATCGATGCGAGATCAGCTGGGTCCTTGAGGTTCAGGGTGACGGTGTGCTTGTTTCTCCCTACCAGCTTCCAGTAGTAGGAGTCTCCGTCCGGGGCCAACCAACCCATGCGCCGGAGCGGGTCACCTCCCGGGGGCTCGACCTTCACAACATCCGCGCCCATATCGGCGAGATGGCGTGCAACGCCCGGTCCGGCGATGATCGACGACATGTCGATGACCCGGATTCCCACGAGTGGTCCAGAGGCATGCGCGGAGCCGGGCGAGAGGTCGGAATTGCTCATACTTCTCCCATTCATCCGAGTCCCAGGTTCGCTGTAGGGGTTGCATGCCCGCCAGCGCAGGAACGAGCGCCGTTGAAACACCCTCGATCAGGAGTTGGTTCTTAGTATCCGCCCATGCTCGTATGAAACGCCACCTTCGATCGCTCCAGCTGGCAGGCCCCAGGTAGCCCGAGCCACGGCGCTTGCGGCAAACGGTCTCCCGCTTCCTGTCTCGCAGAAGCGGCGTCCTCAATCCCAAGACTTTTGGACATCGTCACGCCGTGGCACATCTCGACGCGTTCGAGGTCCCTGAGCACCATCGACGCCTACTTGTGAGCAGCGGTCTCTGGGGCATCGTGCGCGCTCCTCTTATTCCTCCTAGATATCGATAGATCTCTTCCCGCTACGGAGGCTACCGAGGCGTACCGCTGAACGTCTAGAGATCCGGGTTCTTTCTAGCTGGTTCGAAGACCGGCATTTGATCCGTTAGACCATCAAGACAACGACTCAGACGCGCTGATGCGGAAACGGCCCGGCACCTCGAGGGACCAGCCGGCGCTAGTCCAGGCTCAACTTGCCTTCACATCATGCGGTCGACGGTCAATCGGCCTGAGATCGTGGCCGTGAGGACCCAATCCGAGTCGCGGCATCACCCGCTCAATCACCCGGTTAGTTCGCTCCGCACCTCGACTGCCACGTATGCGGTTCCACCCGTCTCAGTGAGCGTGCTTGCGAATCCCGCCCACTGGGTCCAAACACCGCTGACCACCTGAAGCTGGTACTCGCCCACCCAGAGCAGCTCGACCGTCACGGGGTGACCGGACCCGTAGCCTGAGGCGGCTGACGTTGCGTTGAACACGTGGGTCACTGCGGGCAGGTCGAGGGTTCCGCCAACCTGGGGAGCGGCGTTCCAATCAGGGGCGAACACGTCGTAGACGCCTTCGCCGGTGTCCCAGGTGATGGTCTCGGTCCAGCCGCGGCCGGCGATGCCGAACGTGAGGCCCGTGACCGGTTCGGTCCAGACGGCGGCGATGGGGCCGACCTGGGTGGGCTGGTCGTACCAGATCCACGTTTCGAGCCCGGTCAGGCCCTTGGCGATCGAGTCGTCGGGGTTGGAATGCCACTCCGGGGCCGAGTTCGGCCAGTCGGCCGTCCTCCGCTTCGGGCCGGTCGGCGTTCACCAGAACCAGAACCACCCGGCCGGTGCTGTGGAGCTCGTCGACCAGCCGGCGATTCAGGAGCGTCGAGAAGCCGTCGACCACCAGCACGTCGAGGTCGACACCGTCGAGGTCGGCAGGCACCAACGCCTGACCGACCAGTTGGGCACCGCCCTGTTCGCTAACCCACTGGGTGAGCGCCGTGACCCAGGCGTGCTGCGAAGCGCCCACCATCACCCGAGGCTCGATCGCCATCAGCCGCCCCCCTCCTCCGAGGATCCCGCCTCTCCGGTCGGATCCTCCGGCTCGGCGTCCGGGACGAGCTCCCTCACCTGCAACTCCGGTGTGCCCGTCGCCCGCAGCAGATGCACCGTCCCGTTCTCGAGACCGTCGGCGATCGCCAGGGCGTCGGCATCCGACACGGCCAGCACCACCCACGACGACGAACCGACCTGGGAAGCAAGCCCGCCGGCGGCATCCTCGGGAACCCCGATCACCGCCAGACCTTCGGCAACGAACCGGGTCCCGGAGTCGGTCACCACCAGCACATCGACCGCGTCGCCCACCACCAGCGTTCCCCCCACCGCGTTGGCGACCGGTATCGGCACCGACATCGCCCGACGCCCACCCTGGTCGACCGGTGCCCTGGCGTCGGTATCGAGGACCGGCTCGCCAGTCCGGATGAACCGGGTGCTGACCTGACCCACCAGACTCACCCGCTCGTCAGCCGACACCATCACCGAAGCCACCGACGCCGACGCCGGGATCTCGACCACCGACAGCGCAGCGTCGGAGATCAGGACGCCGGGGCGAATGTCCTGGGCTGCGACGACGATGGCGGTGATCTGCTCCTGAGACCGCGTCCACGTCAGCAAGGCCAGTAGCGTGACCAGCCCGGCGAGTACCGCCACCAGATGCGCCGAACCGAACCGTGCCCGCATCGGCCTGCGCCGCACCCCTCCCTCGCCGATGCCACCATTGCCACCGACGCTCGTGACCAAAGACACAAGTCCGAATCTTGGCAGTCCGCTCGGAGATGTAGTTTGCTGGCCGCTGCACAGGTGGTGTTCCGATGACGGCCTCGACCTTTGGTAGTAACAAACCTGGGGGCTGGCTACCGGACAATTCGTACAATCCGGGCAATGGCCTCCAAGTCCCAGCGCCGCCGCGCAGCGAAGCGCAAGCGAGCCCAGAACCGCCCACGCCCACTGAAGGCCGAAGACATCCCCACGCTCCCGAGGCCGCTTCGGCTCGCGGTCGAGAGCCACGACCGAATCGCGAGGCTTCTGAGCCAGTCGGCCAACGAGACCGAAGCGCGCACGAGTCTCGGCGAGCAGCTACGAACGGCCGTGGAGCGAGTTGTTGAGCTCACCGAGCCATTTGACGTTTTCGATGTCATCGAGTGTCTGAAGGTCTCGGAGACGCTCGCAGATGCTGAGTCGTACACCGAGACCGAACACGAGGGTCTGGCGGCAGTGATTTAGCTCGGCGCAGCGATCCTCTCCTGTCGGGGCACGCGTTACCCGCACGCAGAACATCTTTCAACGAGCCGACAGCCGGCGGCGATCGTGGACGACTTGCGCGCCGCCTGCCGGGAGATCGTCGATGTCGCCTCCATGGGCCTGCTCCTCGATGCAGTGACCGCTTCGGACGATCAAGCGAAACTGGCAATGTCTGCCGCACTTCGCGAGGTCTTCGTTCGCAACTTGACCTATGACCACATGCTGACCGACACACTTGCCGGACTATTCGACGCACCGGCCGTTGAGATTGCATGTCGTGATGCGATCGGGTGTACTGCGGCCGAGGTACGAGCAGTAGTCTCGGCCCTCCAGGAGATGCACGCCGAGAACTGGCACGAACGTTTAGCTGCCGCGGCGGAACTCATCGCCTTCGTGATGGACACTCACGGTGCTTGGGTAGCGGCGACCGAAGGCGCGGAAGCTGCAGGAGACCCTTTCCCTGGCATCGAGGACGAAGATCGGGAGAGAGCTTGCGCATTGTACGACGCTGCATGGGATCGTCCAGCTGAAGCCTCGCTCGTCGACGCAATCGCCATTTCCGACCGCACGGGCCTTTCCTCCGAGGTGGTCTCGAGAGTGATTGAGCTGCTTTCGCAGCCCATGTCCATCGGGGACCCCCTCGCAGCTGCTGAGGCATTTATCTCTGGCCGCACGCCATATCGCACTCGGCCCTTGTTGAGCGACCCAGACGGCTCGGTCATGGCCATTCACGAGAGCCTGTTGTTGGCAGCGATCCGAGATCGGCTAGAGGAGACACTGAAGCCGTCCAACGGGTGGAACACGTACGCGAAGCACCGCGGTGAGTACCTTGAGACCATAAGCCTCGAGCACCTCCAGACGTTGCTCCCTGGTGCGACGGTGTACTCGTCGCTGAAGTACTTCGTGCCAGATCCGACGAGGGCGGAGCCGGGCACCGGGACATATTCCAAGCTCGTTGAGAGCGATGGACTCGCCGTGCTGGACGACATCGCGATCATTCTTGAGGCGAAGGCCGGTGCGTTTGGTGTCGAAGCGCGGACGGGCGATCGCAATCGCCTTCGCTCCGACCTCCGTAAGCTCATAACTGACGCGGCAGACCAATCGGCACGATTGCGTGAGCGCCTCGAATTGGACGGCGGTGTCAGGCTTCAGGATGGAAGCTGGCTGGATCTCTCCGGCGTCCGAGAGGTGCACCAGATCGTGGTCACCCTCGAAGACCTCGCATCGATCACCACCGCGACGTTCGAACTCGTGGGAGCCGGCCTCTTGAGTATTGACGACTTGCCGTGGACGGTCTCCGTGCACGACCTTCGTATCATCACAGAACTGGTAGATCGGCCAGCCGAGTTTCTGCTTTACCTCCGTCGACGCACAGAGCCGATGGTGACGGTGCTCCATCACGCCGTGGACGAGCTCGACTTGTTCCTGGAGTTCTTCGCGAATGGTCTCTTCGTCGAGCCGAATCCTCAAGAGGTTCACGCCCGCATGCCACACCTCGGCGAGCCATCCGTCGCCGCTCGTCGGCGGTTCGAGCGACAAGGCGTAGCGATCCTCACCAGTCGAACCGACGCACTCGATGCTTGGTACTTCCACAACCTGGGAATTCGCGAAACAGCCGCGGCCAAGCCGAGCTGCAACGCAAACCCCAGGATCCAGTTGCTTGTCGATAGCCTTCAACAGATGCGGCCGAGCGGATGGCTGTCGACCGGTGCAACACTCCTCGCTGGGTCGTCGGCGACACAGGACCGATTCGCGAAGGTTGCGTCCGACCTTCAGCGACTTACAGAACTCGATGAGGAGTCCCACTCGTACACGACCTTTCTTGCCGGAGACGGTCATGACGCCACGCTCCTGGTGTGGGTGACGCTCTCGAAGACTGAAACGGTTCAGTCGGCGACGCTGCGACTTCGGCCCTATCTTCTCGCCAAGAAGCACCAGATGCGGGCGGCGACGGCCGCATGCATAATCTTCGGTACCGAGCCGCTGCCGCTCGCGCTCCTCTATGAGAACCAGCGCCCAGGGCCAGACCCCGACCTCGACGCTTTGATTGCCGAGTCCGGCTTACGTCCGACGACGCGCGCCGTCGACCCGAGGCCCGGACGACAAGCGAGTCGAAGGCGCCGGTAATGCGCTCTGCCGCTGATCAGGCTCCCAACCGGTCGGCCTGAGTTGCATTCCTCCCGCGTTGAACGGAGTCGGTGACGCACCAGGATCGCTTCCGGCACACTCAGCCGGCCATCGCTGTACGTCGCCTCGAAGCAACGATTGATGTTTTTGGTTCTTATATAGCTGAATGCGTGCGAACATGGATGAATGACAGCTCGGGCGTCCTCGCAGTTCATTCGAGAACGAGTGGCTCTCTCGGTCACAGAGACCTGCTGCGCACTTGGCGTCTCCCGGTCGACGGTGTACCGACTGATCAACGACGGACGTCTGCGACCCGTTCACCTCGGGCGGCGGGTGCTCATACCGCTTTCGGAACTCGACCGGCTCATGTCTAGCGGCAAACCCGATCCCACGGAGAGCTAGCCCGTCAACGCCCTCGGCCGAGTTCGCACTGCCTCGCCGCCCGCCACAGCGCCGGACACCGAACAAGTGGAGCGCGAAGCGTTGGCACCCCAACTGGCACCCCACTTCGGGCTGAAGGTCGGGGTCTCTGCACCAGAAACGACGAATCCCCTTGCGGTGCAAGGGGATTCGGTGTGTGGAGCTGAGGGGAATTGAACCCCTGACCTCCTGCATGCCATCAAGGTGCTCCCCGGTCGACAGCCACCGGGCCGGCCTTGCGCCGCCACTCCGTGGGAGCGGTCACATGCGCCTGCCGTTGGGAGAGGGAACGTTCCGCGGGGCGCTCTCGGACTCTAGCCTTGCCGAGCTGCTGCTGCCGCACCCGTCATGCGACGGCAAGCGACTCGCTGACAACCGCACTTATCTACGGACGACGTCCCCAAGTCACAGTCCTGCAGCCGCGACGGCGATGGGGACCGGACGCCACCAGCGACTCGAGTGGCAAAGCAACGAGGACGGCCCGATATTGCCTCTTCGATTCAGAATAGTGAGATTCTTTGTTGTTACACCGCACTACACCTGTGTATGATGCCGCATGCGATGGCGAGCACCTACGTGACACCAACAGAACGAAGTCTTCGCGCCAAGCTGGCCGCCCACACGCTCCACTCGCGGGTGGACGCTTCGGACCACACTGCTCCCGCCAGGCGCGCCTTCATGACGAGGTTTGAGGATCAGGTGGATCCCGAGCGTCGACTGCCCCCAGACGAACGCGCGCGTCGGGCAGAGCAGGCCCGCCGCGCCTACTTCACGAGCCTCGCTCTCCGAAGCGTCCAGGCACGTCGGGCCAGATGACGATCAGAGCACTCGCTCGACGGGAGAAAACCGACGGTGCGCCTCTCGGGCCCTCTCGTCGGCGGCGCTCGCCGCGTAACGGGACACCATGTCGCGGGATCGCCATCCCGCCAACCGCATGAGATCCGTCTCGTTGCCTCCCGCTGCCAGGAACTCGTGGGCGAAGGTGTGCCGGAACTGATGCGGGTGCAGCTGAGCGATGCCGGCCTTGGCGCACCTTCGCCTCAACAACTGGGCTATCCCCGACGAGGTCAACCGGCCCTGCCCGCCCAACCAGAGCCAGGGCAGCTCGGCGGACCGATGGCGCTCTCTGGATCGCAGGTATCGATCCAGGGTCTTGATCGTCGTCGGGCTCATTGGCAACGCCCGCTCACGCCGCCCCTTGCCAAGGACGAGGGCCACGCCGTGATTGAAGTCAATGTCGTCGACCTTGAGGCCGGCGATCTCGTTGAGCCGGCCGCCGGTATCGAGCAGCATCATGAGCAGCGCCGCGTCCCGACGTTCCTCGAACGAACGGCCCGCGACGACCTTGAACAGACGCTCCAGGTCATCTCGTGGGATCACCGGAACCTCCCGCTCCTCCATCTTTGGTGGGCGCATCCTGGCGAACGGGCTCTGCTCGGCTTCGCCTTCGTCGACCAACCACCTGAAGAACTGTTGCAGTGATCGATACCGGTTGTTCGCTGTCGAAGCCGAGCGGGTGTCGCGAAGGTAGACAATGAAGTCTTCGATGCGATCACGAGATGCATCGACCGCGGCCACCGGCTGAAGCGACTCGAGCAGTTTGTCCCGCTCACGCTGACCCCTGACCGCCACATACCGTTCGAGCGCCTGGGGTCCACCGGCGAGAAAAGCGTTCAGCTGCCACGCCGCCTCGAGGTAGACGGTGATCGTCCTTGGGCTCATGTTGGCCGCGTTCAGGTGGCGATGCCACGATCGGATGAGCCGATCGAGATCTTCTACACTGCCCTGGGTGGCTGCCACGATGCCGTGGACTGTAGCATGAAGCAGTTGCTGTAGGAGCGCTGTGCTACCGTTCTCGGAGCAGCCGACAGCCGAAATCCCTTGTGCCGCAAGGGAATTCACTGCCCTCGTAGCTCAGGGGATAGAGCGACTGCCTCCTAAGCAGTAGGCCGCAGGTTCGAATCCTGCCGAGGGCGCCGACCTGCGAGCCATGGACAGCACATGGACAGCACGTGGACAGCACGTGGAGACGGCATGAGGCCGCGACTGGGCCTAACCTCGCAGCCACATGGCCGACCCGTTCTACGAACCGCTTTCCTATCTCGACGCCTCGTTCCTGGCGCTCGAATCGCGCACCACCCACATGCACGTGGCGGCGGTGGCCATCTTCGAAGCGGGCGAGTTGAAACGGCCCGACGGCGGCATCGACATCGACCGGGTCAAGGCCCACATCGAGTCCAAGCTGCAGTACATCCCGCGCTACCGCCAGCGGCTCGCCTACGTCCCCTACAACCGGGCACCGGTGTGGATCGACGACGACAGCTTCAGCTTCGACTACCACGTCCGCCACACCAGCCTGCCCCGGCCCGGGAGCGACGAGCAGCTGAAGAAACTCGCCGGTCGCATCGTCGGCCAGCAGCTCGACCGGTCGAAGCCACTGTGGGAGCTGTGGGTGGCCGAAGGCCTGGAAGGCGACCGGTTCGCCATCATCGCCAAGATCCACCACTGCATGATCGACGGCATCAGCGGGGTCGACCTCACCACCATCCTCCTCAACGTGGTCCCCACCTCAGACGTCGAACACGCCCCCGGATGGCAGCCCCGCCCCGCCCCCAACGGCACCCAGCTGGCCGTCTCCGAACTGGCCCGCACCACCCGCAAGACCATCGACACCCTCACCTCGGCGGGCGACCTCCTCAAGACGAGCAAGGAAGCGCTCGGCCAGACCGCCCACAAGCTGACCGCCGCCGCCAACTCGCTCCGGTCGGGGTGGCTACGTACCGCCGACCGCACCCCGCTCAACCCCGACATCGGGCCCAACCGGCGGTTCGACTGGACCGAGTTCGACCTCGAACACGTGAAACGGGTCAAGAACGCCCTCGGCGGCACCGTCAACGATGTGGTGCTGGCGATCGTGGCCGGGGCGGTGCGGCATTTCCTCGAGGTCGAACGCGACTTCTCGACCGTGGGTGTCGAGTTCCGGGTGATGGCACCGGTCAGCGTCCGCAAAGCCTCCCAGCGCGGCACCCTTGGCAACCAGGTGGCCATGTGGCTGGTGAGCCTGCCCATCTCGGAGCCGGACCCGGTGAAACGGCTCCGGATGATCCAGTCCGAGACCAAACGACTCAAGGCAACCGACCAGGCGCTGGGAGCGGCCACCCTGGTGGACCTGAGCAGGGGCACGCCGCTCCCGCTGCTCTCGCTGGCCAACCGGGTGGCGGGCTCGGCCATCCGCCCCTTCAATATGACGGTCACCAACGTGCCCGGACCCCAGTTCCCCATGTACCTGTTGGAAGCGAAGATGATCGCCAACTTCCCGATCGTGCCGCTGTGGGCACAACACGGGATGGGCATCGCCCTGTTCTCGTACGACGGTCGGCTGCTGTGGGGCATCCACGCCGACTACGACGCCCTGTCGGACAGTGACGCCTTCCTCAAGTCGATCCACCATTCGATGGCGACCCTCGAGAACGCCGCAGCCGATGTCGGCACCGCCGACTGAGCGCACGACACCACCCCGAGTACCCGTCGCCGCCGCTCTCGGCGGTGCGCTCGTCATCTCGTTCTCGGCGATCCTCTACCGCCTGAGCGAAACCGGGCCGGTGACGGGCGCCTTCTTCCGGATGGCGTACGCGGTGCCGGTGCTCATCGGCATCTGGATGCTGCAACGGCGCCACGATGACCGCACGTGGCGTCAGCGCGGTCTGGCCGGACTGGCGGGCGTGTTCCTCGCCGCCGACGTGGTGGTGTGGTCGGCGGCCATCGACCAGATCGGGGCCGGTCTCGGCACCCTGATCGTCAACAGTCAGGTGGTGCTGGTGCCGTTTGTCACCTGGGCACTGTTCGGGGAACGGCCCGCTCGTCGGGCGGTGCTCGCCATGCCGGTGGTGATGGCCGGATTGGCTGCCATCACCGGTTTGGGAGGACCCGACACCTTCGGCGATCGCCCCGTGCTGGGCGTGCTGCTCGGCGCCATCGCCGCCGTCTTCTATACGGCGTTCCTGGTGACATTCCGCCGGGCGGGCCGTTCCGGGCCGGCGTCGGGCCCGCTGCTCGACGCCACCGTCGGCGCCACCCTCACGGTGGCCGGATACGGGTTCATCACCGGGACCATCGACACCACCGTCACCTGGCCGGGCCACGGTTGGCTGGTGGCACTGGCGCTCGGCTCCCAGGTGCTCGGATGGCTCCTGATCGGATACGCCCTCCCCCGGCTGCCGGCGACGGTGACCTCGTTCGCGGTGCTGCTGCAGCCGACCGCCACCCTGGTGTGGGGACGGCTGATCTTCGACGAACGGCCCGGGATCATCCAGCTGGGGGGTGTGGTGGCCGTACTCGCCGGGATCGCCACCGTCACATGGAGACGGTCACCGACACCAACCCCATCCCCGCCGTGATGGCGGGGCCGATCACAGCGGGGATCGCCTCCAGCATGTGACCGGTGTTGAAACCGTAGGCACTTCCCAGCTCCAGCCACACGTTCATCCGTTGGATGGCGTCGGCCCGTTCCGCCGGTGCCAGTGCATGGGCGTGCCGCATGCGGCCACTCAACTCGACCAGCTCGGCGGCGGTGAGGGCGAAGTTTCCGAGCGCTCCCGGAAGCCACGAAGCCCGCTCCGGTCCCAGTCCAATGAACAGCAGCGACAGCGGTGGGAAACGTTCGGTGTGGGCGAACAGGGCCTCACAGTGCTGGGGCGGCATGTCCCTTCCCACGTCCCAGGTGACGTGGTCGAGGTCGTCGCGGGAACAGGCGTAGAAGATGTCCTCACCTGGTGTGGCGGCCAGGAACGCGCCGAGGAAAAGACGGTTGACCCGGTCGAGCTGTCGATCTGTGTCGAAGCCGTGCACCCGGGCGGGCCAGCCCTTCCAGGCGGCCATCACCTCCTGGATCGGGACATCACGGCCGACCCGCTCCACGAACGAGTCGATGTCCGGCCTCAACCTGGCGACTTCGGCGTCGTCGGCCTGACGGAGATACCAGAACCCGGTGACCGCCATGTCAGCCGAGCCCTCCCCGCAACGACGCGGCCTTCTCGGCCCCCCACTGGAGGTGCGCCCGCCAGACATCCTCGCCCAGCAGAGCCGACGAGGCGGGGGCGAGGTCGAAGATGTCGCCGGGCAGGGCATTGACGGCCACCGGATCGCGGGTCACCGGTTCGCATCCGTGCTCGAGCAGGTAGGCGGTGGGAAAGCTCATGGCCTCCTGGAAGACCTCGAGCGGGCCGCGACGTTGCGACGCGTACGGTGTCGACAAAAGGTCATCGAGCTGATCGGCGAGCCAGCGCTCCCCATCGGCGATCGCCCCGTCCAGTCCGTTCGATCGGTCGATGCCGAGGCGATCGACCCTGGCGAGCACATGTGGGGCGAACGCGCTCACCAGGGCAGCCTGCAAGGCCTCCGATGCAGATGTCAGTACCACGCGAGCCTCCGAAACCCGGACAATGAGGCCTTCGATTCGGTCAACATCATGCCACGGCGCCCGGGTCGACCGGGGGGTCTGTGTGCACACACCGGTGCTTTCCGTCCTTCTGTGCACACAGAGGCGTCAGTCCGCCAGTTCGATCCGCATCCGCTTGTTGGCCTTGCCCTTCGACTCGGTCTTGACGACACGGATCGGGCCAACCTCCAGGGTGGAACGAACGTGGGTGCCACCGTCGGCCTGACGGTCCAGCCCGACGATGTCGATCACCCGGATCTCCTCCACCCACTCGGGGATCAGGTTCACCTTGGTGCGGATGAGATCAGGATCGGCCAGAGCGGCGGCCCGGGGCAGATACAGCACTTCGGTCGGGTAGCCCTTGGCGAGTTCGGCGTTGAGCCTCTCCTCCACCTCCCGCCCGAACTCGACCGAGATGGCATCCAGCTCGAAGTCCATCCGGGCCAAACCCGGCTCCATGTTCCCGCCCGTCACCTTGGCTCCGAAGTCCCGGAAGACCACGCCGGACAGGGCGTGCAAGGCGGTGTGGGTGCGCATCAGCCGGTATCTACGTTCCCAGTCGATCATGCCTTCCACCGCCGAACCGGGCTCGGGCAGCTCTTCGCTCTCGACCACGTGGATAAGGTGGCCGTCCCTCCGCAGGGTGTCGGTGACCGCCACCTCGCCGCCGGCCCAGCGGATGACGCCGGTGTCACCGGGCTGGCCACCACCGCGCGGGAAGAACACGGTTCTGTCGAGCACGAGCCCGCCGTCGACCGCCCCGATCACCCGACCCTCGGCCACGGCCCGATACGAATCCGACCCGGCAAGCTCGACCGTCGGATCCGACCCGCTCACGGTCTGGGCGTCTCGATCGGAACCGCCGCGCGGTCCTCGTCGACCGCCTCCATCTCGGTGGTGTCGAACAGACGTGTCTGGGCGGCCCGCCGACGCGCCTGTATCTCCTTCAACCGGTCGGGGCCATCGGACGTTTCGATCATCTTCTCGGACGCCTCGACCCAGGACTCGCCGAGAATCCGGGTCCGCCACAAGTGACCGAGGCCTATCCGCAGCACCGTCACCGAGGGCACCGCCACCAACACACCGAGCAAGCCGGCCAATGAACCACCGGCCAGCAGTGACAACACGATGACCAGTGGCGAGAGCCGGACCCTGGTTCGCTGCACCATCGGTGTGATGACGTGGTTGTCGATCTGCTGGATGAGGGTGAACACAACCACGATGAACACTGCCGCCCCCGGGCGGCCCTCCACCAGTGCCACCGTTGCCGCCAGGGTCGCCCCGAAGAAGGGCCCCACCAGCGGGATGAGGTTCAACAAGCCGGTGGCGATCCCGATGATCAGCCAGAACGGCAGCTCGAACACCCACAAGGCAATCGACGACAACGTCCCCACGAACATCGCCACCAACAGCTGCCCTCGCACGAACGCTCCGAGAGCCGATCCCATCTGCCGGGAGACGTAGGCCACCTCGTCACGAATGCTGTGCGGCGTCACGTCGAGCAGGAGGCTCCTGGTGCGGGGCAGGTCGAGCAGCAGGTAGAAGGCGAAGATCGGTGCCAGACCGAGCACTGCCACCACCTCGGTGATACCTCTCAGGAGCCGGCCCGCCCCCGACCCGAATCCACCGATGAGGTCCTGGAGGGATGTCTGATTGGCGGGGTCGGCGATCCAGTCACGAATTGTCTGCGAGGTCCAGACCGGCCCGAGGTCGATACCAAAACGGTCGCCGACCTGGCGGAGGGTCGCCACCAGCTGGTCATACAAGGTGGGCAACGCGGTTCCGAACTCGGCGGCCTGCGCCCGGACCGCCGGAACCACCAGGAACCCGGTGGCGGCGAGGACGGCGCCCACCACCATGAACCCGAACAGGACACCGAGAACCCTCGGGATGCCGATGCGGTGCAGCGCCCGGACGATGGGGTCGAGCAGCACCACCAGACCCCCGGCGAACACCAGTGGAAGCCAGATGATCCTGATTTGGGAGGCGACCCACATGAGAGCGGCCACCAGCACCAGACTGCCGATCGAAGCCCAGATGACGAGCGTGGCTCGCCGGAGGCGATCGTTGACGGGAAGTTCGGACACGGCCGGATTGTACCCTTGGGGACAGCCCGAGTCGGGGAACCGTCAACCGTGTGTGATGATCACAACTGCTCCGGGCTCGACGATGATGACCCAGCCGTCTGCCCCTGCCGGCGCCACCGTCGACCCCTCCTCAGTCGACCAACCATCCGGTGCGATCACCTCGCCCGTGACCCCAGCCGGTACCGAAGGCGGCACCACCACCGTGTGGTCACCGACCAACGTCAGCGTTGGCCGCCCCACCGGCACCCCCAGCACCACCCGTGAAGCGTCGGCCTCCAGGCGGGCCGCCGAAACCGGGACGGCGGTCAGGTCCACCTCCAGATCGGCGGCCGACAGATCGAGCGACCAGGTCAGCGCCCCGTTCAGCAGCATCGACCACCCCCCGAAGCGGAAGGACCCCGGGTCAGGACGGGGTACGACCACCACCGACAGGTCGGCCGCACGAAGCTGCTCGTATCCGAGCGGTGCCGCCACCGCACCACCGGTGCGAAGCGGGGCCACCTCGTAGCTGGCAACCGCCCCTGCGGCCAGGGCGAGCCGACCGGTTTCGAGGTCGATGGCGAGCCGGGCCGTTTCGAGCCCTTCGACGCCGGGACCGGCGATCTCGGCCGAGGCAACCGGCAACCACGGTGCAGCCGACATGTGGAGTGCGAGACCCAGCGCCAGCCACGTGAACGCCGAGAGCCCGATGATGGCCAGGTGTCGCCGCCGCCGACCGCCCATCAGCCAGGCACCGAGACCGACGACGGACCCGACAGCCGCTACCGGCCACAACGCCAGCAGATCGAGCCACACACTCGGCGAGAAGATGCCGGCCGCCACTCCCAGCACCGCGCCCAACGCCGGGATCACCGCGAGGCCCGCCGCAACGAAAGGCCACGGGCTGCGGTCACGCTCCGGAGCGGTCACCCGCCCTCGAAGGAGCCACCGAGGAGCACCACGAGGTCCACTCCATCGGGCATGTCGCGACTCATGCCGACCTGGGCGTCGGGAAACAGCGCAGCCAGCTCGAAGGCCTCGGGGCCATAGCCGTCCCGGAACAGAATCTGGGACTGCGCCAGGATCGGCTGGTAGTCGGTGGCGGGAACGGTGTCGTATCCGGCTGCCCTCAGATCGGTCGTGACCTCGGCGGCAAGCCCGGTGGTCCCGACCGCGTTGAGGACCTGAACCACGATCTCCGACGGTGGCCGCGGCGTGATGGTTGGTGTGGTGGTCTCCGCCGGCAACGTGGTCGTCGGCGGAGCCGGCAGCGTGGTGGGCGCCACATCGGCAGAGGTCGACGTGGAAGGCGCTGGAACCGCGGAGTCCTCGGCCTGATCATCGCCCCCCAGCCACGACGACCCGACCCACAATGCGCCGAAGACGACTGCACCCACTGCGATGATCCCCACGATCATGATCATTAGGTCGCGGGAGAAGTTGGCCCGGGCGGCGTGTCGACCCCGACTCACGCGGCACCCACCATCCGGCGGAGCCGGCGAACCGTGAGCGGATCGTAGGCAATCGCCTCGGGCAACGACATCAAGTCGCGCAACCGGTCGTAGTACTCGGCCGGACTCAAGCCGAGAACCTCCATGATGGTCCGGTCCTTGGGTTCAGGATGGAGAAACCAACCACGTTCGAAGTCGAGGATCTCCCGATCGGCGAGTGTCAACATGAGTGCCATTGAGGGTATCCGCCCTCGTCGCAGAGCCTGGGATTTCGCGGTGGGTCCCGGCAACGACCCTACCGAGGGTGTGCCGGTGCCCAACGAAAACCGAGGAGACTCAGAGGAGGCGACGGTTGCCGACATGTCCGACGGCAACCTCGAGCCTGAGCTCGAGCCACGTGTGCCCGGTCACGTCTCCGATGGCGAATTCGGCGGAGAACCCGGCGGCGTACCACGTGTTCCTGATCATCGGCCACTCCAATCGGGGACACCTCGACGCGTTTCCGGATCCGCGGACACTTTGCATGATATATGATCGCCCTCGTCGACGGGTGTGAACGTGTCGACGAGCATGCGCCCCCGCCGCCCGCCACAACCCCTCCTGGCCGGGCGGCGGGGCGCACCCCCCTCATGGCAGTGAGGCCGCGGGGAGCGAGATGCGGGGAGCCGGTACTCGCTCCTCGCCCCCCCATCCGAAACTGCCACCACGGGCAGGTTTGCGCGACCGATTCGCCGGGTAGCTGTCACCACTGCGCCCCGGCTGCCACGTGGAACCCCTCCCCGCCGGTGGCCGGGGCGCACCCGTGTCGTCACTGACTGAGAGGAGGCCGTGCGTTTTGGCTTTCTCGGCTTCCTGGCGCAAAAGTCGGCAAGCCTCACTGCACCTACTCCGCACCTCCAACAAGCATCCGGATACCGGCTCGACCAGCTGGTTGCGCACCCGTGGCATCATGCGCCCATGAGGTCGAGATCCCCGATCCTGCCATGACCCATCCCAAGCGAGTCAGCGTGCCTTGGTCCGCCCTCCCGACCCGGGTCGAGGCGCCGTTCGACGACGTCGAGATGGCGGTCAACTGGTACGGCGACCCGGAACGATGCGAGGGCGTGGTGGCCCTGATCCACGACCTCTTCCAGTCCCACCACGCCGCCGGACCGGGCGGGTGGTGGGAATCCATGATCGGCCCTGGCTGTGCGATCGACACCGACCGGTGGGCAGTGGCCTGCATCAACCATCTGGGTGGGACGCACGGGTCGACCGGACCCGGCACCATCGACCCCGCCACCGGGGCCAGATTCGGATCCCGGTTCCCGAAGCTGGGGATGACCGATCTGGCATCGGCGCAACTGGCGACGCTCGACGCATTGGGCGTCCGGCGGCTGCGCGGTGTCATCGGGGCAGGGTTCGGAGGCATGGTGGCGCTCACCATGGCGACCCTCGCCCCCGCACAAGTGGACCTGATCATTCCCATCGCCACCGGCACCCGAGCGACCCGAGTCCAGATCATGGACGCGTTCCACCAGACGTATGCCATCACCTGTGATCCCGCCTACCTGGGCGGAGACTTCGACACCGGTGCGCCCCCCATCGACGGACTGGCGCTTGCCTACATGCTGGCATCGACACGTGCCACCGCCTCAGGCGACGTCGACGAGACCCCGCCTCACGACGGGCTCGATGGCCCCGCCGGCCTCACTGCCCTGCACCCCTTCGAGTCGGCCGCCTACTGGCGGGCGCGCCGATTCGCCGAAAGCTTCGATGCCACCAGCATGGTGAGCCTGCTCGATGCCTGGCGCGGTTTCGACCTGGCTGCCAGCGCGGATGACCGGGGCCTCGGCGGAGTGTTCCGACCCTGTCGGGACCAGACATACCTGATCCTTGGCATCGACTCGGACACCCGGTTCTATCCGAAACAGCAGGCAGCACTGGCGACAACCATCAAGGCGGCCGGAATCCCGATGAGACGCATCACCGTCAGCTCAGACCTCGGACACGAAGCATGGATTCGCGAACCTCACCTGTTCGCCCCGCTGATCCACGACGCTCTCGACCACGCCGCGAGGCGATGAAGCTACCAGCTACCAGCCAATCCAAGAGCGCCACGAGCCTGACCGGCTACTGGCTACTGGCAAGGAGAAGCCTCGAGTACGGCTATGCGCCATCCCCGACACTCGAATGCCTGATCCTCGAGCCCGGGAGACGTGGGGTTGAAACCAACCGTTCCCGGGTAACACTGCGACATGTCTATCGAACGTGTTCTCGTCATCGTCATTCTCGTGGTCCTCGTGGTGTGGTTGGTCTCGGTCCTCTTGTGACCCAGGGTGCGAGCCCACACCAGAGCTGGTAGCGCAACCCGGACCACCATCCCGACTGCAGATCTCGAACGACCCGAGCAAACCTGGGTCCGGAACGTCGTCTCTGGGTAGGCCATTCTCTGGCGCTACCCGAGCCACGTCGGAGGGGTTGGGGCAGCACGCATCAGGTGATACGCATCGCCAGGGAGGAGACCTGTGGAGTCGGATTTGGTCGCAACCCGTGTTGCTCGGATGGCGGAGGAGTCAACGCGAGCCTCGCCGACCGATGTGCTGAGGCTGCTGGACGTGATGTGTGAGCTGCTGGGAGCCCAGTCGGCCCGGTTCCACGTGGCGGACTACTCGCTTCGACGTCTGCAACAGATCGACGAGCGGGGCCCCATCGGCCCACCTCAGACGATCGCCGGAACGCTGATCGGACGCGTCTTCACCACCGGTGAGGTTCAGACCGTGGGATGCGCCCCGACTGTCGTGTTGGTGCCGCTGGCCGAAAGCACGTGCCCTATCGGTGTCCTGGAGTTCGATTTCGATGGGGCGGAGGGCGTCACACGCCAACTCCTCGACCCGATCACGGCGCTTTTCGTGATGACGTGGATCGTCAAGGCCCGCTACACGGATGCGGCTCAGCGTGCTCGCCGCTCCGAGCCGCTGTCGGCGGCGGCGGAGGTTCAGTGGGACCTCCTCCCTCCACTGGCTTGCTCGACCGACCAGGTCGCGGTCAGCGCCATCCTGGAGCCTGCGTACGACATCGGAGGGGACTCATTCGACTACGCGTTTGGCGCATCGCGTCTCGACTTCACGATCGTCGACGCCGTCGGCCACGGCCTGTCGGCGGTGCTCATGTCTGCGGCAGCGATCAACAATCTGCGGAACTCGCGAAGAGCGCAGCTCAGCATCGCAGATGCCTACGCCGCCGCCGACCGGGCCATTGCGGCACAGTTCGGAGACTCCTATTACGTAACCGGCCTCCTCGGGACGTTGGACCTGCAGAGCGGCACCCTCAGGTGGATCAACGCCGGCCACGCCCTGCCGATACTGGTGCGCAACGGCACCAACACCGGACCGCTGAACTGCAAACCATCGCGGCCGCTCGGGCTCGGCGGGCCGGTGGTGGAGGTGGCAGAGCACACGCTCCAGCGAGGCGACCGGGTGCTGTTCTACACCGACGGCATCACCGAAGCCCGATCATCGGACGGATCCTGGTTCGGCGAGGATCGGCTCGCCGACTTCCTGGTCCGGGCATCACTCGGGCGCCTGCCCGTTCATGAGACCGTCCGCCACCTGGCAGACAGCATCGTCAGCTTCTCCGGCCTCGACCTCAGAGACGACGCCACCATGCTTCTCATGGAGTACCAGCCGCCATCGTCTTGACCGCTGCCCATCGAAGGGCCTGCCTAAGGCCGAAGATCGAGTCGGCCCGGGTTTCCCCTCCTCCTCATCGAGGACAGCAACCCGGGCCGACTCGTTGATGGGTGGTCTTTCGACCACACTTCGAAGGCCCTGTACCCGAGGGTCGGGGTTTTCACACATGCTGGGGAGCGTGGAAGCACAGCACCCCTCGACGGAGCCCGCCGGTCGCAGGAACTCAGGCCCTGCCCCGAGGCCGGTCTCGCCGACTTCGGATCGGCGCCGGTGTGCCCGAACACGATTGGACCTGTCGACCCGGAGCCGGGGCCAGACACACGGGACGTCGATGTCTGGTTTGTGGAGCTGGCTGTGGGACTCGAACCCACGACCTGCTGATTACAAAACTAGGACGGCGTAAGCGCTGTGCTGGAGGGGCCAAAACCCCAGGTCAGCGATGAGCGTGCCGCGGAAGTTATCTGCTGTCGATTCAGGGGAGCCGGCAGATTACGTTCGGATGGGCAGGCCCAGCGCCACTGCTAGTGCCCTGTCCACGTGATACATCGTCAACGGGTCCAGGCTCGCCGCGAAGTCCCGCAGACGTTCCTTCGACACTGTGACGAGCTGACCGCAGTGCACGAACCCTTGGACTCCGAGACCATCAGGCAGACGAACGTGTTCTGGATACTCATCTCTGCCTGAACGCGACATCACCGCGATTATCACAACGCTGCCTGTGCGGTTGCCGGCGTCGCGAGACACAACGAGACTCGGCCTGCCACTGGCCGGCTCAGATCCCACTGGATCGCCGAAGTCGAACCAGTAGACCTCGCCCCTGCGCGGGTACGTGCCAAGGAACTCCGGCACGTCGCCTAGTCCTCCGGGAGGGTCTCCACGAAGGCGGCCCGATTGGACTCGGCGATCAATAGGTTCTCGTCGGCGAGTAGAGCCGAGCTCTCAGCGAGCTGCGCGTCGAGGTCGGGCAGCCGATAGCCCAAGATCCGTGCGACTACGCCCTCGACGGGGGAAGCCATCGGCCTCGGGTCATCACCGGGCTCACTCGAATCAGCTGAGTGCCACTCGACCAGAGCGGTACTGACCATGCTCTTACTCCTTTGACATTCCGTCGAAACCTGGTGCGGGAATGGTCCCGAACTGCTTCTCGTAATCGGCGATCACACGCGCCAAGATAGGCAACATCGACTTGGCGTGAGCCAGGCTCATCGCCACCCGGGCGACGATCTCGAAGTCAGGACTGTTGCGAGACGTAGCCTCGGGCGGCTTGAAGCCGAAGTCCAACACCAGATCGAATGCTCCGCCGGTGATCTGGACGACGTTTGCGTACACGGGACCAGGAGGTGGATTTGCCATCCGTAGCGGGGGAAGACAGGACCGCTTGTCCATCCTAAGCGAGATCGTGGACTTGTGAAGTGTGGAGAGGGCACTCCTAGAGAACATCGAGGGCTACTCGCGTGGTGGTCAGAGGAGGGAGCACCCGATACCAAGCCCCCCTTCGGATACGGGCCAGTTCTCTCCTTGACGCCGGCCTGCAAGCCATCGGGTGAGGCTCCGGAGGTCGGAACTTCGAGGAGTGAGAACGCGTTCACGTTCACAACCTCGGCGCCGGTCCTGAACCAGTAGACGACACCGCGCTGGCCGGTGGGCAGGCCGGTGGTCTCGTCGATGAGGTTGGCGACGATCTCAGTCGTGGCGCCGATGCGGTCCACGACTCAGCCCTACGGAGCTGGCGGTGGGACTCGAACCCACGACCTGCTGATTACAAATCAGCTGCTCTGGCCAACTGAGCTACGCCAGCGAACACCAGAAGGATAACGGGATCACTCGCCCACCTCGCCCTGTTCCCTTGCCTCGGTCGGTGGCGTCAGATCGACCGTGGTGATCCGCCGGAACCCTGAGTTCGCAACCTGGCAACCTCGAAGAGAGCCAGGGCGGCGGCCACCGAGGCGTTGAGGCTTTCGGTGCCTTCGGCCATCGGGATCGAGGCAACCACATCCACCCGCTCGCGCACCAGCCGGTGTAATCCGGTCTCGCCGCCCACCACCACCGCCACCGGAGCGGTCAACAGGTCGAGGCCGAACAGGCTCTGGTCACCGTCGGCGTCGAGCCCGACCGTCCAGACATCGAGCCGCTTACAACGCCCCACCGCATCCGCAATCGATGAGACCGATGCGACCCGGCACCGCTCCAGAGCTCCGGCGGCGGCTTTGAAAGCCGCCGCTCCGACCGGCGCCGAGCGCCGTTCCGGCACCACCACCCGGGGAATCCCCGCCGCCACCGCGCTCCTCACGATCGCCCCCACGTTGTGGGGGTCCTCGACGTGGTCGATCATGATCAACGAAGCCGGCGAAGCCTCCTCGACCAGGTCTTCGAGTGAAACGAACCCGATCGGCCGGCAGCGGGCCACCACGCCCTGCGGGGCGGTGGTGCGGGCCTGGGGCCGAACGTCGTCGACCGGGCGGACCTTCACCCCGCGCAGGCGGGCACGATCCACCAGAGAGTCGTCGCCCTCCTGGTGGCGACGTTCGAAGAACAGCTCGAGCACCCGCCCGGCTTCCAGCGCAGCCTCCACGGCGTGGAGGCCTTCGACGCTATCGCCGTAGCCAGCGACTGCCATCGGCCTTGTCCTCGACCACGATCCCGAGAGCGGCCAAACGGTCGCGCACCTGATCGCTGGTGGCGAAATCCCGGGCGGCCCGCGCCTCGCCTCGTCGGGCAACCAGGGCATCGAGCGTCTCCTCCACCGAACCGGTGTCGACACCCAGTTCGGAAGCGAGGTCGGCCACCGCCGCGGCCAGGTCGTCGAGACCGGCAGCGTCACCACGCAGACCGAATACGGCGACGATCTCGTGCACGGCGGCAACCACCGCGGCGGCATCGTCGCCGGCATCGAGCAGGCGGTTGGCGTCGCGGACGGCGTCGAAGAGGGCACCGAGGGCGTCGGGGGTGCCGAAGTCCTCGTCCATCGACTGCCGGAATCGGACCATGACCGCCTGGTCAGGCTCCACACCCTCGGTACGCGGAGCCCGCTCGAGGGTTCGTTCGATCCGCTGCAACGACGCCTGGGCGTCGCGCACCAGCTCCTCGGAGAATTCCAGCGGTGAGCGGTAGTGCGCCCGGAGATACAGCAGCCGCACGGCGAGGCCGCCGTAGGTGTCGATGGCCTCACGGAGGTCGACCACATGACCGGTCGACTTCGACATCTTCTCGCCGCCCAGGTTCACCATGCCGTTGTGAAGCCAGTACCGGGCGAACATGGCACCGTTGGCGCCCTCGGACTGGGCGATCTCGTTCTCGTGATGCGGGAAGATCAGATCGGATCCGCCACCGTGGATGTCGAAGGTGACACCCAGGTGCTTGCGGGCCATGGCCGAGCACTCGATGTGCCAGCCGGGTCGACCCGGAGCCCACGGCGCCTCCCAGGACGGCTCACCGGGCTTGGCGGCCTTCCACAGGGCGAAATCGAGCGGGTCGTGTTTGATCGCGGACACCTCGACCCGGGCGCCCGAACGCAGGTCGTCGACGTTGCGTCCCGACAGTTTGCCGTACTGCTCGAGGGTGCGCACCGAGAAGTACACGTCGCCGTTCTCGGCCGGGTAGGCGAGTCCGCGGGCGATGAGGCCTTCGATCATGGCGATCATCTCGGGGATGTGCTCGGTGGCCTTGGGCTCGACGTCGGGAGCCAGCACCCCCAGCGCCTCGAAGACGGCGTGGAAGGCAGCCGTCATTCGCTCCGCCCGCTGCTCCATGGTCTCGCCCGAGGCGTTGGCGGCGGCGATGATCTTGTCCTCGACGTCGGTGATGTTGCGGACGAACCTGACGTCGTACCCGCTCCACACCAGGTAGCGGCGCATCATGTCGAACACCACCGCGAAGCGCCCGTGCCCGAGGTGGGGCTCGGACTGGACCGTGGGCCCGCACACGTACATGCCCACCTTGCCGGGAGACTGGGTCCCGAACGGTTCGAGGGTGCGGCCAAGCGTGTTGAAGACGTGCATCGACATGGACCGCTGATATTAGGGCCAGCCGTCGGGTCGGTTCAGACGTGACGGGCGGTGACGATTGCCATCGCCGCGATTCCCTCTCCCCGGCCCACCAGGCCGAGGCCGTCGGTGGTGGTGGCCTTGACCGAGACGGCGGAGACGTCGATGCCCATCGCCCCCGCCAGGCCGTCGCGGATTGCCTGGCGGTGCGGCGAGACCCGCACGTCCTCGGCAACGATGGTCACGTCGACGAAGTCGGTGAGAACGCCGACGTCGCCCGCCATCTCCACTACCCGACGAAGCAGATCGAGGCTGGATGCGCCGTTCCACCGGGCGTCGGACGAGGGGAAGTGCTGCCCGAGATCTCCCAGACATGCCGCCCCGAGAAGGGCGTCGCAGACGGCGTGAGCGGCCACGTCCCCGTCGGAGGTTGCGTGCACACCGCGGGTTTCGTCAACCACCACGCCACCCAGGATCACCGGGGGGTCACCGCCCAGCGGGTGGACGTCGACACCCCAACCGACGCGCATCACTCGACCGTGTCGAAGACCGGCAGAGAACGATCGAGGCGCTTGACGGCCTCTTCGTCGTCGATGTCGAGTGCGAACTGCAACTCGGAAGTGAGGGTGAGGCGGGCCTTGGACAGCATGCGCTTCAAGGCCGGAGAGATGCCCTTGGTCTGCTGGGCGAAATTCAGGTCACGCACCACTTCGGCCACCTGGAAGATGTCACCGGAGGTCATCTTCTCGTTGAGGACCTTGTACCAGCGGCTCCAATTCGACCCGGCCTCCTGCGGTTCGTCCTTGAGGACGGCCAGCACGTTCTTGGCCTGGGTCTTCGAGATGACGGGGCGGATCACCTCGTCGATCTTGTCGACCGGCACCATCACGGTGAGCTGTTCGGTGGCGATGTTGAGCACGTAGTAGTCGCGCTTCTCCCCGTCGAACTCCTGGCGGATCTTCTTGGCGATCGTGGCCGCCCCGTGCTGGGGATGCACCACCTTGTCGCCGACCCCGTACTTGGAGGCCTTGGGGGCGCGAGCGGGCGAGGGTGTTGGCTTCTTGGTGGTCATACGAGAACAGGGATTGTACCCGACCTCCAAGGTGAGGGCGTCGACCGGGCTCAGATGCCCTGGGGGGACCAGGTTTCGGCGGCGGCGAGCAGCCTGTCGAAGTAGTAGCGGAGTTGCTTGGCCCGCACCTCGCCGACCCCTTCGACCTTCTCGAGTTCGCCGACAGAGGCAACGATGAGCCGGTCGAAGGACTGGAAATGCCTGACCGTGGTCTCACGCACCTGATCGGGAATCCGACCCGCCTTCGACATGACGCGGAACCCGCGCGGTGCGGTCGGCAGCTCTAGGTCGCCGAGGCCGATCGCCTTGGCAACCTTGAGCGGGTCCACCAGCTCGGGATCGCTCAAATCCTCGAGCGCACCCACCGCCTTGACGAGCTTGCGCCGGTCGGGGGTGTAGTCGGCCAGGGTGAGGTCACGGGTGTGCTCCACCCCCCGCAACAGGTCGGTGATCTGGACGGTGGCGAGCCGGCCTTCGTCGCCGAGGGTGACCGCCAGCCGCTCGATCGACACCCCGACCCGCCGAACCAGCTCGGTGCGCTGGATGAGGGACATGACCGACCGGTGGGTGGCCATGCCGGAAACCTCGAGATTGGTGAGCAGCGTCTCGGCCTCGTTGAGCTGGCGCCGCAAACGGTCGAGGTTCTGCAGCTCCTGGTTGACTTTCGCTGCGATCGCCACCGGGCTCGGCAGTTCGATCTTCTCGCCGTCGATGTAGAGGGTGGCGACCCGCCGGCCCTCGCTGACCGCCACCACCGGCAGCCTGGTCTGCTTGGCAACCCGTTCGGCTGTGCGATGGCGGGATCCGGTCTCGTCGGTGGAAATCGACGAGTCCGGTACGAAGTGAATGTTGGCGCCGAAGATCTGCGACCCGTGGGCGTCGAGCACGATCCCGCCGTCCATCTTGGCCAGCTCGGCCAATCGGGCCGAGCTGAAGGCGGCCTTCTGGAGTGCGAAGCCACCGCTCGAGATGGCGTCGACCTCCGGGCCGCTGCCCAGCACGATCAATGCCCCCTTGCCGGCCTGGAGGATCCGTTCGATCCCGTTCCTCAGGGCAGTACCCGGAGCCAGCCGTTCGAGAGTCTCGAGGGTGGAGGAGAGTTTCCCAGCCACGGCTCGTCAGGCTATCAGCTCGTCTCCTCGAGGGCACCCCGAACTGCATCGTTCAGTCGCATCTTGGACGCCGGTTCGGGGGCGATGATCCGCTCCACGCCGACCCGGCGCGCCTCTTCTCGTCGGCGGAGCTCGAACGGAACCGCCCTGACCTCGCCTGCCAGGCCCACCTCGCCCCAGGCTGCGGTGGTTCCGAGGGGGATGTCGAGCGCCGAGGACGCCACCGCCAACGCCACGGCCAGGTCGCAGGCGGGCTCTTCGATGCGCCATCCGCCGACCACGTTCACGAACACCTCCTGGTCGGAGAGCCGGATGCGGCAGTGCCGCTCCAGCACCGCCAGCAGCTGATGCACACGGCTCGCCTCGACCCCCCGCACGGACCGCCGCGGCTGGGCGAGGGTGGTGGGCGACACCAGCGCCTGGATCTCGACCATCACCGACCGTCTGCCTTCCACCGCCGGGAACACGATCGTGCCGGACACGTTGGACTGCCACTCGGCCAGGAAGGCCGCCGACGGGTCCTCCACCTCCATGAGGCCGTCGCTGTGCATGTCGAACAGAGCAACCACGTGGGTGGCGCCATACCGGTTCTTGAAGCTGCGCAGCGCCCGGAAGCCCCGATCGGGGTCTCCTTCGAGCGACAACACCACATCGACCATGTGCTCGAGCAGCTTGGGGCCCGCCAGCCCGCCCTCCTTGTTGACGTGGCCGACCAGGATGGTGGCCATCCCGGAGGACTTGGCGTGGCGAATGAGACGAGCAGCACTCTCACGGACCTGACTGACGCTTCCCGGCGCCGAGTTGACCTCGGACACGCCCACCGTCTGAACGGAGTCCACGATGAGGACATCGGGACGCGAGTCCCCGGTGGCGGCGATGATCCGATCGACATCGTCGTCGGCCAACAGCAGAACCTCATCGCCGACGACGCCCAGTCGGGCCGCCCGCATGGCGACCTGTTCGGCCGACTCCTCGGCGGTGGCGATGAGCGTTCGGGCACCGGCGGCCGCCAGCGTCCCAGCCATCTGCAACAGCAGGGTCGACTTGCCGACCCCCGGCTCACCACCCACCAGAACCACCGAACCCGACACCAGCCCGCCCCCCAGCACCCGGTCGAACTCGCCGATCCCGGTGAACAGCCGGTCGAAGGACTCACCGCCCACCTTGGTGAGCGGCAGCGGGGTGGGAGCGATGACACGTGGCCGCGAGGCGCGGGGAACCTCTTCGACGAGCGGCTGGGGGTTCTTGCATTGCGGACAGAACCCCATCCATTTGGAGCCCTG
>JBHJOH010000209.1:0-10550 GCA_050329955.1 Acidimicrobiia bacterium | reverse complement strand
GATCGCCGCATACGACGAGGCGCTGACGCATCTCGACGACTCGGCTCCCCGTCAACGGGCGGCCGCGCTGGTCAATCTCGGGCTGTGCCTGTCGGGGCTGGGAGAGACGGAACGGGCCGTTGCCGTGCTGAGCGAAGCGGTGGCTCTCACCTCACCCGAGGTGGATGGACCGGTGTGGGCCACGGCGTGTCACGAGTTGGGAGTGGCCCTCATCGGCCTCGAGCGATGGGACGAGGCGATCGCCTGGTTGGCCCGGGCGGAGACGGTCTTCACCCGGCGAACCTATCCCGTTCGTCACGCCATGGCGCGGTACAACCGGGGGCTGGCGCTGGCCGGGAGCGGCGATCCCGATGCCGCCTCGGCGAGAGCGGCACTGGCGGCGTTCGAGGATGCGCTCACCCTGCTCGATGTCAACGAGCATGCTCAGCCACGCGCCGAGGCCACCGTGTCGATGAATGCCGCGCTCGATCATCTGGACGGCCTGGGCCTGGGGAGGGATCGGCCCGCTCACTTCGCCCGACACCTCGCCGACCTCGATCCCGCCGGCCGGTTCGAGGCGCTGAGGTACCGGCTCCACCGGGTGTTGGACACCCCCGAGCCGGGGAGGACTGCTCTGCTCGAGGCGCTCGACCGTGCCCTGTGCCGGCTCGACGAACCGGGCCTGACCGCGGTGGCCCGGGACTGGATGCGGGTGCTCACCGAGGACCGGTTCGATGCCGCCGCCTCCGCACTCGTGGTGCGGCTCGGCGTGCTGGGTGAGCTCGAAGGAGAGGCCGGGTACGCCGCCTCGATGGCGCTCGAGTCGGCCCTCGGTGAACTGGAGATCCTGATCCGGATGCAGGTGAGGGGCATTCTCGAGGCGAACGGCTACAACAGACCGGACGTGAGATGAGTCCTGAATCGGTGGGCGTGGCGTTCCTGGCGGCCATCCGTTCCGGCGACGGCCCGGCCGTCTGGGAGTTGTTGGCCCCGGCGGCCCGGTCATACGTGCTCGATCTCGGCGAACGGATCGGCGTCCCGGCGGAGGTGGTCGGCCGCATGCGGATCGGGACCGCCGACGAAGCCGATCGCATGGTGTTTCTCGGGGATGTGGTGGCGGGGCTGCGGGTCGACTTCGATCGTGCCGACCTCGATCGGCTCGAGGTGGAAGTGGTGGAGGTCACCGACGAGACGGCGCGGGTGGCGCTCGTCCAGCCCATCGGCGACGGGTTCGGCCCGCCGATGCCGCCCATCCCCGCGGCGTGGCTGCATCTCGGCCCCGACCGGGACGGGCGACCGATCGAGCGGGTGCAGATCGTTCGGTGACCAACTTGGCCGACATGCCACCGGTAGCCCGGTGTATGCTCCCGACAGATAGCGTTGGAAGGCGGCGGGCCGTGCTCTGGTGGATCGGGAACCTCATTCTGCTTCTCGTGGTGGTTCCGCTCGTCATCTACATCGCCAACCGGGTGATCAAGCCGGCCAGGGAGATCGACAACTACGCCAAGGACATCCTCACCCACGGCGTGGCGATCACCGGCAACCTCGATCCGGTTCCCGCCCTCGCCCGGACCAAGGAACTGACATCGGCGACGCTCGCCGGCGTCGCCCGGTACGGGGCTGCCCTCGACGAGATTCTCTAGGAGCGCACCATGTCAGCCGCAGCCATCGTGACCCTGGTGATCACAGCAGTGCTGGTTCTCGCCCTCGCCGCCTACCTGATCGGCGTGATCCGGGCGTTGGCGAGCCTCCGCGACACCCTCGGGAAGGTGACGTTCGGGCTGCGTGCCATCGCCCACCGCACCGAACCGATCGGCGGAATCGTCGGAGCCATCGAGGAAGACACCAGGGCCATCGACCAGGCGCTCACTGGGCTGGTCGAGGCCAAGACCAGGGAGAAGGCATCGTGAGCCTCTCGTTCAGCTGCGCCGACGTGGGCGTGGTCTGCAAGAAGAGCGTGACGGCGGCAACCGAGGATGAGCTCGTCGCCAAGATCGCCGCCCACGCCGCCGACGCCCACGGGGTGCCCGCCCTCACCGAGACCCTCGTCGAATACGCCAAGACCAAGGTCGTCTCGACCTGACCGCTCTCAGTCGTCGGTGACGAGCCTGTCGACGGCGTCGTCGGCGGCGATGGCACCTTCGTACCGGCTCACGAAGCTCCCCAGGATCCGTGCCGTCTCGGCATGGGCGCCCGCCCAGGCGTGGAGCCAGTCCATGCCCTCATCGGTCAACGAGTAGACCCGCCGTTTGGGGCCGACGTCGGAGGTGTTCCACCTCGAGGCCACCAGCCCGTCCTTCTCCATCGACCGCAAGGTTCGGTAGAGGCCTCCGGGGTCGACATCGGACATCCCGAGCTCGGCCAGACCTTCGAGCAGGTCGTAGCCGTAGGAGGGACGTTCGGCGATCAGCAGCAGCAGACATGAGCGGATGAACGCCCTCGGCAGCCCGGCTCGTACCTCCTCCCACGGGTTCGGAATCAATGCTGATGTCCTGACTTGAGGAAACGATCGGAGGCGCAGGCCTCGGCCTCGTCGGCGGACTGGCGGCACCAACACGTCGGACCGCACTCGCCGTGATTGGGCTGGGTGAGTTCCAGGAACTCGTCGGCGAAGATGCGCGAGCCTTCGGCCCTGCCCTGCTCGGTCAACCGGTAGCGGCCGCCCTGTGTCTCGAGGACGCCGTCCGTCACCAGCGAGTCGAGGTAGGTGATGCCGTGGGCGGCGTCCACCCCGAGGAACCGCTCCAGGAACGAGGGGTCGAGTTCGTCGCCGAAGCCCTCTCCCTGGATCCAGAACATGACCTGGAGGATCTCCTCGCGCCAGTAGCGGGCCCGGAGTGCGTCCGACTTCGGTTCGGTCACGGTTGCCCCATCACGATGTCGGCGAGCCGGGCGATGGCTTCGGCGCCGGGCGAGCCCGATGCGTGGTCGAAGGGAGCGATGCCCAGCCGCTCCGCCTCCTGGAACGCCGGTTCGAAGGGGATGGTGGCGATGAGCTCGAACCCACGGGCGTCGCAGTACTCGGCCAGGATCTCCTCGTCGCCGGGACGCACCTTGTTCGCCACCACGCTGACCCGGGGGATGCCCAGTCCGGTCCCCAGCTCGTGATAGCGGCGGGCAGTCTCCATCGACTTGAAGTAGGGCTCGGCGATGAGCAGCAGGTGGTCGGCGTGGCGGACGGTGCCGCGGGTCATCGCCTCCGGGGACGCCTCGAGGTCCATCACCACCGTGGCGAAGTCATCAGGGATCTCTCCGACGAGGCCACGGACCGTGGCGTGCGAGGAGCACAGTCAACCGCCGCCCGGTTCGGTTGCCCTGGCCATGGTGAGGAGGCGTATGTTCCCCGGTGCTTCGATGGCGTAGGCATCGAGGATCTCCTCGAGCGGTAGGGCGAGCCGCATCCACGTCTCCCCGTGGAGGTCGACATGGTCGAGGATCTCGTGGCCGAGGTTCCTGCCGCTGTCGAACATCTCCGGAGCCAGCCCCAGCGTCGGGCCCAGGTTGGGGCTGCCGTCGCAGTCGATGGCCAGCACGTCGTGACCCAGAGCGGCGATGCTCCGGGCCAGCGTGCCCGAGGTGGTGGTCTTTCCCGACCCGCCCTTGCCTGCAATACCCAACTTCACGGTGGGCAGGGTAGAGGATCGTGGACACCTCCGGTCGCCCCAGGAGGGTCGTTGGTGGTGCCGACCTGGTACCTTCACGTCTTCCACGCTGGAAGGGCAACGCCATGTGCTTGGGGATCCCCGGAAAAGTCGTCGAACGCTACGAGCGTGATGGCGCGCGCTTCGGCAAGGTCGACTTCGACGGCATCCTCAAAGAGGTCTGCATGGAGTACCTGCCCGACCTGCCCATCGGGGCGTACACCATCGTTCACGTCGGCTTCGCCATCGCCGAGCTCGACGAGGAAGAGGCGTTGGAGAGCCTGGCGCTGATGAGGAGTCTCGGTGTGCTCACCGAAGAGCTCGACCCAGCGGAAGCCGAACGGATCGCGGCGTTCCAGGCGGGCTTCGAAGCGCGATGACCGGCCTGCGTCTCGCCGTCGTCGGCAAGGGAGGCGCCGGCAAGTCGTTCATCTCCGCCACGCTGGCACGCTCCCTCGCCCGATCAGGTCGGACGGTGGCGCTTCTCGACGCCGACTCACTCCCCGGAGCCGCCATTTCGCTCGGGATGGGCCCCATGTCGGATCCGATGTTGGCCGAAGCCGCTCAGGAAACTGTCGAAGGGTGGCGGCTTAAGAGGGGGATCGGGCCCGCCACCGCCATCCGCCGCTACTCCCGTACCGGGCCTGACGGCGTTCGGCTCCTCCAGTACGGCAAGGCCGGCGATCAGGGGTTGGCGGGGATGTGGGGGTCGGTGCACGCCTTCAACATGGTGTCGAAGCGCCTGGCCCGCGAACGGGTGCTCCTCGACTGGGACCTGATCGCCGACCTGGCGGCGGGATCCCGCCAAACCGGCCAGAACAGGGCACCCTTCGCCAACCGGTACCTGGTGGTGGTCGGCCCCGGTGCCCCCAGCATGCTCACCGCCCGCCGGCTGGTGGCGATGGCCCGGAGCTGGGGTGCCGACGTCGGCCTCGTGGGAAACCGGGTCGAAGGCCGCGACCTGCCGGCGCTCGAGAGCCTCGGTGCCCCCGTCCTGGCGGTGATCCCTCCCGACGAGGCTGTTGCCAAGGCCGACGCCGAGGGCAAAGCACCCATCGACATCGATCCCGACGCCCCGGCGGTGCGTGCCGTCGGGGAGCTCGCCCTCGCCCTGACGACGTGAAAGGACCCGGTATGAGGATTGCAGTCGCCGGCAAAGGCGGGTCGGGGAAGACGACGGTGGCGGGAACGATCGCCCGGGCGATGGCGCGTTCGGGAGTCGAGGTGGTGGCATTGGACGGTGACACCAATCCCATGCTCGGAGTCTCGGTAGGACTCGGAGCGGAGGAGACCGACCTCATCCTCGACGCCCGCGCCGGGCTCGAGAGCGGCACGGTGGCCCACCAGCCGAACGTCGACGACATCATCTCCACCTTCGGCGCCAGGGGTCCCGATGGCGTGCTCCTGGTGGTGGTCAACCGGATCGACCAGATCGAGCCCGACTGCCCCTGATGTGCGGTCTCGCCCGAGCAGTTGCTCGGGGAGCTGGCCAAAGGCGCCTCCCAGCGGATGGTGATCTGTGACCTGGAAGGCGGGATCAACACCCTGTTCCGGGTGCGGGAAGGCTTCCTGGAGGCGGTGCTCGTCGTGTGCGAGCCCACGGTGAAATCGATCGAGACCACAGCCCGGGTCCTCGCCATGTGCGACAGGCTCGCCTTCGAGGTGGTCATCCTCGGCAACCGGCTGCGTGACGCCGCCGATGAGCTGCTGATCACCGAGCGATTCCCCGGCCGGCGGTTCGTGGCCATCCCCGAGGACGTCGGCATCGCCGAAGCCGATCGACGCGGTGAGGCACCCATCGACCATGCTCCGGATGGTCCGGGGGTGATGGCGATCACCGCTCTCGCACACTCGTTGCTCGGTCGTTAGGTGGCGTCACCGCGAAGTTGCCGTCGAAGCGCCGCCCCCGTCACGCGGGAGCCGCTCACTGCCGTTAGCCTCGACTGCAATGACACGAAGGGCGGCCGGCGATGAAGTACCTCACCGAGTTTCGTGATCCAACCGTGGCCAGGAAGCTCCTCGCCGAGATCGAGGCAGTGATCACGCGTCCCCACGTCATCATGGAGGTGTGCGGGGGTCAGACCCACTCGATCATCCGCAACGGGATCGATCTGCTGCTCCCCGAGCAGGTGGAGCTGGTGCACGGCCCCGGCTGTCCGGTGTGCGTGACCCCCCTCGACACCATCGACAAGGCTCTCGCAATCGCAGCCGCCCCCAACGTGATCTTCTGTTCGTTCGGTGACATGCTGCGGGTTCCGGGCACCGATCGTGACCTGTTCACCGTGAAGAGCGCAGGCGGTGACGTCCGCATCGTGTACTCCCCGCTCGACGCCCTGGCGATCGCCCGGGACAACCCCGATCGACAGGTCGTGTTCTTCGGGATCGGGTTCGAGACCACCGCCCCCGCCAACGCCATGGCCGTCTTCCAGGCCAAGCAGCTGGGGGTAGCGAACTTCTCGATGCTGGTGTCGCACGTGCTGGTCCCACCGGCCATCGAGGCGATTCTCTCGTCGCCGGTCAACCGGGTGGAAGCCTTCCTCGCCGCCGGGCACGTGTGCTCGGTGATGGGCTATGCCGACTACGAGCCGCTGGTGGAACGCTGGAAGGTGCCGATCGTGGTCACCGGGTTCGAGCCCGCCGACGTCCTCGACGGGATCCTCCAGACCGTCCTCCAACTGGAACAGGGTCGTGCGGAGGTGCAGAACGCCTACCCGCGAGCGGTCAAGCGGGAGGGGAACCCGGCAGCCAGGTCCATGCTCGAGAACGTGTTCCAGGTGGTGGACCGCAACTGGCGCGGCATCGGGACCATCCCCTCCAGCGGATGGGAGCTGTCCGACCGGTTCGCCGACTTCGACGCCGCCATCCGTTTCGACGTGGGTGACATCGCCACCCGGGAGTCGGAGCTGTGCCGGGCCGGTGAGGTGCTCCAGGGCAACCTCAAACCGAACCAGTGCGAGGCGTTCGGCAAGGAGTGCACGCCCCGTACCCCACTGGGGGCCACCATGGTGTCGTCGGAAGGCGCCTGCGCCGCCTACTTCACCTACGGCCGGTTCAAGGAGTTGATCGATCGGTGAGCGAGCACATCGACGTCGAAGGCTGGACCTGCCCGATGCCGCTCCGCCAGTTCCCCAACGTGGTGTTGGGGCACGGAGGCGGAGGGAAGCTGTCGGCCGAGCTGGTGGAGCATCTGTTCGCCCCGTCGTTCCAGTCGGCGATCCTCGACGAGCTGGGCGACGCTGCGGTCTTCGATCTGCCGCCCGGGCGGGTGGCCATGTCAACCGACTCGTTCGTCGTGAGGCCGTTGTTCTTTCCCGGCGGCAACATCGGCGAGCTGGCGGTCCACGGAACCGTCAACGACGTGGCCACCTCGGGCGCCGTGCCATTGTTCATCTCGGTGGGCTTCATCATCGAGGAGGGGTTCCCGCTCGAGCAGCTCAACGCCATCGCCTCATCGATGGCCGCCGCTGCCAAACGTGCCGGTGTCCAGGTCGTCACCGGTGACACCAAAGTGGTGGACCGGGGTCATGGCGACGGCGTGTTCATCAACACCACCGGGATCGGAGTCGTTCCTGACGGTGTGCGGGTCGGGCCATCGCTCGCCCAGCCGGGCGACAAGGTGATCCTTTCCGGGCCGATCGGCAACCACGGTATGGCCATCATGAGCGTCCGGGAAGGGCTCGACTTCGAGACGGCCATCACCTCCGATACCGCCTCCCTCAATCATCTGGTGGCGGCCGTGCTGAAGGCGGCGCCCGACACCCACGTCCTGCGTGATCCCACCCGCGGCGGTCTCGCCGCCACCCTCAACGAGATCGCCGGCTCCTCGTCGGTCGGCATCACCTACCAGGAGTCGTTGCTCCCCGTCGACCGCCAGGTGGCCGCCGCCTGCGAGATGCTGGGAATGGACCCGATCCACGTCGCCAACGAGGGCAAGATGGTTGCTTTCGTGGCTGCCGACCAGGCCGACGCCGCCGTCGAGGCGATGCGGTCGGTGCCAGAAGGCGTGGGTGCGGTTGTGATCGGTGAGGTGGTGTCCGAGCACCCCGGCATGGTGGTGGCGCGCACCGCCATCGGCGGGACCCGGGTGGTGGACACCCAGATCGGTGAGCAGCTTCCCCGGATCTGCTGATCGAGATCGCGTCCGATGTGGAGTTGACGTGGTGACCTGTTGACCTCCTCTCAGCGGGCCGCGATCCCCGTTCGCGACGTCACCCGAAGGCTGCTGGCTGCATCCGGAAGGGACCTCCTCTTTGGGCGCGACGATCCCGGCGACTGAGCCTCCGTGCGGTGTCTTCCGGCCCTGGCGCCGCCGGCGGTGGCGACGGACACTGCCGGGTGATGTCAACGGATCTTGAATCAACCACGGTTGAAGCGAGGGCGGCGGTGTTGTCGGCGTTGGGCGATCCGATTCGTCTGCGCATTCTCGACGTGTTGTCCCAGCAGCAGCGTTGCGTGTGTGACCTGCAACCCGAGGTCGGTGTGGCTCCCAATCTCCTCTCGTATCACCTCCGCATCCTTCGTGCGGCGGGTCTGGTGGACTCATCGCGTCGGGGCAGGTGGATCGATTACCGGCTGTCCGACGATGCCGCTTTCCTGGTCAGCGCCATGCTGCCGGGAGGTCTCCGGGAGGTCCGATGACCGCCACCACCGTCCGGTCCGACAGGCGGTTGGCCCTCGGCGCGGTGGCGGCGCCGATCGTATGGGTCGCCGCCTACCGGGTGAATGCTCCGTTGTGGCGGTGGTTGGTGGGTGATGTGGCGGGACTGGATCTCGAGTCGAGGCCGGGCTCGGCGGTCGAGTTCTTCTTCTACGACGTCGTCAAGATCGCCCTGCTGCTCACCGGCATCATCTTCGTGGTGACGGTGGGCCGCACCTTCATGAGCGTCGAGCGCACCAGGGCCCTGCTGGGGGGTCGCCGTGAGGGAGTCGGCAACGTGGCGGCTGCCGGGCTGGGAGTGATCACACCGTTCTGCTCGTGTTCGGCCGTTCCCGGGTTCATCGGGTTCGTGGCGGCGGGGATCCCGCTGGGTGTGACGATGAGTTTCCTGATCGCCAGCCCGATGGTCGACGGCGTGGCACTGGCGCTGTTGTACGGGATGTTCGGCTGGCAGGTCGCCGCGGTGTACGTGGCGGCGGGCCTCACCCTCGCCGTGGTCGCCGGTTGGGTGATCGGTCGCATGAAGTTGGAGCGTTTCGTCGAGCCGTTCGTGTTCGAGACCAGGCTGCGTGGACAGGTGGTCGACATGTCCCTGCCGATGAGCTGGGCGATGCGCTTCGAGATCGGACGCGACGAGGTGAAGACGATCCTGCGCAAGGTGGGCCCGTTCGTGCTGGTGGGCATCGGCGTCGGCGCCGGCATCCACGGTTGGGTGCCCGAGGGCTTCTTCCTCGAATACGCCGGCCCCGACAACCCGCTGGCGGTCCCGGTGGCGGTGCTGTTCGGGATTCCCCTCTATTCGAACGCCGCCGGGATCCTGCCCATGGTGGGCGCCCTGCACGCCAAGGGTCTCGCCATCGGGACGGCGCTGGCCTTCATGATGGCGGTGGTGGCACTGTCGATCCCCGAGATGATCCTGCTGCGCCGGGTTCTCAAGCCGCGGCTGCTCGCCACCTTCGTCGCCATCGTGGCGGTCGGCATCGTCGGGGTCGGATATCTGTTCAATGCAATTGTGTGAGACGAAGGAGAGGCCATGAGCGACATGAGTGTGAAGGTTCTCGGTTCCGGGTGCGCCAATTGCACGACCCTGGAGGCCCGCACTTCCGAGGCTCTCGCGGTGCTGGGCGTGGCGGCCGCGATCGAGAAGGTCACCGACTACGCCGAGATCGCCGGCTACGGGGTGATGTCGACACCGGCCCTGGTGGTCGACGAACAGGTGGTGGTGGCAGGCCGGGTGCCATCGGTCGACGAGATCAGGACGCTCCTGTCGGCGGTCCGGGAGGAGGGGCCACCGTCAGATCGGTGATGGCCCGCCCGAAGGGGGCAGCCACCTATACAGTCCCTTGTTCGCGAACCAAGCAACGTTCATCTCTCGTTCATGTTGAGGCGAAGCGACGTACACCGTGGCTACCTACCTTCACACACGTCCTGGGCGGGCCTACGTTCCGGGACGGTGCCGATCGGCATTCCAACGAACCTCGATGGAGGAGAGAAGATCCCATGAAACGAATGAGCAAGCTCGTAGCAACGCTCAGCGCCCTGGCGCTGGTCCTTGCAGCCTGTGGCGGCGAAGAAGCCGCCGAAACCACCGAGGCTGCCGCCGAGGTGACCACCACCGCGGCTGCTGCCGAGGAGACCACCACCACGGCTGCCGGCGAGGAGCCGATGGAAGAGGAGCCGATGGACGACATGTCCCCACTCGGCCTCCCTCTCATCGACCCCTTCGAGGTGTCGGACGGATCGATCGGCATCGCCGGCTCGTCGACCGTGTTCCCGCTGGCGACCGCCGTGATGTCCAAGTGGGAGGATGAAGGCGGCCCCAACTATCCGATCGACTCGATCGGTTCCGGCGGCGGTCTCGAGCGCTTCTGCGTCGAGGGTGCCTCCGACATCGCCAACGCCTCCCGGGCGATCGAGCAGGAAGAGATCGACGCTTGCGCCTCGATCGACCGCACCATCCTTCCGGTCCGGATCGGCTCGGATGCGCTGTCGCTGGTCATCAGCACCGGGAACTACTTCGCTCAGGAACTGACCCTGGAGGAGATCGCCACGATCTACTCGTTGACCGACCAGGGTGCCACCTGGGCCGACGTCAACCCGGACTTCCCGGCGCATCCGATCGGCGTCTTCACGCCGGGAACCGACTCGGGCACCTTCGACTACTTCAACGAGATCGTGTTCGAAGAGGCAGACCCGTCGCCCATCGTGTCGTCGATCGCCCAGAACGTGGGTGAGGACGACAACGTGACGGTGCAGGGTGTGGCCGGAGACGG
>JBHJOH010000208.1:0-9682 GCA_050329955.1 Acidimicrobiia bacterium | reverse complement strand
GATGGCGTAGAGAACGAGAGATGAGATCCGCATCGGTCGGACGTTACTCCCGGCTCACCGGGTCGACACTATGTCGCTAACCGCTATTGTGGTTCCCGTACATGCAACCGACGACGTCGCGCTCGCAGATGGTGAAAGGGCTGGTGGATCTCGCCGTGCTCAACGTGCTCTCACACGGCGAGTCCTACGGGTACGAGATCCTGTCGTGGTTCGAGAAGGCCGGTCTGGACGACGTCGGCCATGCCTCGCTGTACGGCTCGCTCAAACGCCTCGAAGGGGACGGATCGGTGACGACCACCGAACGTCCCAGCCCGCTGGGACCGGCGCGGCGGTATTACACCCTGTCCCCTGCCGGTGAAGAACGGCGACAGAGCTTGCGATCGGCGTGGCTCGGGTTGCAGGACTCGTTGCGAACGCTGGAGCAGGGGCTGTGAACGGTGCCGAGCGCTACGCAGCCGAAGTCGCTGCATACCTGGAGCGACTCCCCCGGCGGGAACGTGTGGACATCACGGCGGACTTGTCGGCGGAGCTGTCGGAGTATCCGGAAGCGGAGTCCTTCGAGGCACTCACGCACCGGCTGGGCCCCCCCGACCGGTATGCCGCCGCCCTGGCTCCTGACCTCCGGGTGAAACCCGGGCGGCGGGCGCGGCCACGGGGTTGGAAGGCGTGGACTGTGGTTGGCTCGTTGATCGGCGTCCTCGCGTGGCTCCTGCTCGCCACGAGTCCGGACCCGATCACGGGCGGTGGGTTCTTCGCCCCAGGTGACTTCGATGTGCGGTGGGCAGATCTGTCCGACGAGGCCATCTTCAGGTTCGAATCCGGACACGAGGGCACGTTCACCGTCTCGGTTGCCAACACAGGAGCCCTTCCCGTCACCGTGACAGAGATCCTTCTCGTCAACACCTACGATCCGCGCGCGTCCCAGACCCTGGTGCTGATGAAGCCAGACCCCGCCTGGGGGATGCCGGAGGGCGACTGGGCGGAACTGGATGACACCGGCTACAGACTGGCACCGAACGAAGGTGCACTCATCCGACTCGGTATCGCGTTTGCCGATGACTGCGAGCACGTGGACGGTGGCCTGTCAGGGATCGGTCCGGTTATGGTCCGTTTCTCGATGCTGGGGACCCCTCGAACCGCTGAGCTCGACACGCCCGCCGCAATCTGGCTGGAGGATCTCGGCGGCTGCTCGTAGCCGGACCGGATTCCCGCTACCACGCCCGTGGTGCTTCCATACGCACATACCGGAGGTGAAGGCATCATGCAGACAGGCGACATCGTCGAGGACTTCGAGGCCCTCGACCAGCACGGCAACACGGTGAAACTCTCGGAGCTGGTCTCCGACGGGCCGGTGGTGCTGTTCTTCTACCCGAAGGCGATGACGGCCGGATGCACCGCTGAGGCCTGCCACTTCCGCAACCTCGACGCCGAATTCAAGAAGGTGGGCGCCAGGGCCGTGGGGATCAGCGGCGACAGCGTAGAGAAGCAGGCCGAGTTCGACCGGAGGAACAACCTCGGGCTCACTCTGTTGGCCGATACCGACAGGTCGATCGCCAAGACGTTCGGCGCCAAGCGGCCCGGGCCGTTCGGGGTGAAGCGCTCGACGTTCGTGATCGGCACCGACCGGCGACTCATCGAGGTCATCGCCAGCGAGCTCAACATGGAACTCCACGCCGACCAGGCGCTCGCTGCCCTCGCCACCACCGGCTAGGCGAGCTCTTTCCTCCGGCGGCCCTGGTAGATCAGCAGGAGCGACGTCGCCGTCACCATGATGGCGAAGATCATGGTCCCGAACACGTTCACCTGTGGCGGGATGCCGCGTCGCGACGCCCCGTAGACGTAGGTGGGGAACGTCTGGAGGTTGCCGCTGGTGAAGTTGGTGATCACGAAGTCGTCGAAGCTGAGGGCGAAGGCGAGCATGAACGCCGCCACCACTCCCGGCAGGATCATCGGGAGCGTAACCCGGCGGAACGTCTGCCACTCGTTGGCGTAGAGGTCCATCGCCGCCTCCTCGTAGTGGGAGTCGAGCCCCATGATCCGGGCCCGGACCGTGACCACGGCGAAACTCACATTGAACAGGATGTGACCGATCAGGACCGTCCAGAACCCACGGCCGATCTGCGCGACCACGAACAATCCGAGCAGCGAGCTCCCCATGACGACCTCAGGGGTCGCCATCGGCATGAACAGCAGCAGGTTGGTGGACGATCGACCCTTGAACCGGTAGCGCACCAACGCCAGGGCGATGAGCGTACCCAGAACGGTCGAGATCGTCGCCGAAAACAGGGCGATGGCGAGCGAGTTGCGCAGCGCCTCGGTGAGCGCCGGCTCCGAAAAGGCCTCGGCCCAGTGGCGCAGCGTGAAGCCCTCCCACGACACGTTGCGTCGACCCTGGAAGTCGTTGAACGAGAACCCGATGACCACGAACACCGGCAGGAACAGGTAGAGCAGACCGAGGCCGAGGACGATCCGGTAGAAAAGACGGGAGGTCATGTCAACAACTCCTCGGTACCGACCCGGCGCACATAGAACACCACCATCGAGACCACGATGGCCATCAACGTGAGCGAGATCGCCGCCGCCGCCGGGTAGTCGATCTGCACCAGGAACTTGGACTGGACGACGTTGCCCATCATGGTCCAGTTGCGGTTGCCCAGCAGTTCGACGTTGACGTAGTCACCCGCCGCCGGGATGAAGGTGAGCAGCGTCCCCGAGATCACGCCCGGCATCGACATCGGCAGCGTGACCTTGCGGAATGCGGTGATCGGGCTGGCGTAGAGGTCGTTGGCAGCCTCGAGCAGCCGGATGTCGATCTTGTCGAGGGCCACGTAGATCGGCAGCGTCATGAACGCCAGGTAGTTGTAGACGAGTCCCGCCAGCACCGCCCATCCGGTGGCGAGCAGCCGGCCGGTGCCGTCGGGGAGCACCCCCAGGGTCTGCAGGAACGACACCACCGCTCCCTGGTCCGAGAGGATGACCCGCCAGGCGAGTGTGCGCAGGAGGAACGGAACCAGCAACGGCACCAGCAGCAGCATGATGAAGAGGTACTTCCAGCGCCCGGTGTGGAATGTGATGGCGTAGGCGAGCGGGTAGGCGATGAGCAGTCCGATCACGGTGGCACCGACCGCGAACAGCAGCGAGTTCCGCAACTGGGGCAGGTAGGTGGTGAAGACCGATAGGAAGCTCTCGACGTTGCCGGTGAACCGGTACCCGGTTTCGAGCGTCCCCTCCTGGAGCGCGGTCGAGAACAGCTGCGCCATCGGCAGTAGGTAGAACACCGCCAGATAGAACAATCCCGGGAACAGGAGCAGATAGGGGATGCGGCGCCGACGCTTCTCGGCTCGGGCCGCAGCCTCGGCCTGGGCCTCCCGTTCGACAGTGGCGGTCATGCCTCCACCACGAAGGTGTGCTCGGGCTCCCAGCTCATGGTCACCGAGGTCCCGGGACCGTGGCGGAACCCGTTGAGATTCTGGACCACCACCGTGAGCTCCCCGGCCGCGACCGTCTTGACCAGATAATGCGTGCTGACGCCGATGAACGAGGCGTCGGTGATCACACCCTCCAACTGGTTGGGGTGACCGGCGTCGACACCGAACTCGGACAGGTGAATCTTCTCGGGGCGTACGCCGACACTGACCGCCCCGGTCGCCGGCAGGCGCCCGGCAGGTGCGTGGACCCGGTCGCCGCCCGCCAGCACCACCGCACTCCCGTCGACCTGGCCTTCCATCAGGTTCGAAGCGCCCAGGAACCCGGCTACGAACCCGGTGCGGGGGTCGTCGTAGATCTCGATGGGCTCGCCCATCCGTTCCACCCGACCCTTGTTCATCACGGCGATGGTGTCGGCCATGGTCATGGCCTCCTCCTGGTCGTGGGTGACGTGGATGAAGGTGATTCCCACCTCCTGCTGGATGCGCTTGAGCTCGATCTGCATCTCCTTGCGGAGCTTGAGGTCGAGAGCACCCAGCGGCTCGTCGAGCAGCAGCACCCGGGGGTGGTTGACGAGGGCCCGGGCCAGTGCCACCCGCTGCTGCTGACCACCCGACAGCTGGCGGGGCTTACGCCGGGCGGCATGCGACAGCTGCACAAGTTCGAGGATCTCGCCGACCCGACGGTCGGCTTCGGCCTTCTCGACACCCTGGCGGCGCAGCCCGAAGGCGACGTTCTCGAAGATATCGAGGTGGGGGAACAGCGCATAACTCTGGAACACGGTGTTGACCGGGCGCTGATAGGGCTTGGTGCCGGTGACGTCCTCGCCGTGCAGCTTGATGATGCCGGAGGTGGGCTCCTCGAAGCCGCCGATCATCCGCAGCGTCGTGGTCTTGCCACAGCCCGACGGCCCGATCACGGCGAAGAAGCGGTTCTCGCCGATCTCGAGCATCAGGTCGTCGACGGCGTTGACCTCGCCGAACGCCTTGGTCACCCCCACCAGCTGGACTGCCGGGGGCTCCGCCCCCGGCAGTCGTTCCATGGTTTCGCTCATACCCCGGTCGCTTCGGCAACCGCAGCGTTGAGGGTGTTCTCTTCCTCCTCGTCGAGCGCCCGGAAGATGAAGGCGTTGGCGAGGGTCTCATCGTCGGGGAAGATGAGCGGCTGATCGACGAACGTCTCGTCGATGGCTGCCATCGCCTCCTGGGCTCCATCCACCGGCGACACGTACCACACGTAGTAGGCGAGTTCGGCCGCCACTTCGGGCCGGTAGTAGAAGTCCATCCACGCCTCGGCGTTGGCCTTGTTGGCCGCCCCCTTGGGGATCACCATGTTGTCGGTCCAGATGAGCACGCCCTCCTCGGGGAAGGCGAATCGCAGGTTCGGGCTGTCCTCCTGGATGGCGAAGACGTCACCCGACCAACCGGCGGTCACTGCGAGGTCGCCATTGGCGAGGACCTCGATGTAGTCGTTGCCGTACACCTGGCGGAGCTGGCCATCGGAGATCATCCTCCCCAGCTCCTCGGCCGCCGCCAGCATGTCGTCGAGCGTGGCCGTCGAGGGGTCCTTGCCCTGCATGAGCAGCACCACACCCACCGAGTCCGGGTAGCCGCCGATGAGGCCCACCTTGCCCTTGAACTGCGGGTCCAGCAGCGCCTGCCACGAGTCGAGTTCGCCCCCGGTCTGGTCGATGTCGTAGGCGAGACCGGTGAAGCCCGACTGCCACGGCATGGTGTAGGTGCGATCCGGGTCGAAGCTGGGCGACTGCAGCGCACTCACCAGGTTGGCGGCGTTGGACAGGTTGGCCTTGTCGATCTCCTCGGCGTAGCCGAGGCGGATCATGCGGGCCGCCATGTAGTCGGTGAGCACCACGATGTCGAAGCCGGTTGCCTGCCCGCCACCGAGTGACGCCTGATGTTTGCCGAACCACTCCTCGTTGGAGTTCACGCCCTCGGTGTAGGTCACCGAGATGCCGGTCTCGGCCTCGAAGGCGTCCTTGGTGGAGTCCCCGTCGGGCGAGTCCTCGGTGGTGTCGATGTACAGGATCCAGTTGTCGATGAACAGCTCGGTCGAGGCGGCCCCGCCGGCGGCGGTGGATGCCGAGCCGGCGTCTGGTGTGGCCGTGGTCCCACCGCTTCCTTCGATCCCGCACGCCGCCAGCAGCGTGGGACCGCCCAACAGCACTGCTCCTCCGGCGCCCATCCGGCGCAGGAAGTCGCGTCGGGAAATCCCCTGCCTGGCCGCGTTGCGGGCTGCCACTGCCATGAGTGCATCCCTGTTGCCGGTTCTCCGCCCGGCGCCCATCCCTGGTGTCATGCTTTCCTCCTCCATCCAGGCTCCTTGTCGGAGCGGGGCCGATTGTATGGCCGACCCGTGTTTCGGTGTCGTTACGAGCGGTGCTCGTCGTTCACCCACATGATGAGCGCCGACCAGTTGTCGGTCGCCTCATCGGTGAGATAGTTCTCGAGCGCACCCTTGAGCTCGAAGCCGTTGTCCAATTGGAACGTCAGCGTGGCGTCGTAGATCTGGCGGGCCGCCACCTTCTCGACGTACTCATGCGCCGACAGCTCGTGCTTGTGCTCGGCGAAGTTGTGCATGTGGCCACCGGCGATGATGCCCCGCTTGTTGTGGGCCCGCACCAGGTCCTGGCGGAGCTTGTAGAGCGCCGAGCCGATCCCCCGCCGCCGGTACTCCGGGTGAACCACCATGTCGGTGCCGTAGTACCAGTCGCCGGCGGGGTCGTGGTTGCCGCACTGGTGTTCGCCGGTGATGCCGGCGATCGAATGCTGCGGATGGTCGAAGTCGAAGTCGAGGAAGATGCCGCCCGCCTGGCCCACCACCCGGTCGCCATCGAGACACACGAAAAACCCCTCGGGGAATGTCGTGGCGTAGACCCGCAGGTCTTCGGCGGTCAGCAGATCGTTGGGGTCGGCGTGGGGGAAAGCGATCAGCTCCAGCTCGGCGCAAGCCGGTGCGAGCTGCTCGGTCAACGTCACATACCTCAGCTCACGCATGGGCCCCTCCATTCGCTAGATCTCGAACCGCTCGTACTCGTTCTCAGAGGGCACTCCCCAGCACGCCCACATCTCGCCGGTTCCGGGGCGCATGATGGCCGCTCCGCACGACTCGTAGTCGTAGGGGGGCTCGGGATGCCGGCAGATCGCCCGCTCATCACGGGTGAGCGCCATCAGGTGCTCCACGGTCACCGGCGCGACGTCCATCAGGTCGTAGGCATGGTCGAGGCGGCGTTCCGAATTGAGTTGCAGGTCGGCCGGTCGGGCCCCTTCCACCGCCTTGGTGGCAGGAACGAGGCAGTGGTTGGTGTGGATCACCGGCCCGTGATCGAGCGCCACCACGTGGGTGGCGGTGGGCATCGCCTCGATCGAGACGCCCCGACCGGAGCGGTCGAAGATGAGGAAGTTGTGACCGCCCGCCAGATCGGCATCGGTGACCGCCGCCACCGCCGCCTCGAAGCTGGTCTGGCGAAGCGCCTTTCGAACCACCAACGGCCAGGTGACGCCGATGCGGCCGTCGGCGGCGGTGAGGTTGTTGATACCGACGGCGATACCGGCCTCGTTCATGCCCAACTGGCCGATGCAGCCGACGGTGGTGAAGACCAGCGCCGCCGGTCCGTTGTCGGGATGGATGTCGAGCATCACCACGTGCGGGGTGGCCGAGGCGTTCATATCCCATGTCTGGGCGAGGAAGCCGGCCCCGTTGGCGAGCGAGTCCGGCACCAGCAGCGAGGTGCAGTTGTCCTCGACCGAAGCTGCTCCGACGTGGGCGCGCACGGTGTCGAGGAAGTCGGTGTAGCCGCCCACGATCACCGCCTCGGCCGGGCTGATCCCGGCGGCGGCTCCCACCGCCAGCATCTCCTCGGTCAGGGCCTCGTCGTAGCGGCGGTGTGCCGGGATCATCTCTTCGGCCAGCTCGAGCAGCTCATCGACCGTCATATCGGTGCCCAGGCCCGACAGCGCCACTCGTCCGCCGGTGTACTCGTTGATCTCGGTGGCGTGGGCGCGGCCGTGGGCGGTGCCCATCTCGACAGGCGACCCTGACACGGTGGTCACACGGATGGGGCCTCCCTTCACCCGAGACCGCCCAGGTAGCGGGTCTTGGTCTCGACATATTCGTGGAGGCCTTCGAGACCGGACTCACGGCCCATTCCCGACTGCTTGGTGCCGCCGAAGGGAGCCTCGGGGGTGACCGGGTACCACTCGTTGACGCCGACCATCCCGAACTCGAGGGCGTCGGAGACCCTGAAGGCGGTACCGAGGTGGTTGGTCCAGACGAAGGACGCCAGGCCGTATTCGGTGGCGTTTGCCATGGCGATGGCCTCGTCGGTGGTGTCGAACGGGATGACCGGCAGCACCGGGCCGAACACCTCTTCGGTGGCGAGGGGAGCATCCCCGGTGACCCCCGACACCACCGTCGGCCGGTAGAAAAATCCGGGACCATCGATCAGCACGCCACCGGTTACCACGGTGGCACCGGAGTCGATCGACGACTCCACGATGCGCGCCACCCGGTCCCGCTGCACGGCGTTGATGAGCGGACCCACCGTGGTGGCGGCGTCGAGACCGTTGCCCACCACTTCCCGGTCGGAGGCGGCGGCCGCCGCCTTTGTGAACTGCTCGGCGATCGAGGAGTGCACGAAGAATCGCTGGGGGGCGATGCACACCTGCCCGCAATTGCGGTACTTGGCGGTGACACCGGAGGCGGCGACCGCCTCGAGGTCGGTGACATCGGGGAAGACGATCACCGGGGCATTGCCTCCCAGCTCCAACGAGAGCCTGGTGACGGTACGCGAGGCCCCGTCCATCAGGATCTTGCCAACCCGGACCGAGCCGGTGAACTGGATCTTGCGCAACCGGGCGTCGTTGAGCATCGCCTGGCCCATGCCGTTGGGGTCGCCGTTGATGACGTTGATGACACCGGCCGGAACTCCGGCGTCGGCGAGGGCGGCACCGTAGAGCATGGCGGAACGGGGCGTGTATTCGGAGGGCCGCACCACCACCGTGCACCCGGCGGCGAGAGCGGAGCTGACGGCGCGATTCACGTTGTAGACCGGGAAGTTCCAGGCGGTGATGACGCCCACCACGCCGAGGGGCTGGTAGCTGACGTCGATGCGCCGACCCGGGACCCGGGAAGGGAGGACCCGCCCGCCCAGCCGCTTGGCCTCCTCGGCGGCGTACACCAGGTAGTTCGGCGCCGACAACCATTCCGCCTTGGACTGGGCGAAGGGCTTGCCCGACTCCTCGGTGGTGAGCCGGGCGTAGTCGTCGGCCCGTTCGGTGATCACCTCGGCGGCGCGCATGAGGACGGCAGCCCGCTCGAACGGTGTCTTGGCCGCCCACTCCCCGAAGGCGGAAGCCGCCGCGTCGATGGCGGCACGGGCGTCTTCGGCGGTCCCGTAGGGAACCGCTTCGATGACGTCCTCCGTTGCCGGGTTGACGAGGTCCCAGGTACCTCCGTCGGAAGCGTCGGCCCACTCCCCGCCGATGAGCTGTCGGTGCATCACGCCATCGCCTCCGCTACCACGTCCACCGACTCGGCCACCACGTCCATTGCCTCGTCGATCTCGGCGTCGGTGATGAGCAGCGACGGCAGGAACCGCACGCAGTTGGAGTACAGACCCGCCCGTATGGTGATGACACCCCGTTTCAGGGTTTCGACGGTGACGGCGGCGGTCGCCTCCATCCACGGCGCCTTGCTTTCGGGGTCCTTGACGAACTCCATCGCCAGCATCGAGCCGACCCCCCGGACGTCGCCGATCAGGTTCGGGTGGGCGGTCTGGATGTCCACCAGGCGGGCGCCGATCCTCTCGCCCACCTCCACCGACCGGGCCAGGAAGGCGGGGTCGGAGATGATCCGCATCGCCTCGATGGCGGCCACACAGGCGAGCGGGTTGGCCGAGTAGGTGCCACCCAGGCCGCCGGGGTGGGGGGCGTCCATCACCTCGGAGCGTCCCACCACCGCCGAGATCGGCATCCCGGCGCCGAGCGACTTGGCCGTGGTGATCATGTCGGGAACCACACCCGAGTGCTCGATCGCCCACAGGGTGCCGGTGCGGCCCATGCCCGACTGGATCTCGTCGGCGATGAGCAGGATGCCGTGCTCGTCGGCCATCTCACGAAGCTTTTGCAGCCAGGCGGCCGGAGCAGGAACGAACCCACCCTCGCCCTGCACCGGCTCGACCACGATGGCGGCGACGTGACTCGGATCGACGATCGCCATGAAGCAGTGGGACAGGTTG
>JBHJOH010000207.1:0-6766 GCA_050329955.1 Acidimicrobiia bacterium | reverse complement strand
CCCGGGATCACTGCCGGCGGGGGGTTCGGGGGGTCGCCCCCCCGGAAGTATCACGGGTCGCCCTGGGAGAGTGGACCGCGAATTGTTCGCCCTGGTAGGGCTGCCACGCGGGGAGTGCGCCATCCTCGGCCAAGCACGCGTTCACCCGGGATGACTACCGGCGGGGGGTTCGGGGGGTCGCCCCCCCGGGAGTATCACAGCCCCCCCGAGGATAGAACAGCGCTGAGCGCTTCGGTGAGGTCGGGGAGTTCTTCGGCGTTTTCGGTGTGCCATCGATACCTGACGATGCCGTCGGTGTCGATCACGAAGATCGACCGCTTGGCGAGGCCGGTGTGGCCTTTCCAGCTGTCGTAGCGGACGCCGTAGGCAGCGCAGACCTCGCCGTCCCAGTCTGACAGCAGGGGGAATGTGACTCCGAGGGTCCGGGCGAATTCCTGTTGAGAGAAGGTGGCGGTGACGGCAATGGCGAGCACCGATGCCCCGGCTGCTTCGACGTCGCCCATGATCGAACCCAACTGGGTCAGCTCGTGTCCTCAGTAGTGGCCGAAGTCGAACACGTAGAAGGCGAGAAGCACGGGTCCGGTTGTCAGCGTCTCCGAGAGCGACGCCGTGGTGGTGAAGGTGTGGCGCAGTCGGAACTCGGGGGCGGGTTCTCCGACCTCGATGGGGGCGGAACGCGGTGGGTCCTCGAATCTGGGCATCGCCACCGACCCTACCGGGCGTGGCGTGGTCGCGACGGATGCAACAATCGATTGTGACACCGTCCCGGGAGAGACATGGAACACCGCTGGCTGGATCTCGACGACGCCGATCGGACGTGGGCCGCCCGCACCAAGGAGTTCGTCGACGAAGTGGCCACCCCGTATCTGCTGGCGCATCAGGATGATGAGTGGGCGGCCGACCCTGCTGCCCGGGTGCCCTGGGAGGTCTTGGAGGCTGCCGACACAGCCGGCGTCCGGCGAATGGCTCTCCCCTCGGCCCTGGGTGGAGATGACGTGTCGAGTGTCCTCACGTACGCGGTGGTGGCCGAGGAGTTGGCACGGGGCGAGTCGGCGCTGGTCGACATTCTCCTGCAGGGTTGGAAGATCGCCTCGATGCTTCGCAAGGCGGGCGATCCGGGTGTTGTGGACCCGCTGCTCACCCGGTTCGCCGCCGAACCCGGCTTCCTGTTCTCTCATTGTTCGACCGAACCGCAGGGTTCATCGGACCGCTGGCTCGGCTATGACGCAGTCGAGTCGGCGATGTCCACCACCGCTGTCCACGATGGCGGCGAGTGGGTGCTCGCTGGGCGCAAGCAGTACATCACCAACGGTCCCGATTCGTCGCTGTATGTGATGTACGCCACCACGACGCCCGGGGTCGCGCCGAGCCAGGGAACGTCGAGCTTCGTGGTACCCCGGGACACGCCGGGCTTTTCGGTTGGGGAGGTGTTCGAGAAGATCGGCGGTCGACTCTTCAACAACGCCGAATTGATCCTGGACGGTTGCCGCCTTCCCGACTCCCATCTTCTCATCAGGGACACGCGATGGGCACGTCGAGTCGGCTGTTCCCCGGGGCCAAGGTGATGATCGCCGCCCAGGCCGTCGGGATCGCCCAGGCGGCCTTCGAACTCTCGGTCGACTTCGCCCGGGCCAGGGTGCAGGGCGGCAAACCGGTGATACGTCACCAGGCGGTGGGCATGCGATTGGCCGACATGGCGATCCGGATCGAGACCACCCGGGCGTTCGTGCATCAGACGGCCCGGGCCATCGACCGGGGCGATCCCAACCGTCGGGCCCTCATGTTCATGGCAAAGGTGGCCGGTGCCGAGACCGTGTTCGATGTGTGCACGAAGGTGCTCGAGATCCACGGCGGGTTGGGAGCGATGCGCGAGGGCAGGGTCGAGAAGCTGCTGAGGGACGCAGCTCTGTTCTTCCATCTCGACGGCACCAACGACATCCACCGGTTCCGAACCCTGAAGGAGCTGTTCCCGGGTGAGACCGGCGACTACGCCGGGTGACCGGATCGGACTGCACGGTCGTGTGACCCCGATTGCCCCGCACATCGGTTAGCGTTCCCCGCCCTCCCCTGCTGCCGGCTGTGCTCGACGCGCCGGGCGGTGGGAGTGGGAAGACGTGGACACCCTGTTCGGGCGTCCGGGCCTCTTGCCGCACGCCACGCCTAGCCGGCCGGCGAAAGCGGCCACAGGCCCGTGTCCTCCCGTTTGACACCGCCGGATGGCGGCCGCACCGGCCGCCCGGCATTCCCCCACCGCCTTTTCGAACCCGGTCAGTCCTTCCCGGCCTGTCGCCGTGCGTTCGTTCGGCGCGATCCCCCTGAAGGAGGACCGATATGACTCGTGGATCAAGACCCCGAAGACACGTTGTTGCGCTGGCGAGCACGCTGGCTGCGTTGGCACTGTGGACTGCACAGCCTGCCGATGCCGAGGATTCGCTGAGTCTCCTCGTCGAGAGGTCCGGTGTGGGGCCTTTCGCCGACGACGACGGATCAGTGTTCGAAGGCGACATCGTTGCACTGTGGGCGGAGGGCATCGTCTCGGGCTGTGAGCAGTGGGCGTTCTGCCCTGACCGTCCAATCACCCGGGGCGAGCTCGCTGCCATCCTTCGCCGGTCCCGCCCGGAGTTGTTCCCGGACGCCGAGAATCGGTTCTCGGACGTCGCCAGTTCGGTGTTCGCGGCGGACATCGCCGCCATTGCCGCCGCCGGCGTGACCACCGGGTGTGGGGGCGATCGGTTCTGTCCGGACGGCACTGTCACTCGCGAGACGATGGCGGCTCTGCTCCGGAGGACGTTCCACGATGTGTTGACCCCGCTGGAGATGGTGTCGTTCCGAGACATGTCGGGTTCGGTGTTCGCAGATGATGTTGCCTGGCTGGCGGGCACCGGGGTTACGAGCGGCTGTGGTGCGGAGTCGTTCTGTCCGAACGACCCGGTCACGCGGGGGCAGTTGGCTGCGTTCCTCCGGAGGGCGCTGGACCTCCCTTCGGTGGTGCCACCGGGGGTGGTGATGGTGGACCTGTCGGTCCCGGCCGGGCCCGGGGTGGAGGGATGGCGCCCGCTCGTGGAGCACTTCTTCGAGGCAGGCGACGTGGAACGCGCCCTGGCCGTGATGGCGTGTGAATCGAAGGGCGACCCCGACGCCAAGAACCCCCGGTCGACTGCTTCCGGGCTGTTCCAGCACCTGGCCTCGCAGTGGGGTCCCAGAGCGGAGGCGATCGGCTTTCCCGATGCCGGCGTCTTCGATCCGGTGGCCAACACGGCCGCGGCCGCCTGGCTGGTCTATGAGGGTGGAGGATGGTCCCATTGGAACGCTTCGAGGGGGTGCTGGTGATTGTGACCTGATCCTGCCCGTCGGCCGTCCGACCGTCACCGACTGGAGCACTGTGCGTATGGTTCGGCAAGGTGATCCGATCATCCAGCCTGGGCAGTTGGTTGACTGCAGGGCCTGATCGACATACTCCGACGACTCGAGGAGACGACGATGTCCAGGACCGCACTCGTGACCGGGGCCGCTTCCGGGATCGGCAAGGCAACGGCTGAGGTGCTCTCGGCCCGGGGTTACGAAGTGATCGGCGCAGATCTGCGTGGTGCTGACATCAATGTGGATCTGACGACCGAGGAGGGGCGGAAAGCCCTCGCCGAGGATGGCACTCGCCTCTCCGGCGGGACGCTGGACGCGGTCGTCGCTGTGGCCGGTCTGGCGCTGCCGACGGCCACCACCGTAGCGGTGAACTACTTCGGAATGGTGTCGACGCTGGTTGACCTCCGCCCGTTGCTGGCGGCCTCGAGTGCACCACGGGCGGCCGGGGTGGCATCGATGGCCTCGCTGTTCCCGGTGGACGATCAGTTGACGGCGGCCATGACCGCATCCGATGAGGCCGCAGCCATGGCCCGTGGGCTCGAGCTCGAAGACACCGAGGGCGCCCAGCTCATCTACTCCTCCACCAAGAAGGCGTTCAGCCAATGGGTGCGCCGAAACGCCGCCACCGCCCAGTGGGCCGGAGCCGGTATCCCGCTCAATGCGGTGGCGCCGGGCATCATCGCCACCCCGATGACGGCCGACCTGATCGCCACCGAGGAGGCACGGTCGGAACTGCTCGGAATGGTGCCGATGCCCCTGAACGGCATCGCCGAACCCGTGGTGGTGGCCAATCTGCTGGCTTGGCTCGTGAGCGAGGAAAACTCCCACCTGTGCGGTCAGGTCGTGTTCGTCGACGGCGGATCGGACGTCGTCATACGCGGCGACTCCACGTGGTGACCGACGCCCTGGCCTGACGAGCCGGTTTCCCAACGATCCGATCGGAAGACCGCGTCCCCGGGCCGCCCGCACCTTCAGTCGAGCGCACGACGGAGGAAAGCAGCCATCTCGCCACGGGTCACCGGGTTGGTGGGGCAGAACAGTCCGTCGGCACATCCTCGTGTGATCCCGGCGGCAGCGAGCCGCTCGATGTCTCCCTCGAAGATGCGGCCGTCGTCGTCGGTGAAAGCGTCACCGACGGCGGCCGGCAGCGACAACGCTCGGCCGAGGAAGGCCGCCATCTGCTCCCTGGTCACCGTGTCGTCGGGACAGAAGAGCCCATCGGCGCAGCCCTCGGTGATGCCCACGGACGACAGCCAGGAGACATCGGCCGCGAACACCGATCCTTCCACGTCTCCGAACTCGACCGTTGGCCGCACCACGGGCAACGCGTCGCCCATCGCGCGGTGGAGGAATGCCGCCATCTCCCCGCGAGTGACCGGATCGTCGGGGCAGAATCGGATCCCGGCGTCCTGGGGCGCGCACCCCCGAGCGATGGCTGCGGACGCCAGCCATTCGATGTCACCAGAGAACACGGATGTCTCGTCGTCGACGAATGCCCCGGGGTCGGGACTTCCAGCGCATACACCGAGGTCGAAGACATGGGCGGCCACCGTCTCGGTGTTCGAGTCTGGGTTCCATTCGACGACCTCCACCCACACGTACCGGTGGTTGGTCATGATCCGCTCGACCCCGGTCTCCCCCGGCTCGCCGAAGCGAACTGTGGACACGGCGACACCTCCCAACGATCGGAACTCGATCGAGCCCGGTTCTACCCCGTAGGTGGCGAGCAGTCTCCCGACCGGCACCCCCAGCTCGTACTCGTAGCGCAGAGGTTCACCCGATCCCAGCGATGTCCCGTCGCCGAGGACGACCTCGAGGTCAGAGGTGATGCGGGGAGGTTCCATGCGGGTCTCGAAGATGCGCTCGATGAAGAGGTATCGGCCGTGCGCCCGAAACACCTGGCCATCCACGGATCGCGTATCGAACGGCATGGACGTCACAAGGTCACCGGACGGGTCGAACAGATGCACAGTGCGACCCACCAGATCGATCGTCTCGAGTCCGTCGAGTTCGCCCCGGACGTAGCTCGAGGTCTCGATGACGAATCCTCCCGCGAACGTGCCCGTGGCGCTCAGACTCCCCGGCACCTGCACGCGTCGTGCGCTGCCATCGGTGTCCACCACGGTCACTGCGGTGTAGTCCGCTGCGTCCTGGGCGCTCACACCGCTGAAGGCGTAGGCCCGACCGTGACCACCGAACACGCCCTGGAACCGTTCCCCCGCCTGGGGGTCCACGGTAGCCACCGGCCGGCCGGTGTCGTCGGCCAGGTGCACGCTTCCATCGGAGGCCACCACGAAGCTGGTCCGACCCGCTATTGCACCGACGAAGTCCGTCTCCTCAGCCGGTTCGACGTCGAGTTGGGTCACCGAACCAGCCTCTGTCACAAGAAAGGCGCGAAGCACTTGATCTCGCCGGCTTCGATAGGGCTCCACCACGAGGAGAGACTCATCTCCATAGACGACGACGCCGGAGACGTCGTCCGGAAGGGCCGTGATCAGCGAACCGTCGGGCCGGTAGACCCCGGACGGCCCCGACCCCCCACCCGCCAACAGCACCGAGGTGGACCGCGGGTAGTCGACGATTCCGGCCTTGAACTGCGGCGCGGCGCCGCTCGGATATCCCGGAGCGTCTCCGACGCGGATGCCGGAAGGGGTGTATATGGCGTCTCCGAACCAGGTGTAGTCGTCGAGCACGACGGGCCATCGCAATGCCCCATCCGAACCCTCCCGTTCCGCGACCGCCACCTCGACGGGGGCGGTCCGACAATCGTCGACCGGCAGCGGCGGCGAGCCGGAAGCCGGCTGCACTGTCAGAGCCGAGAGGATGGACACTACGACGGTGACGAGCAAGGAGCGCACGATCGCCGAAGGATAGATGGTCGGAACACCCCGGGCCGGGGCTTGTCCCGGAAAAAGAACCGGCCTGCCACGTCACTTCGAGCAATCGAGCCACAGCGGAGTGCAACGGTCGACCTCAGAAGCCCAGCGAACCACAGCGGGGAGCAGGAAACCCCAGGCACGGCCTGGGGTTTCCGATGTGGGCGCGACAGGGATTGAACCTGTGACCTCTGCCGTGTGAATGCACATCAAGGGGTTCCGGCGACCTGCCGGAATGCCCGGAAATGCAGTCTGACCTGGGGTTTTACCACTCATCGACACTGATCGATTCGCGCCGTCTCTCAGCAAAACGCGTCCTATGCGCGTCCTGGTGGCCGGTGGATGCGGCCATCACTGTGTGCTCCCGGCCGCGTCCGCTCAGCGCGCCGGTGACGGCTGCGGGTAGCAGTGGCCGACTACACCTACCCGACGAGGCCTTCAAAATGGATGAAACGTTCGTGGGCGGCAAGGGGCGGGGTTACAACAAGAATGAGACGCTGATCCTTGGTGCTGTCGAACGAGGCGGACAG
>JBHJOH010000206.1:0-2604 GCA_050329955.1 Acidimicrobiia bacterium | reverse complement strand
CCTCCGGTGGCGGCAACCGCCTCCCGGGGACCGGGATCGCTCTCTTCGATGGCATCCGCCAACAGCTTCCCGCACATGCCGATGGCGTGGAGGCCGATGGCGATGATGCCGGCGAGTGGGCCGATGCGGAAGGCCCGGACGAAGATTGCCGCGAACACCAGGTCGGGGATGGTGCGGGCCATCACGATGATGCCCCGGGCGATCAGTCGTACCGCCTTGTTGGGAGCCGTGTTGACCGCGGCGAGAAATGCCAGCGGAAAGCTCAGGCAGGCGGCGATGGCCGTAGCCAGGATCGCCATGAAGAACGTGACGAACGTCTGCTCGATGATCAGGTCGACCTGCTCGAACCGTGGCGGGAGCATCCCGTCGCGAAGGTCGGTCCCGAAGATCAGGTTGGTCATGGCCGTCCAACCCTCGACGATCGCCGCCGGCGAGAATCCAACCCGCCACACCGACCACACCGCAATCGCGGCCATCACCACGGCCAGGCCGGTGAGCTCGACCCTCCGCCGCGTCCATGGGGGCGAAAGTCGGGCCGGTACCGGCCGCTCGGTGGTCACCGTCATGTGGCGCTCACCGTGGCGGGCTTGGCGGTCGGGTGGAGGGCGTACTCGTCACGCTTGGCCCCGGTGGGGTCGAGACGTGAGTACACCTTCATCACCTCTTCGTGGGTGAGACCGTCGGCCAGGCGATCGAGCACGACCTTGCCGTCCCTCAGTCCCACCATCCTCTGGGCCCATCCGAGAGCCAACTCGACCTGGTGGAGCGAGGTGATGACGGTGAGACCCTGCTCGCTGGTGACCCTGAACAGCAGCTCCATGACCTGCCCGGAGATCTCGGGGTCGAGAGAGGCGACCGGCTCGTCGGCAAGCACGATCTCGGGACGTTGCATGAGCGTCCGAGCGATCGCCACCCGCTGCTGCTGGCCACCGGAGAGGGTGTCGGTGCGCTGGAACGCCTTTTCGGCGATACCGACCTTCTCGAGGTACTCGTACGCCTCGACCCGGAGGGCCTTGGAATAGCTGGCGACCCCGTAGCGGGGCCCCCTGATGCGACCGAGCGCGCCCGACAGCACGTTCTCCATGCAGGTGAGGCGGCCGACGATGTTGAACTGCTGGAACACGAACCCCACCCGCCGACGAAGCTCGCGGAGTTGCTTGCGGTTGGCGGAGCCCACGTCCTGGCCGAGCACCTCGACCCGCCCCGAGGTGGGTTGATGGAGCCGGTTGATGTGTCGGAGCAGCGTCGATTTTCCCGAGCCGCTCAGCCCGATCACCACGAGCAGCTCGCCGGCGTTGACCGTCAGGTCGACCGCATCGAGGGCGACGACCTTCCCGTCGTCGAACTCCTTGGTGAGTTTCTCGATTCGTACCACCGGCTCGGCCATGATGTCTCCTCTTCGGTCGGCGGCGTGCCCGATGCTGGTCGGGGCCCCTGCGGGGCCCCGACCAGGCTTCGGTCTTCGTTGATGTTGTTCAGAGGCCGTCGCAGCTGGCGGCCTGAGTCAGCTCGCAGACGGCACGCACGCCGTCGTAGAAGCTGTCGTCGCGGAAGGCGTAACCCCACACACCCTCGTCGGTGAGCTGGCAGTCATCTTCCGATGCGCAGATACCCCGCTCGATGAGGGCGTCGACGTTGGCCTCCTCGATGAGGATGCGACTGACCTCGGCGATCATGTCGGCCGGGAGCGAGCTCTGAATGGCGAGTGGCGATCCGGCGATGACCTCCGACTTCCACACGATGCGGACGTCGGCGCTGTCGGGGTTGACGTTCTCGTCCTCGACCTCGTCGACGACACCGGCGATTTCACCTGCATCCGGGAGGAGGGTGGTGATCATGGCGTCGAAGGCGAAGCCCGCCTCGCAGGTGCCGTTGGCGACCGAGAGGACGGCGGCATCGTGCCCGCCGGCGAACACGGGGGACACACCGGTCTCGGGGTCGATATCCGCGGCGAGCAGGCCGGCCGACGGGTACAGGTAGCCCGAGGTGGAACCCGGATCGACGAAGCAGATGTTGCGGCCGTCGAAGTCCTCGATCGAGGCGATGTCGGTGTCGACGCCGGTGATCCCGTACGCCCGGTAGCCAGGCTCGGCATCAATGCCGTCGACCATCACGCCGACGGGCTCGATGTCGGCACCGTTGCCGACTGCGATCACGTAGGCGAAGGGGCCGAACTGGGCGATGTCGATGTTGCCGGCGATCATTCCTTCCACCACGCCCGCGTAGTCGCTGGCGAGGAAGAACTCGATCTCGACACCCAGGTCCTCGCTGAGGACCTGGAGGATAGGAGCGTACGAGTCCTGCAGGGTGCCTTCTTCGGCCGAAGGCACGGCGGCGAACACCAACGTGTCTGGCCAGTCGTCGCCACCGGCGGCAGCCTCTGTGGTCTCCGGAGCCTCCGCGGCCCCGGATTCGGCGGGCGCGGTGGTCTCCGTGCTTTCAGCAGCAGCGGTGACCGTGGTCTCTGCGGCGTCGTCGTCGCCGGCGTCGGCGGCGTCAGCACCTCCGCAGGCAGCGAGGAGCATGGCGAGCGCAACTGCGCCGGCCAGCCTGTGCGAGATCTTCCTGATCATTTCGATCGTCCTCTTCTCGTGATTCGATCCT
>JBHJOH010000205.1:0-2657 GCA_050329955.1 Acidimicrobiia bacterium | reverse complement strand
GCCCGACCGTGTGTGGGCCCGTCCGGGGTGGGAGGCGCTGGAGCCGGTCCGGTCCCGTACCGCGCACGAGATCCGCGCCGAGATCATTCTTCAGCCGGGGCCCGCCGCCCTCACCGCCGGGCTCGATGCCGTGCACACCATCATCGCCAACTGGGTGCCCGAATAGTCGATATTGAGAATGATTATCGCGCGTGGTAGCGTGCGGTATGGCCGATGTCGACACCGTGCTGATCGGAGCGGGACCCGCCTCGTTGGCGGTCGCCCTCGCCCTGTGCGACTCACTCGGCGCCGAGTCGGTGATGGCGGTGGATCCGGCCGGAACGTGGATGGCGGACTGGCGTCGCCGCTTCCGGGCGCACCGGATCGAGCATCTCCGTTCCTCGGTGTTTCATCATCCCCACCCCGATCCCGATCGTTTCCTGGACCGCTGTTCCGAGTCGGACATGGTGGTCAGGGACCAGTATCGGCTTCCCGGGAGTGGTGCCTTCGACCGGTTCATCGATGAGGCCGTCTCGGAGGCAGGGATCTCCCACAGGGTGATCGCAGACTGTGCGGTCGACGTCTGCCAAGGCCGGACGGGGGTGCGGGTCGAGACCGCCTCCGGATCCCCCGTGGAAGCCCGACGGGCCGTGGTCGCCACCAATCCGCGCAGCCACCAGGAATCCGGGTGGTACGCCATCCGTGGCGCCGAGACGATCGATCTGAATGCCGCAGACCTGGTGTATCGCAGGATCCTGGTGCTCGGGGGAGGGCTCACAGCGGCGAGGTTGGCGGTGGCGGCCGTCGAAGGCGGCGCCGATGTGACGCTCGCCGCCCGTCGCAAGATCTCGGTTCGTCCGTTCGACATTCTGCCGGGGTGGATGGGGCCCCGTTTCCTCCGGGGCTTCGAGGCGGAGCCGAGCTGGGTCGAGCGTCGACGGATGGTGGCGGACGGCCGGGAAGGGACCATGCCGCCGTGGGCACGGCGGAGCGTGGGTGAGTCGGTTGGTCGGGGCCTCCGACTCAAGAACGGCATCGCCTGGGAACTGGAGCCGGCTGGCGAAGTCGTCGTGGCCCGATTCGCCGATGGTTCGGTCGACTGTTTCGACGAGGTGTGGCAGGCGTTCGGCGGCAGCCCCGACGTCGCCTCGAGTCCGCTGCTGACCAGGGTGGCGCAACGCCATCCCAATGGTGTGATCGACGGGCTTCCGGTGCTCGACGAAGAGCTGCGCTGGCCGGGAACGGACATCCATGTGGTCGGTGCCCTGGCGGCGCTGCAGTTGGGTCCGGGTGCGGGCAACCTGCACGGTCACCGGCGAGCAGCCCGACGGGTGGTGGGCGTGGTTGCCTCGTGTCTTGCCGACCCGGCTTCCCCGTCGTCCCGGCACGATGCCGCATGACACCTGTCTCCTCGACCGGGCGAATCCCGGTGGCCGTGTCGCTCCCGGACCAGACCCCGGCGCCGGCGGTGATCGTGCTGCATGGTCAGGGCGCCTGTAAGGAGCGCTGGTACGGGGAGCTTGCCTCCTTTGCCGCCGCCGGGGTGATCGGCGTGGGAGTCGACGCCCGCGGTCACGGAAGCCGAACTGTGGACGGACTCGACGTCTCCGGGGCCATCCCTGTGCTCGAGCTGTTGGAGATCGTCGACCAGACCGCCAACGACGTCTCCGAGGTGATCAACTCGTTGGGCGACATCCCCGCCTGGGACGGTCAGGTGGCGGTATGGGGCTTCTCGATGGGGGCTGCGATCGCGGTGCTGGCGGCGGTGCGCGACTCCAGGGTGAGGGCGGCGGCACTGATCGGACTGCCGGTGTGGTCACCCGATCTCGACCCGGCCGAGTACCCGAGATCGCAGCCAGACCCGGTGCGACTCCGCCACTTGGCCGAACAGACGACCTGTCGCCAGATCCTCACCGGTATGGGTGAACGACCGTTGCTGTTTGCGCACGGCTCGCTCGACGACCACTACGGCGAGGTGTGTGATCTGTTTGCAGCCATGGCCGACACGGGATCCCAGGCGGCTCTGCTCGGCTATCACGGTGGCCACCAGCCCTCGGAGGCTGTGCTCGACACCGTGCGTGACTGGATCGTGGGTGGTCTGGTGCGCGGGGCGGGGGCTTTTCAGGGGCGTTGATGCCGTGATGGCGCCAAACGTGCCTTTCGGGCAGTGTGGGCCCACACAGTCCCGAACCATGCGACCGTGGTGAGCGCGATGGTTGGGCCGGGTGGGGTGCCGAGATGGTACGAGAGCGTCAATCCGCCCAGCGCCGAACTGGTCCCGATGCCGACCGCGACCGCCGTCATCGTCTCGACCCGGGTGGTGATGAGGCGGGCGGCCGCCGCCGGTGTCACCAGCATGGCCACGCTCATCAGGAGGCCGACCGTGTCGAGGCTGATCACCACCGTGATCGAGATCAGACCGAGCAGGGTCAATCGGAGCCGGTCGACGTGAATGCCGACCTGAGCGGCGTGCTCCTCGTCGAAGGCCGTGGCCCGGAGGTCGCCGAAACGGGCACCCACGATCGTGAGCGCTCCGATCGCCAGCGCGACATTCACCACGATGTCCGAGCGTCCCACGGTGACGATCTGACCGAACAGGAAATGGGTCAGGTCGACCCCGATGCGATCGGTGGAGGAGATCACGAGAACGCCGGTCGCGAACAGCGCCGTCTCGACCA
>JBHJOH010000204.1:0-2710 GCA_050329955.1 Acidimicrobiia bacterium | reverse complement strand
GCCCTCAACGAGTCCGCCGACGAACCCACCGCCGAGATCACCGCCGAGGAGTTGGCGCTGTTGCCGAAACCCGAACCGGAGTCCTGACCGGTGCTCGAGCACGGTGAATTCGCCTCGGCCGCACAGCTGGACCTTCACCAACTCGAGCGCTGGTCTGTCCAGCGGCGTCACGTCATGTCGTCGCCATTCCTGGCGGCGGTCTGGGGCGGAGCGCCGGTTCCCGAATCGCTCGACCAGTTGGCTTCGCTGCCGCTGATCGACAAGGCGATGCTGCGGGTCGACCAGGCCGCCCATCCGCCGTTCGGGAGCTACCTCGCCTTCGAGGCGGTGGCCCGCCTCCACCGCACCTCCGGCACCACGGGCCAAGCGATGAACATCGCCCTCTCGACTGCCGACACCCATGTCACTGCGGTGGTGGGGGGCCGTGCCCAGTCGGCGGCGGGGCTGGGTGCGGGGCATCGGGTGGTGCACTGTCTCAACTACCAGCTGTGGATGGGCGGGCTCACCGATCACATGACCCTCGAACAGACCGGGGCCACGGTGATCCCTTTCGGCGTGGGCAACTCGCGCCTGTTGGTCGAGACCATCCTCGAGGTGGGTGCCACCGCAATCTCGTGCACGCCGTCGTACCCGTCGGTGCTGGAACGGGTCATCGCCCAGGACTTCCCCTCGTTGGCGCCGGCGGATCTGGGGCTGCAGCTGGGACTGTTCGGGGGCGAGCCCGGCCTCGACGATCCGGAGTTCCGGGGCCGGCTGGAACGCACCTGGGGGTTCCAGGCCCGCAACGCCAACTACGGGGTGTCGGACGTGTTCTGCAACTTCGCCTCGCAGTGTCACCTCGACACCGACCTGCACTTCTGTGCGGCCGACGTGCTGTGGGCGGAGTTGATCGACCCCGACACCACCGAGTTGGTGGCGCTGGCACCGGGAGCGTCGGGCGAGCTGGTGCTGACCCACCTGGAACGTGACTGCCAGCCGCTGGTCCGGTTCCGTTCCGGCGACGTGGTTCTCGTCACCGCTACCGACCCTTGCGGCTGCGGGCGCACCGGGTTCCGGTTCCGGGTGATCGGCCGCTCCGACGACATGGTGGTGGTGCGGGGGCTGAATGTGTTCCCCACCGCCATCGCTGCGGTGATCAACGCCGTTCCCGGACTGTCCGGGGAGTACCGGATCGTGCTTCCGGGCCCGCCGCCGTATCACCGCCTGCCGGTGGAGGTCGAGGCGGCCCCGGGAGTGGCGGTGGGCGCAGAGCTGGTGCAACGGGTCGAGGAGGCCATCCACACCGGGGTCCGGGTGACCGCCCAGGTGCGGGTGGTTCCGTTCGGGACACTGCCCCGCACCGAGGGGAAGACGAGACGAGTGATCAGGGAGGACCTTTCATGACCGACACCGTGATCTCGGAGATCTCCGAGCGGCTGGCTGTGATCCGGCTCAACCGGCCCCACCGGCTCAACGCCATCAACCGGGCGTTGTTGGCTGATCTGGCGCTGGCTCTCGAGTCCGCCCAATCGAATCCCGTCGTCGACGTGATCGTGCTCACGGGGGAGGGCCGGGCGTTCTGTGCCGGCGACGATCTCAAGGAGTTCGACGACCAGGTGGGGGATCGGGCCGCGACCACCGCCTACGTCGAGTCGATCCAGGACATCACCAGGTTGATCATGCAGCGCCCCAAGCCGGTGGTGGGAGCGATCAACGGTTGGGCGGCCGGGGGAGGGCTGGAGTGGGTGGCGAACTGCGACATTGCCGTGATGGGCGAGACGTGCCGGTGCTTCTTCCCGGAACTGTCGCTGGGGGTTTTCGTGACCGGCGGGGTCACCTCGCTGCTCCCGGCCGCCATCGGGCTGCAGCGCGCCAAAGAGCTCATCATGCTGGGCGAGAAGTTCGACGCCGCCGCCGCCCTCCACATGGGGCTGGTGGCCCGGGTGGTGCCCGACGACCAGGTGGTGGCCACGGCGATGGACGTGGCCCGGCGGCTGGCCGCCCTGCCCCAGCCGATGCTGCGTCGCACCAAGCAGGTGCTGAACGAGGGGTACACCAACACGCTCGATCGGGCGATGCAGATCGAAACCGACGCCACCGTCGATGGGTTCCTGGACCCGGCGACGGCGGGGCGGGTGGACGGCGTCCTACGAGGTTGAGTCCGATGCGCTCTCGGCCGGGGTGTCGAAGTCGGTGGGGGCGGTGTTGAACTCGAGTGAGATCCCCTGGAAGCTTCTCGGGCTCATGCCCACCACGGCGGCGTGGCTTGCTTAGCCATGTCGCTCGGAAGGCCGGCGAGCGCATCTCGTCCTCCGGTTGACACGCAAGTTATCTGGGCTGAGCTGTCTAGTGCTTCGTACGCAACTTGGGAGGCGTTATGCATCGAGCAAGGCTGATACCGGTATCGGGGATCGGCAGCGAGATCGAAGCCGAGCAACGGGCTACCTCTGCTCTCCTTGCCGTCCTGAGCATGGTCAGGGACCTCTCTGGAGACCTACTGTCCCCGCTGGGCGCGTCCAAGGCCCAGAAGGCGGTGGTCGATGCGTACACAGAGGTGATCTATCCGCACAACGGCAAGAAGATTCGCCCAGACGGCCTGATCGAAGTCACATTCGGCAAGGCTCGCTGGTCAACCTTCGTCGAGGTGAAGACTGGTTCCAACACGCTGGCCTCAGAACAGGTGAACGACTACTGGGAACTCGCTCGGGCTGTCGGCGTCGACCATGTCCTG
>JBHJOH010000203.1:0-8101 GCA_050329955.1 Acidimicrobiia bacterium | reverse complement strand
CTGCCGCGGGGTGTGATGTGATCAGAGCCGACGCTCCGGCGACGACTTCGATCAGGCCCAAACCGGTGACAACGCGGTAGCCGGCCGGTAGCCGGGCACTTCGAAGCGCCCCCATGGTCGGGCCCCCATCAGCCAGTTTGGCTCCCCCGCTCAGGATCAGCAGCAGCGCCGCGATCACGAGCATGCTTTCCAACAGCATCGTGATGAGGCTAGTCCAAGCGGCGACAGAAGCGACCATCACCGTGGCAGGCACCGGTCGGTGGTCTCAGTATCCCTTGTGGCGCAAATCCGACGTTCGGATACTGTGTGGCTCGGGAAAAGGGAGCGGACCATGAAGACACTCGTCACCGGCGGAGCCGGTTTCATCGGATCGAACATCAGTCGGGCGCTGCTCGAGCGCGGGGATGACGTGCGGGTCATCGACGACTTCGCCACCGGGCGTCGCCAGAACATCGACGGGCTCGACATCGAGCTCATCGAGGCGTCCATCGAGGACCCCGAGGCGGTGGCACGGGCAGTCGATGGGGTCGAGGTGGTGTTCCATCAAGCCGCGCTCCCGAGTGTGAAACGAAGCGTGGACGACCCGGTACGTACCCACTCGGTCAACGCCACCGGGTCGCTCAACGTCCTGAACGCTGCCCGCAAAGCCGACGTCCGGCGGCTGGTCTACGCCTCGTCGTCCAGCGCCTACGGCAACACCCCCACCCTTCCCAAGCACGAGGGCATGGTCACCGCGCCGCTCTCGCCCTACGCCGTCGCCAAACTGGCGGGCGAGCAGTACTGCAAGGCCTTCGCCCACGTCTACGACATCGAGACGGTGGCTCTGCGCTACTTCAACGTGTTCGGGCCCCATCAGGACCCAACCAGCCATTACTCGGCGGTGATCCCGCTGTTCACCACCGCCCTGCTGGAAGGGCGGGCGCCCGTCATCCACGGCGATGGCGAGCAGACCCGGGACTTCACCTACATCGACAACGTCGTGCAGGCCAACCTGAAAGCCGCCGCCGCCGACTCCCGGTCATCGGGCGAGGCCATGAACATCGCCTGCGGCTACCGCGTCAGCCTCAACCAGTTACTCGCCGCCATCGGCGAGACCGTCGGGAACACCGACTATCAGGTCACCCACACCGAGACCCGGGCCGGCGACGTGCGAGACTCACTGGCGGACATCTCCAAAGCTCGCGACCTGATCGGCTACGAGCCCACCGTCCTGCTCGAAGAAGGCCTGAAGAGGACCGTCGAGTGGTTTGTGGGAGCGGGAGCGAAGGCGTAGTTGACCCAGGGGGGACGACCCCCTGACCCCCCGCCGGTTGTGGTGGTGCGGGACTCGCGTGGCGGGCCGGGGGTGTCCAAGCCGCCGCGTGGAGCGTCTGCCACGTTGGAGCTGCGAGCTACGAGCTGCGAGCTACGAGCTAAACCCCAGCAGCTACTGGGTGATCTCCTGGACGGCGTCCATCAGCATTCCGTTGGTGGCGAGGAAGCCGGTGAGGAGGGGGTCGGGGCGGTTGAACTGCGGCTGGCTTCCATCGAGGAACCTGACCTGGCCGCCTCCGGCCACCACCAGGGCGGCGCCGCCGACCACGTCCCACTCGTTCTTGGGGACGAGGGTCCAGGTGGCATCGGCCAGTCCGGCGGCCACAAGTCCGAGCTTGTAGGCGACCGAGCCCATGTTGCGGACCGAGACCGGGGTGCGGAAGAAGCGGTCCCATTCGCCCCGCTTGACCTCGCTGCGGCTGGCGAGCACGAGGGCGCCATCGATTTCGGCGGTGGATGTCACGCCGACCGGTGACCCGTTCAGCGTCACTCCGTGGCCGACAGCTCCCAGGATGAGGTGGTCGGGTCCGGGGGCGAGGACGCCGCCGGCCACCGGCTCACCGTTCTCGACCAACCCGATCGACACGCACCATTCGGGGATACCTTCGACGAACTCCCGGGTCCCGTCGAGGGGGTCCACCACCCACACCCGGGAGCGCTCCAGCCGCCCGGTATCGTCGGCCGTCTCCTCTGAGAGCCATCCTTCGCCCTCATCGAGCAGGGCACCCTTCATGATGGCGTCTATGAGGAGATCGGCCTCGGTGACCGGGTCTCCTCCCGACTTTGCGGTCGCCTTGACATCTCCGGCCGTGAAGCGCTCGAGAGCAGTGCCGGCCTTCGCCAGCGCGTCCGAGATCCGGGAAAGGTCGTCTGAGCGGTCGATGATCATGCGTGACAGGGTATCGGCGGAGGTCGCCCGCTCAACCCATCGGTCGGGTCCAGAGACAAGATGTTCGACCCGGCTCAGGTGCAGACGGGTGCCGCCGTGCCCGCCCCGCACCTGAGGGGTTGAGGCGGAATGGGAAACGAGGTCTTCCCGGTGAGCGGTCGAGCGGATATCCTGTCGGACTCATGTCGTATCAGCTGGACCACCTGCGCGCGCTCGAAGCCGAGTCGATCCACATCATCAGGGAGGCAGTGGCCGAGGGTGAACGCCCCGTGCTGTTGTTCTCCGGGGGCAAGGACTCGGCCGTCGTTCTGCGTCTCGCCGTCAAGGCGTTTCACCCTGCCCGTCTTCCGTTCCCGGTGATGCATGTCGATACCGGGCACAACTTTTCCGAAGTCATCGATTTCCGCGACCGGACCGTCGCCGAACTCGGCTGCACCCTCATCGTCGCCTCCGTGCAGGAGTCGATCGATGCCGGCCGTGTGGTGGAGGAGACCGGGCCGCGGGCCAGCCGCAACCGGCTCCAGACCGAGTCGCTCCTCGCCGCCATCGAGGAGAACCAGTTCGACGTCGTCTTCGGGGGCGCCCGCCGCGACGAGGAGAAGGCCCGCGCCAAGGAGCGGGTGTTCAGCTTCCGCGACGACTTCGGTCAGTGGGACCCGAAGAATCAACGTCCCGAGCTGTGGAGCCTCTACAACGCCCGCCATCGCAAGGGCGAGCATCTTCGGGTGTTTCCGATCTCGAACTGGACCGAGATGGACATCTACCAGTACATCCTCGACGAGCAGATCGACCTGCCCTCGGTGTACTTCTCGCACACCCGCCGTGTGTTCGAACGTGACGGCATGCTCATGGCCGAGAACTCCCATCTCACCTTGATGGAGGGTGAGGAGATCTTCGAGCGGGTGGTCCGGTTCCGCACCGTCGGAGACATGACCTGCACCGGCGCATTCGAATCTGTCGCTGCCACCATCGAGGACATCATCATCGAGGGGGCGGCCAGCCGTATCACCGAACGTGGCGCCAGCCGGGCCGACGACAAGACGACCGAGGCCGCCATGGAGGATCGTAAGCGTGAGGGGTATTTCTAGATGACGGCCGAAACCGCCCAGCGGATGGAACTCGTCCGCCTCGCCACCACCGGCTCGGTTGACGATGGTAAGTCGACCCTGATCGGCCGACTGTTGTACGACACCAAGCAGATCTTCGAAGACCAGATGGAGGCGATCGAAGAGGCCTCCAAGCGAAGAGGCACCGACTACGTCGACCTGGCGCTGCTCACCGACGGCCTCCGGGCCGAACGCGAACAGGGCATCACCATCGACGTCGCCTACCGCTACTTCGCCACCCCCAAACGGAAGTTCGTGCTGGCCGACACGCCCGGACACGTCCAGTACACCCGCAACATGGTGACGGGCGCATCGACCGCCGACATCGTCCTCATCCTCATCGACGCCCGCAAGGGCATCCTCGAGCAGACCCGTCGACACTCGTTCATCGCCTCGCTGCTCCAGGTTCCCCATCTCGTTTTGTGTGTCAACAAGATGGACCTGGTCGACTACAGCGAAGAGCGCTACGACGAGTTGGTGGAGGAGTTCCGCCAGTTCGCCACCCGCCTCGACATCACCGATCTCCGTTTCGTGCCGGTGTCGGCCCTGGTGGGCGACAACATCGTCGAAGAGAGCCCCAACACCCCCTGGTACAAGGGACCGTCGGTGCTGCATCTCCTCGAGGACATCCACGTGGGCAGCGACCGCAACATGATCGACTGCCGGTTTCCGGTGCAGTACGTCATCCGCCCCCACACGATGGAGCATCAGGACTACCGCGGGTATGCCGGGCAGATCCAGGGCGGCGTGTTCAAGAAGGGCGACGAGGTCATCGTGCTGCCCGCCGGATTCACCACCAGGATCGCCTCGATCGACACTTTCGACGGGCCTGTCGAGGAAGCGGCGCCGCCCGCTTCGGTTGTGATCCGTCTCGAGGACGAGATCGACATCAGCCGGGGCGACATGATCTGCCGTCCCCACAACCAGCCCCACGTCGGCCAGGATCTCGACGCCATGGTCTGCTGGCTGTCGGACACCGCCACCCTGCGCCCCGGTGGCAAATTCGCCATCAAACACACGAGCCGGTGGGCGCGGGCGATGGTCAAGGACGTCCAGTACCGACTCAACATCAACACGCTGCACCGTGACGAGTCAGCCGACGCCATCGGACTCAACGAGATCGGCCGGATTCGGCTGCGGACCACCGTGCCAATGTTCTTCGACGAGTACCGCCGCAACCGTGACACCGGGTCGTTCATCCTCGTCGACGAATCCACCAACAACACGGTCGGTGCGGGCATGATCACCGGCCCGGCGGTCTAAAGCTACGAGCTTCGAGCTACGAGCTACGAGCTACGAGCTACGAGCTACGAGCTACGAGCTACGAGCTACGAGCTACGAGCAGTTTCTGGCTAGTAGCTAGCAGCTAGCAGCCAGGTATTGGAGTTTCATGTCTGTGACAGAGAACGTGGTTTGGCATCCGGGGGCGGTCTCCCGCGAGGAGCGGGCGGCCGTGACGGGTGGTCTGGGTGCCACGGTGTGGCTGACCGGGCTGTCCGGTTCGGGCAAGTCGACCATCGCCCATCGCACCGAGCAGGCGCTGGTCGCCTCCGGACGTGCCGCCTACGTGCTCGACGGGGACAACCTTCGCCACGGGCTCAACGGTGATCTCGGGTTCAGCCCGGAACACCGTACCGAGAACGTGCGCCGGGTGGGAGAGGTAGCCCGGTTGATGGCCGACTCCGGTCTCATCGTGCTGGTGCCGGTGATCAGCCCGTACCGTGCCGATCGGGACCGGGTCCGGCGAATCCACCAGGTCGCCGGGGTGCCGTTCCACGAGGCGTTCGTCGACACACCGATCGAGGTGTGTGAGCAGCGTGACCCCAAGGGCCTCTACAAGAAGGCCCGGGCGGGTGAGATCAAGGGGTTCACCGGGATCGACGATCCCTACGAGGCTCCGTTGCAGCCCGAGCTGGTGCTGCGAACCGCCGAGCTCCCGATCGACGAAGCGGTTCAAGCCATCGTGGGCCACCTCGCCTGACATTCCGGGCCGATCGGCTCCTTGACTCCCGCCGAGGTCGTGGGACAGTGTTCGGGCGGGTGGAGACGGGGGCGTTTCATCGTGGCCGGTCGGCCGTACACTCACCCGTTCGAGTCGTGAGGATGGAAGGTCGAGATGGGGAACACGCTTCAGTCGAGCATTCATGAGCTGGCCCAGGCCGATCCTGACGCCAAGGCGCTCGGGTTCTATTCGGCGGACCGGACCTGCACCTGGATCAGCCGCGGCGAGCTGCTGGCCGGCGCCGAAGCGGCCGCCTCCCGGCTGGCCGAGATGGGGCTGGTCGAAGGCGCCGTATGCGTTCAGGTGCCCTACAACGATCGTTTCGCCGCCGAAGTGCTGTTGGGCACGCTGGCGCTGGGCGCGTTGCCGCTGCTGGTGGCGCCGCCGGCCATCCAGGGCCTGAACTCGAGCCTGCCCGACATTCTGCACGGGATCATCGAGCGTACGTCGGCGCCGGTGGTGGTGGCGGCCGACACCGTCGCCGGGATGCGGGACGATCTGATCGCCCGCCACACCGGCACCGCCTTTGCCTTCGGCGTCGACGAGTTCGCCTCGGCCGGCGGGTCGGTGGACTGGGTGATGCGGGGGAGCGACGATCTGGCCGGCCTCCAGCTCACATCGGGCACCACCGGCTTCCCCAGGATCTGCATGTGGCGTCAGGAGAATGTGATGGCGGCGCTCGACGGAATGGCCACCGCCATGGACGTGAGCAGCGACGACATCTATCTGAACTGGACCCCGCTTTATCACGACATGGGCCTCATGAACAACTTCATGCTGTGCCTCACCCGGGGCATCCCGCTGGTGATGATGAGCCCCTTCGACTTCGTCAAGCGCCCGGTGTCGTGGATGCGCGGCGTGTTCGACACCGGCGCCACCATCACCTGGTCGCCCAACTTCGGATTCGCTCTCGCCGCCCAGCGCGTCCGGGACAGCGAGATGGAGGGCATCAGCCTCGACCATGTGCGCGGGTTCTGGAACGCCGCCGAGCGCATCCACTACGAGACCATCGTTGCCTTCAAGGATCGTTTCACCCCGTTCGGGTTGCGGGCCGACGCCGTCAAGACCAACTTCGGCTGTGCCGAGAACGTTGGTGGCGCCACCTTCACGCCCCCGAGCGAAGAGGTTCCCATCGAGCACATCGACGCCCACGCCCTGCACGAGGACCAGGTGGCGACGGTGGTCACCGAAGGTGAGCTCTCGGTACCCACGGTCGGTTGCGGCAAGGCCCATCCGGGCATCACCATCCACATCCTCGATGACCTGGGCAAGGATCTTCCCGACGGCCACGTCGGCTACCTCGCCCTCGACACTGCCTCGCGGATGGAGGGATACCTGCACGATCCCGAGGCCACTGCCGCCGCCTTCCACGGCGACCTGCTCAAGACCGGCGACCTCGGCTACCTGCGCGACGGCGAGTTCTTCTGGACGGGCCGGGCCAAGGAGCGCATCGCCGTCCGGGGTCGCAAGATCGATCCGTCCGACTTCGAAGCCGCCCTCCTCAAGATCCCCGACCTGCGCACCGGTTCGTTCGCCGCATTCGGCACCGACGACGCCAAGCTCGGCACCCAGCGGGTGGTGATCATCAGCGAGGTCCGAGACGAGCGTGAACAAACCGCCGACGAGATCACGGCCGCCGTGAAGCAGGCCGTGTTCGAGCGGCTCGGGGTGGGCGTCGACGACGTCGTCCTCGTCTCGCAGGGGACCCTCGCCAAGACCTCCTCGGGCAAGCGCCGGCACCGGCACTTCGCCGAGATGTACGAGCGCGGCCAGCTGGCGGAGTACGAGATCGCCTGATGGCTGCCTTCGACCCGGCTGATGGGCTGTTCGTGGCCCAGTTCGATCGGCCCTCCGATCTGGAGCCGGTCAACCTTCGGGCACTGTCGCCCATGCAACGGGCGCTGATGGTGATCGACGGCACTGTCACCAAGTTCCTCGAGGCCTACTGCATGGAGCCGATAGAGGTCACCACCCTCGGGCAGGCCGAGCAGACGCTCGAGGTGGCCCAGGAGTGGCTCGATGTGAAGGCGGGACGCGAGGTGCTGGCCCGCCACGTGACCCTCACCGGCGGGTACAGCGGCGACCTGTACGCCTACGCCATCTCGCTCACCAACCCCGCCGCCATCCCCCGCGACATCCGGGCCGCCATGGAGATCCAGGGCGGCAGTGTGGGACGCATCCTGCTGTCGTCGCGGGTGGAGCAACGCCGCGAGGTGCTCTGGTACGGCAAGGAGTCGGCCGACGGCCTCCCCGAGTCGTTGCGTCATTTGTACGACGGCGACCTGTTGAGCCGTGCCTATCGCATCATGATGGGTGGACGACCGGTCATCATGATCATCGAGAAGTTCCCCTTCCGGGCCGCCTCGGCCCCGGATCACGACTGAGAAGGAAGGCACTCGTGGACGCACGCCAGATCGGCTCGCTGATGGAGACGTTGGGTCGGGATGCCCTGGGCCAGCTGCAGCTCCGCAAGTTCCAACTGGTGCTCGACCAGATGCTCGGCACCAACGCCTTCTACGCCGCCAAGTTCGGGGCGGTGGGTGTCAACGCTTCGCGTGACATCTCCGGATGGGAGGACTTCCGGCGTCTCCCCTTCACCACCAAGAAGGAGTTGTCTGCCGACCAGACCGGCAACCCGCCCTATGGCTCGAACCTGAGCTTTCCCCGCGATGCCTATGTGAAGATCCACCAGACGTCGGGCACCACCGGCGAGCCGCTGCGCTGCCTCGACACCGCCGAATCGTGGGACTGGTGGGCGGAGTGCTGGGCGTCGGTGTTCCGGGCCGCCGG
>JBHJOH010000202.1:0-12642 GCA_050329955.1 Acidimicrobiia bacterium | reverse complement strand
GGGGCGGGGCTCGATTGTCTGTATCGGGCGGTCGCGAAAGCTGCTGTCGGCGACGATCCCGCCCTGCACGGGCAGACGCTGATTGCGCTTGGCGGTGCTCTGGTGCATGGCGTTCGGGGGCACGACGGCGAAGGCGCCATCGTCCTGCACGAAGCGACTCGCGTCGCCGGTTCCGCAGGCGACAGCCGCACCAGCGCGATTGCCTGTCGGGAACTCGGATTCGTAGAAGTCCAGGCGGGTCGTCGGTCGACCGCGACGCAATGGTTGCGACGTGCCACCGATTTCGCCGTCGACGATGAGACGCGGGCGTCGATCCTCGGCGTGGGCGGAATGAACGCTTCGGATGCCGGACGCTACGGGGAAGCGATCGGGTTGCTCGCCGAGTCCGTCGAGCTCGCCGAACGGTGCGGCGATGTTCGTCAGCAGGCGTGGTCGTTGTCGATCCTGGCCCGCGCGCACATGCTCCGCCACGACCTCCGCCCAGCCGTCGATGCCGTCGATCGATCGCTGGAACTCGTTGAGGCTCAGCGATGGATCGCCTTTCGCCCATGGCCGCGGGCGTTGAAGGCCGAACTCTCGCTCCTCGGCGGAATTGACGGCGGAGTCACCGAGGAGGTCGAGCAGGAGTGGGCGCTGTCCTGCCAGCTCGGTGATCCATGCTGGGAAGCGATGACGGCACGGGTCCTCGGTCTCCTCAGCGCCCGGCGCGGTGACTACTCAACGGCGATGACCTGGCTCGACTCAGCGTTGCGGCGGTGCGAGTCGGTCACCGACATGTACCTGTGGGTGAAGGCCTACGTGCTCGACTCGAAGATCGAGTTCATGCTCGCACGGAACGACCGGCAGACAACGCCCCAGCTCATCGACTCATTGACCACGATCGCGGCCAGATGCGACATGGGCGAGTTCGTCGCGCGAGCCCAGCTGCACCGCTGGCGCCTCGGGGACACCGGCGCACTCGACGCCGCGCAGCTCCTCGCCGCCAACGTCGACAACCCGGCCCTCCACCGACGCATCGACCACGCCCGAAACGAGCAGCGACGATGAACACCCCCGGATCCCACACTCATGACCGAGGCGACTGGACCGAGGTCGACCGCGGGTGGGGCCATCAGGCTGTCGACTTCGCCACCTTGAGCGAACCCTCGAATTGCCGCGAGTACGTCGCGGTGCACCACCGTCTCGGAGTGGACCGCCGCGACCGGCTGCTCGACATCGCGTGCGGCGCAGGTCTCGCAATCGAGCTGGCGCGCGCTCGGGGGGCGACGTGTTGGGGTATCGACGCGTCCCATCGGCTGGTCGCCATCGCCCGAGACCGCAACCCCGACTCCGATGTTCGGGTCGGTGACATGCATGCTTTGCCATGGGACGACGCCACATTCGATGTCGTGACAAGTTTCCGGGGCATTTGGGCAACGACCCCGGACACACTCGGCGAGGCACTGCGAGTCCTGGTGCCAGGTGGCCGGATCGGGATAACGGTATGGGGCTACATCAAGAAGTCCCCGGGAGCGTGGGCACTCGCACCGTTCTCGATGGCCGCAGAACCGAAGGTGAGCAACCAGGCAGCGATGGTCGCTCTCGGCCGGCCCGGTGTCGGTGAAGAACTCCTCGACCGCTACGGCTTCGAGAACATCGAACGCACGACGATCCCGTACGCGATGGAGTTCAGCGACCCCAAACGCAGCAACGGGATCCGGACCGACTCGGTGACCCTCACCGGGGACACCACCTGGCATCAACTGGCGGTAGACGTTAACGCCAACGAAACCGTCACAATTTGGCTCATCGCCGACCGGTTCACGGCACTCAGCGGGGTTGACGTCGCATTCGATGGTGTTACCTGAACGCAGAACTGTGAACCACCACACCAACTTCACCAGACAACCGCTGTTGCGGCCGGCACGCTCCACCATCCACCTAGTAGTGGTGGCCGTGCTGGTCGCCGCCGCCCTCAGCGGCTGCGGCCTGTTCCGCACCGTCCTCGAAGTCCACAACGAAACAGACGAAGAACTGACAGTGATCGCTGTCGTGGAGAGCGGGGGCACTTCTGGCACGATCGACCTCGGCAACATGAGCCCAGGTACCAGAGTGGAGATCGAGGATGAATGCATGTTGGCGGACATGGTCGTTGTCGATGCCGACGACGTCGAAGTGGCCCGGTTCCCTGGTCCGTTCTGCGCTGAGGACTCACCCTGGGTGATCACCCAAGACATGCTCCCCTGACCGATCCGGGTGAACCACACCGCCCGAGTGGCCCGCCCGGCACAACACTATGCGAGCCCGCGAGGATGAACGACGAGCACCCGCCACAATGCCTGCCGGAGCGCTCAGACTCATGAGAACCCGCCGCCACCTTGGGTACCGCACCCTGACCGGCTGCGACGCCGCCCTTGACGAACCCCACGGGGACTCGGTCTGGAACCAACGACCGTGTCCGCCACTGGTGCCCGGAACAAGGCGTCGCCAATGTCCGCATCGGCAGTGGTCGCCGACGTGAGACACGAGCCTGCGGACTCCGGCCGAAGCCCAACCCCCGCGGGCCCGCCCAGATCACTCACCTCCGTGCGCGATATCGCGCACCCACACACGTCCGGGAACCGGCACTCTGTTGCACTCGCCGGAATACCAGCCGGCCACTGTCGGTGGCGACGTCCCCGATCGAGCGAGCGGTGAGGCCCACCGCCTCCATGCCGGGTTTGACTTTCCGTAGGGCCGACAGGGGCTCCTGCAGGCCACCAGCGTTGACCTGCTCACCGCCACCTGTGGCGGGCCCGTCTCCGGCCTCGGCTTCGGCGCCCCGGAGGCTGCGCATCGGTTGTGCGCCCAACGGTCTCGAGTTGTGCGGGTGAGGGAAGTGGTTGCTGTCGCATGATCGATCACCCTGACCAACGCGACCAGATGAATGTCAGGCGGTCGACCCAGGGGCGGTTAGCCGTCGACGTTCAACTGTGAACGGTGACATGTGCCTTTGGCTCACGAAGCAAGACACCGGGACCTTGGTCCCTGTCTGTCCCGCTCGCCTTCCGGCAGGATTCCCGCTGAGACGGAAAGGGCAGCGTGGACGGCACACATCCTTCGGGCGACGAGCGTTTCGCCGTGGTCGACAAACACCTCAAGCGGGTTCGCAGCGCTCAGGATCAGCTGATCGAGACGTTGCACGTGGCCCAGGACGTGTTCGGGTACCTCTCCGATGACATCCTCATGTATGTGGCGAGGGCGTTGAAGCTGCCGCCGAGCATGGTGCTGGGGGTGGCCACGTTCTACCACCTGTTCCGCTTCGAGCCGGCCGGTGAGCACTCGTGCAGTGTGTGCACCGGGACCGCATGTTTCGTGAAGGGTGCCGACGCCATCGTCAGGGCGGTGTCAGCCGAGTTCGACGTCCCGCCCGGAGAGACCTCGGCCGACGGCATGCTGACGCTGCGGACGGCCCGCTGTCTGGGGTCGTGCGGGCTGGCCCCGGTGGTCGTGTTCGACGGGGTGGTGTCGGGCCATCTCGATGCCTCGTCCACCGTCGCTCTCATCACAGATGCGGTGGCGCTGGCCGAGGTGGGTTCCTGATGGCGACGCCGATCGATCTTCATGACGTCGCAGAACGCGAGCTCGAGGACCGCAGCCGCTACCTGTGGCGCATCAAGGCCTGTGCCAGCACCGCCTGCCAATCGGCCGGGGCTGGCGTCGCCATCGAAGCCATGACCGGGGCGGTCGAGGCGGTTGGGCTCGGCGCCGACGTCCAGGTGGTGCCGACCGGCTGCATGGGCCTGTGCAGCGCCGGTCCGCTGGTGCGGGTGCTCAAACGCGGTGGGGACGTCACGATGTACCACTCGGTCGACGGCACTGTCGGCGAGGCGATCGTCCGCTCCCACGGCAACGGCGACCAGGCTCCCACCGACCACATCCTCGACACCGACATGCCCTTCTTCGCCCGCCAGCAGCGGGTGGTGCTGGCCAACGCGGGCATCATCGACCCCGACCGTCTCGAGTCGGCCGTGGCCCACGGGGCGTACCGGGCCTTGGAGAAGGCCATCACCACCATGACACCCGAGCAGGTGGTGGAAGAGATCAAGGCGTCGGGTCTGCGGGGCCGGGGCGGGGCGGGGTATCCCACCGGCAACAAGTGGGCCCTGTTGGCTGCTTCGGAGTCCGATCACAAGTACGTGATCGCCAACGGCGACGAGGGCGATCCCGGCGCCTACATGGACCGGACCGTGATGGAGGACGACCCGCACCGGGTGATCGAGGGCCTGGCCATCGCCGCCTACGCCACCGGCGCCGACCACGGCTACATCTACGTGCGGGCCGAGTACCCCAAAGCGGTGGAACGGCTCGACCGGGCGATCCGGGCGGCCCGGCGCAGCCGGCTGCTGGGCCGCAAAGTGCTCGACAGCGGGTTCGACTTCGAGGTCGAGGTTCGGATCGGGGCGGGCGCCTTCGTGTGCGGAGAGGAAACCGCCCTGCTCGCCTCGATCGAAGGCCGCCGGGGCACTCCCCGCCTGCGACCTCCCTACCCGACCGAGCGGGGCCTGTTCGGGCGCCCGTCGATGATCAACAACGTCGAGACCCTCGCCAACATCCCCGCCATCGTCACCAACGGGTCGGCCTGGTTCGCCGGGATCGGCACCGCCAAGAGCCACGGCACCAAGGTGTTCGCCCTGGCGGGCGACATCGTCAACACCGGGCTGATCGAGGTGCCGATGGGCATCTCGCTGCGTGAGATCGTCGAGGACATGGGCGGAGGCATTCCCGCCGGGAAGGCCTTCAAGGCGGCCCAGACCGGCGGCCCGTCCGGAGGGTGCATCCCGTCGCGCTTCCTCGACACGCCGGTTGACTACGAGAGCCTGCGCGAACTCGGCTCGATCATGGGATCGGGCGGTCTGATCGTGATGAACGAGGACTCCTCGATGCCCGAGGTGGCCCGCTACTTCATGGAGTTCTGCATGGACGAGTCGTGTGGCAAGTGTGTGCCCTGTCGGGCCGGCACCGTCCAGATGCACGGCCTGCTCGACCGGATCTGCTCGGGAACCGGGCGCCAGAAGGACATCGCCCTGCTCGAGGAGCTGTGCACCGTGGTCCGGGAAACGTCGCTGTGTGGATTGGGCCAGAGCGCGCCCAACCCGGTGATCTCGACACTGCAGTACTTCCGATCCGAATACGAGGCCCTCGTGCACGACCCCGCCCAGGACAAGGTGGAGGAGAAAGCCCATGCCTGAGCGTCGCCCCACCGTCAGCATCAGCCTCGACGACACCGAAGTCGAAGCCTTCGAGGGTGAGTCGGTTCTGCAGGCGGCGCGCCGCAACAGGATCGACATCCCGTCCTTGTGCTTCCTCGAGGGGGTCTCGGTGTTCGGGGCCTGCCGCATCTGCGTGGTCGAGGTGTCCGAGCAGCGTCAGCTGCGGCCCGCCTGCGCCACCCAGGTCACCGAGGACATGGAGGTGTGGACCAACACCGCCAAGCTGCGCAGCCACCGCCGGGCCATCCTCGAGTTGTTGTTCGCCGAAGGCAACCACGTGTGCGCGGTGTGCGTCGCCAACGGCAACTGCGAGCTGCAGGACCGGGCGGTCGAGGCCGGGATGGACCACGTCCGCTTCGACTACCAGTCGCCGGCGAGGCCGGTCGACGCCTCCCATCCGAAGTACCTGTTCGATCCCAACCGCTGCATCCTGTGCACCCGCTGTGTGCGGGTGTGCGACGAGATCGAGGGAGCCCACGTCTGGGACATCGCATCCCGCGGCCACCATGCGTACCTGGTCACCGACCTCGGCCAACCCTGGGGCGAGTCCACCTCGTGCACCTGGTGTGGCAAGTGTGTGGCGTCGTGTCCCACCGGGGCGCTCGCCTATCAGGGATTGGCGGTGGGGGAGATGAAGCACATGCCCGACCTGGTGGCGCGACTGGTGAGCGCCCGCCGCGACCATGAATGGATCGAGCCATGACGGACAAGGCACGGTTGGCGACGGTGTGGCTGGGCGGCTGCTCGGGCTGTCACATGTCGTTTCTGGACATGGACGAGTTCCTGTTCGATCTGGCCGCCAGGGTGGATCTGGTCTACAGCCCGCTGGTCGACACCAAGGTGTTCCCCGAGGGGGTCGACGTGACCCTGGTGGAGGGAGCGGTGGCCAACGAGGACAACCTGGAGCTGGCTCGGATCATCCGAAAGCGCAGCGCGATGGTGGTGTCGTTCGGAGACTGTGCCGTCACCGGCAACGTCACCGCCATGCGTAACCCGCTCGGCGACCCGCTGAAGATCCTGCAGCGGGTCTACGTTGAGAAGGTCGACCGCGACGGTGCCATCCCCGACGAACGACCCATCGTCCCCGAGTTGCTGCCACGGGTGCTGCCGTTGCACCAGGTGATCGACGTCGACGTCTACCTCCCCGGATGCCCACCGCCGGCGGCGAGGATCAAGGAAGCGGTGGTGGCCATCCTCGACGGGAACCTGGCGGAGGATCGGGGCGAAGGGATCAGGTTCGGATGAGGAGAGCGCCATGCACGACCTGGTGACGATCGACCCGGTCAGTCGGATCGAGGGGCACGCCAAGATCACGATCCGCCTCGGCGAGGACGGGCTGGTTTCAGATGCCCGCTTCCATGTGACCGAGTTCCGGGGGTTCGAGGAGTTCTGCCGGGGGCGCCCGGTCTTCGAGATGCCCAGCCTCACGGCCCGCACCTGCGGGATCTGCCCGGTGAGCCATCTGCTGGCGTCGGCCAAGGCGGGTGACGCCATCATGGGGGTGGAGCCGCCTCCCACCGCAGTGGCATTGCGGACGTTGGCCAATCTCGGCCAGATCACCCAGAGCCACGCTCTCAGCTTCTTCCACCTGAGCGCACCCGATCTGTTGCTGGGCATGGATGCAGATCCCGCCATCCGCAACGTGTTCGGGCTGATGGGATCCGAGCCCGAGATCGCCCGGCGCGGTATCCGGCTCCGCAGCTACGGCCAGTCGATCATCGAGGCGATCGCCGGTCGCAAGGTGCACGCCCCCGGGATCGTGCCCGGTGGGGTGGCGCACCCGATGACGGCCGAGACCCGCGACGTGATCGCGGCCGGGGTGGCCGAGGCCAAGGAGACGGCGATCGGCGCCCTCGAGCTGTACCTGTCGATCGCCGACCGCTTCCAGCGCGAGATAGCCGCCTTCGGATCCTTCCCCAGCCTGTTCCTGGCGATCGCCAACCGCGCCGGCACCTGGGAGCACCACACCGGTCACCTCAAGGTGATCGACGCCGCCGGGGCGGTGGTGGCGGACAACATCGACCCGGCGGACTACCGCACCTACCTGGGCGAGTCCACCAACAAGGACTCCTATCTCAAGTCGCCGTACTGGAAACCACTGGTGCCCGACAGTGCACCGGTGGCCGACGGCATGTACCGGGTGGGTCCGCTCGCCCGCATCAACATGGCCGAGCGCATGGGAACGCCCCTGGCCGATGAGGCGCTGGATGCGTTCCGTGAGACCGTCGGAGGGGTGGGGTTGTCGTCGTTCCACTACCACCACGCCCGCTTGATCGAGATCCTCGCCTGCACCGAGCGGATCGAGGAGATGATCGGTGACCCGCTGCTCACCGACACCAGGGTGAGGGCGGAGGCGGGCATCAACCGGCGGCGGGCGGTCGGCGTCTCCGAGGCGCCGCGGGGCACGCTGTTCCACGACTACGAGGTCGACGACAACGGCCTGCTCACCGACGTCAACCTGATCATCGCCACCGGGCAGAACAACCTGGGGATGAACGCCACGGTGGCCCAGATCGCCCGCGAGTGGATCACGGGAGCCACCATCGAGGAGTCGACGCTGAACCGCATCGAGGCGGGGATCCGCGCCTACGACCCGTGCCTGAGCTGCTCGACCCACGCCATCGGTGCCATGCCGATGGTGGTCACCCTCGAGGATGCCGCCGGCCACGCCGTGTGCTCGGCCACCCGTGGGTGACATGCTGGTGATCGGGGTCGGCAACGACCTGCGGCGTGACGACGGCGTCGGACGGGTGGTTGCGTCGACCATCGAGGAAATGGCGCTGCCCGGTGTCCGGGTGATGACGCGATCCCAACTCGTGCCGGAACTCGTTGAAGAGATCGCCGGTTCCGACCGGGTGGTGGTGGTGGACGCCTCGATCGACTCGGTGTCGCTCACCGCCCGGTTGGCCGAGGCCGGGACCGATCCCGCCATGACCCACCACGGCTCGCCCGAGGCGTTGGTGTCGCTGGCCCGAACGATCGGGCAGGCCGTGCCCGACGTCTACGTGGTGGGCGTTCCAGCCGCCGATCTGGGCCTGGGTGAGGGTCTCACCCCTCCCACTGCCGCCCTGGTTTCGGAAGCGGTCGAGACGGTGCTGGCGCTGTTGGGTCGCTGACCGCCGATGCCTGGGTGACCCGAGGCGAAAACACGAGATCCCATCTCGGTTCCGCGCGACGGGATCGCGCGATAGCATGGTGCACAGGGCACAACAGAGGGCAGGGGTTATGGGATCTGACCGTCTCAGGGGGGCTGAGGTGTTGGACCGGCCGGCGGTTGCCGTGATCGGGTTCGACTCCTCCATCGCAGCAGCGCTGGCGCAGCTGTGTCGCAATGTCGTGGCGTTCGACGACATCGGCGGGTACACCACGTCCGGCTTCACAGGCGACATCGCCGTGGTCTCGGGCTCGGTCGAGTTCGATGACGACCGGCTCCACGTTCTCATCTGTGGCGACGCCGTTCACGATGGGCGCCAGGGGGTGGGGCGGGTGTCGTCGCTGTCACAGTCGAAGGCGACGCAGCTCACCGCCGCCGAGGATGTTCCCGAAGCTTTCCGGGCGGCTGTGAACGGTTTGCAGGAGGGGACGAAGGGTGACACCACCTGGGTGTCGGCCTTGTCCTTCGGTGACAGGGCAGTGGCCCGGCCGCTGGTGATTGCCAACGATCTGGTGGTGGCGGCCCTGTACGACCGTGGCGAGGGCATCGGCTTGGCGGTTCCCGGCGACGCCGACGTGGTCGAGTGGTTCCGGGGATTCCTCGAGCATGTCCACAACCTCGACGTGGGTGTGGTTCCGCTGTCGCCTCCCAAGGTGGCCCGCCCGGACGAGTGGCGCACCGCCTCCGAGCTCGAGGTGCTGTCGCAGCTCGAGCGGATCGATCAGGAGATCGCCGAGCTCACCAAGTGGCGGGGTGAGGCGGCTGCATCGCTCATCGAGGCCGGTCGGGATGCCGAGGTCGGGGAACGCTGGATGCTGTGGGCCGAGGGTGACGACCTGGTCGGCTCGGTGCGCATGTCTCTCGAGGAGTTGGGCTTCACGGTCAGCGAGGTGGATCGCCCTGGCCGCGAGCAGTTGCAGGTGCGACATGACGAGCTGCCCGACTGGGTGTCGCTGGTGGAGGTGGCGGCCTATGACCGCCAGCCCGGCCCGGCCGATCTGCGGGCGGTGAACCACCACCGGATGGCCTACATCGCCGAACACGGGCATCAGCCCACCCAGATGTGGTGGGTCGCCAACGAGTACCGGGCACTCGATCCGAGTCGGCGACCGCGGGCACTCGAGTCGCTGGCAGACTCGGCGGCGCTGGTGGACGTGGTGGCGATGTCGACCCGCGATCTGTTCCTGCTCGGTCGAGATGTCGGCCTCCAGCGGATGGGCGCCGACGCCGCCCGCAAGCTTCTCACCGAAGCCGAGACGGGCGTTTTCCGGTTCGTCGCCGAACAGGACTGACTCGACAACAGCGAGTGAGCCTGACGCTCCCGGTGGGTTCGCCCCGGGGCCAGGGCGCGGCCAATGTCTAGTCTATTCGCGCGCGCCTTTTCTAGTCCTCAAGCTGGCGACCCTACCGGATAGCGTGTTGAGGGCCGAGAGATGGGACATGGGTAGTGACGAAGAAGACAGGCTGCAGGCACGGGCAGCACCGCTTCATGAACCAGGCAGGGGTGGGTGCCGGTATCCGGCGCAATGTCTGCCACGACTGTGGAGCGGTGGCGATCATGCTCACCGACGAGTCCCCCGTCACGACGGTGAGCTCCCGGCTCTTCGCAGTGCGGACCGATACCGGCGTGACCGATGATGACCAAGAACTGGACCTCCTGACGTCATCGGCACCGGGTCCCGGTTCCCGCATCTAGGGCAGGGACCGGCGGTTCGAGCCGGCTCGAACCGCCGCCCGGTCGGCGGCGCCTGTCTGGCGCCACGGGAGCGGGAACGAGGCGATCGCTCAGATCGCCTCGTTTCACGTCCAGGGTACGATCGGTCCATGAAGCGAATCAGGGTCATCGCCGTCGCAGTCGTGTTCGGCATCGTGCTGGCCGCCTGCAGTTCGGAGTCTTCCACTCCCACCATCCCCGACTCGGCGGACGTGGTCACCACCGCCCCGTCGGCGGAGACCACCGTCACCACCGCCGATCCCCGCCTCAGCCTGGAGCAGGCCACACTCGAGTTCACCGAGTGCATGCGCCAGGAGGGCATCGAGTTCCCGGACATCCGCGTCGATGCCGAAGGTCGCCCCCAGTTGGGTGACCTGCTCGAGGACCTGGACACCGCCACCCCGGCGTTCCGGACCGCCCTCACCTCGTGTGCCACCATCCTGACCCGGGCCGGCGCCCTCGAGCTCACCTCCGATCCCGAGCTGCAGGCCGTCATCATCGATCAGCTCGCCTCGTTCTCCGAGTGCATGCGAACCAACGGAGTCACCGAGTTCCCCGACCCCACCCCCGGGTTCAACGGGACCGGCTCGCCATATCCCCTCGGGCTCATCCCCTTCGACCACCCCTCCTTCCAGTTCGCCACCGCCGCCTGTCAGAGCCAACTCGGCGACCTCGGGCTCGGGGGCTGAGGATGCGCCGGTTCGCAATCCTGGCTGGGGTGGTGCTGGTCGTGGCGGCGGCCGGATTGGGTGGGTATGCGCTCCGCTCCGCCAACGAGCTCGACGCAGTGACCATCGAAACGGTGCCGGTTGAGGAGGTGGCGGTGGTACGAACCGACCTCGTACAGTTCGACACCCTGGCCGGGACACTCGGCTACGCCGGGTCGAGAGACATCCGGACCGCGCTGGCGGGAACGCTCACCGACATCTCCGAGGAGGCCGACCGGCTGGAACGCGGATCGGTGGCCTACGAGGTCGACGGTGCGGCCGTGTTCGTGTTCATCGGTGACCGTCCCGCCTGGCGATCACTGTCGCGGGACTCCGACGACGGCGCCGACATCGAACAGCTCGAGGTCAACCTGGTGGCGCTCGGATACGGTCCCGACGACTGGGAGCCGGACCAGGAATATGACGGCACCACCGCCGGTGCCGTCGAGGATTGGCGCGAAGCGGTGGGCCTGCCCGACGACGACGCGGTGGAGCTGGGGCGGGTCCTGTTCATATCGGAGCCGTTGCGGGTCGGCGCCCTCGCCGCCGCCGCCGGCCAGCCACTGGCGGTCGGTGCCCTGGTGTACGCCGCCACCACCTTCCAACAGCAGGTGCTCATCGAGCTCGATCCCGACGACCTCGACCTGGTGAGCGAGGGCGCCGACGTCACCGTCACCCTCCCCGACGACCGGGAGATGGCGGGTCAGGTGTCCGAGGTCGGACGAGTGGTCCGCGCCAGCGGCCCCGATCCCGACTCCCCCGGTGTGATCGAAGTGACCATCGCACTGGCCGAAGCCGTGCTCGACATCGACCAGGCCCCGGTCGACGTCGACATCGAGAGCGATCGGGCCGCCGGGGTGCTGGCGGTCCCGGTGCGAGCCCTGGTCTCACTCTCCGACGGCGGTTACGCGGTGGAGATCGACGGAATGCTCGTCGGTGTCGAAACCGGCGACTTCGCCGGTGGGCTCGTCGAGGTGACCGGTGCGCTCTCAGAGGGAGATCTCGTGGTGGTGCCGAAGTGAGCGACGAGCGACGAGCGACGAGCTACGAGCCGGGCAGGTTCAGGCGTTCTGCGTTCTGCGTTCTGCGTTCTGCGTTGCGATGACCGTCCTTCGCCTCACCGGAGTCACCAAGGTCTATCCGGGGCCTCCGCCGGTTGACGCCTTGAGGGGGATCGATCTCTCGATCGAGTCGGGAGAGTTGGTGGCGGTGGTCGGGCCGTCGGGATCCGGGAAGACCACGCTGCTCCACCTCATGGGTGCGCTCGACCGGCCCACGACCGGCACGGTGGAGATCGACGGAAACGAGATCTCGGGACTCTCGGATCGGAGACTGTCCGGGTTGCGGGCTCTCAAACTGGGATTCGTGTTCCAGGAGTTCTTCCTCATCGGCGGTGTGCCGGCCGTGGACAACGTCGCTCAGGGGCTGCTGTACCGCGGTTGGCCGGCTGCCAAGCGGCGAGCCAAAGCTGTCGACGCTCTCATCCGGGTGGGGTTGGAGCACCGGATCGATCATCTGCCGAGCCGGCTCTCGGGGGGCGAGCGTCAGCGGGTGGCGATCGCCCGGGCGATCGTGGGCGACCCGGCGATCGTGTTCGCCGACGAGCCCACCGGCAACCTCGACTCGGTGACCTCTGACTCGATCATCGATCTGTTCATGGGTCTCAACCGGGCCGGGTCCACCATCGTGGTCATCACCCATGACCGCGAGTTGGCGGCCCGCTTCCCCCGGCGGGTGTCGATCCGCGACGGGGTGCTGGAATGACCGAGGAGCTGCGATCCCGGCTCCGGTGGAGGGACACGCTTTCCTTGGCGGGGCTCGGTCTGCGGTCGCGGC
>JBHJOH010000201.1:0-24350 GCA_050329955.1 Acidimicrobiia bacterium | reverse complement strand
GGTGCCGGCGATGGTCCCGTTGAGGCCCTCCTCGGCCAGCAGGATGGTGCCGGTGACGGCCTTGGTCCGACACACCTCCTCCACGGTGGCCCGCAGTTCGGCGTGATCGGGCAGGGAGGCGAACACGTAGAACGACGCCACGCTGTGGCGAGCCCCAACCGTCGTCATGGTTCGGAGGACCGGGCCAGGACCTCCATCACCGCCGCGATGTCCTCGGGCCCGTGCCCGGCGGCTTCCGCCGCCAGCATCACCGCCACTGCGTCTCCGGTGACCTGTCCGGCCGGGCGACGTTCGGCCGCCAGCCGCAGATCCTTGCTCATCAGCTCGACGGTGAACAGCGGCGAATAGTCCCGGGTCGCCATCGCCGGAGCCTTGTAGTCCAACAGCTTCGGCACCGCCCCCGCCTTCAACAGCTCGAGGCAGGCGCCGACGTCGAGGCCCGCGTCCTCCATTGCCAGAACCGCCTCACCGATTGCCACGACGTGGGCGGTGAGCAGCCGGTTGGTGATCAGCTTCATCTCGAGACCGGCCCCGTTGGGACCCATGTGATGGACCGCCGCCGAGAACGAGTCGAGCATCGGTCGTACCCGCTCCAGCGCCTCGGCCGGGCCGCCCACCATGATCGCCAGGGTGCCGGCTTCGGCGTGGATCGAGGTGCCACTCACCGGGGCATCGAGGAAGGTGACGCCGTGGGCGACCGCCTCCGCCGAGATCCCCACCGAGCCGTCGACCGAGATGGTTGACAGGTCAACGCACACCGTGCCCCTGGTGAGCACGGGGAACAGACCCGACACGTACACGTCTTCGACATGGGCGGTGGTGGGAAGCGAAGACATGACCACTCCACATCCGGCCATCGAGTCGAGACCGGGGACGGTTGGGATACCGGCCGCTTCCGCCCGGGCGCGCACTTCGGCGGACACATCGGTCGCCGAGACGGCGAACCCGGCCCGAACGAGGTGGCTCGCCATGTGAAATCCCATCCGGCCCAGGCCGACGAATCCGACGTCACTCATGATTGGTTCCCTTCTTGCAAGCTGATCGACTGCCCGGTGCGGGCGGCGTCCTGGATGGCGAGGGTGAGCTCGAGCACCGCCCGGGCCTCCCGTCCAGTGGTGATGTGACACGGTGCGCCGGTGCTCAGGTGGTCGAGCCAGGCCCGGGTCTCATCGGCCACCCGCCCGAACATGATGTCGTGCGCCCATTCGCCCGAGGTGCGACTGCCCAGGTAGACCAGGTCGAGATGCTGGTCGACGTAGGCGTTGTCGTAGCCGTGTTCGGTGGCGAGGATCTGATCGCCATGATCCTCGGCTACCTGAAGGTACCCGGCGTCGCCCAGCAGCTCGAATCGGGTGGCGAGACCGGCAATCGGGTAGTTGGCCGGGAGCGAATAGCTCACCACCAGGTCGAAGACCGACCCGTCGGCGAAGGTGACCAGGGCGAACACGAGGTCGTCGACGTCGTGGCCTTCGGAACGGAGGATGGTGCCGTGACCACGAGCGGTGACCTCCACCGGGTGCGACGGGTGGTACCAGAGCAGGATGTCGACGACGTAGGTGAGGATGTCCAACACCGGCCCGGCATCGGGGGATCGGCCGAGGATGGCCCGCCCCACCGCCAGGGTGTCGTAGACCCTGGCCAGCCCGCCGATCATGGTTCCCAGCTTGCCTTCGTCGATCTGGGTCTTGCCCACCGCAAAACGCTGGGCGTAGCGCATGCTGTAGGCGACGTGGGGTTCGCCGGCGGCGAGAATTCGATCGGCACCGGCCAGGTCGAGCGCCAACGGCTTCTCGACCAGCACCCTGGCACCAGCCTGGAGGGAGCGTTCCACCGGATCGACGTGCAGCCCTTCGGGGGTCGAGACGATGACGGCGTCCACCGAAGACAGGGACGCATCCAGGTCGGTGGTCCAGCCGTCGGCGTTGGCCCGATCGGCCAGGGCCTTGGCCCTGCCGGCATCGGTGTCGACGATCACCAGATCGGCCACGCCCGGATGGTGACCGGCCAACAACGCCCGGTGGGTACCTATCTTGCCGGCGCCGATCACGGCCAGCCTGACCGGAGTCGCTCTACTCATGATTGCTCCAATGCGTCCCACACCCGGGCGACCGCCGAGCGGATGCCGGGGTGGGCGAGCGAACCGACGTACCTGGGGCGGGGGGCGTCCACCTCGATGGTGGCCACCAGTGGCCCGGGGCCCCTTCTCATCACCGACACGCGGTCGGACATCAGCACTGCCTCCTCGATGTCATGTGTGACCATGATGGTCGTCCGTCCGTCCGCTTCCCACAACCGCTCCAACTCCTCGAGGATCGTCCGCCGCGCGATGGCGTCGAGGTGGGCGAAGGGCTCGTCGAGCAACAGCACATCGGCCTCGTGGGCGAGCGCCCTACCGAGTCCGGCCCGAGAACGTTCCCCGCCCGAGAGCTCGTCGGGACGGCGCCGTCCCAGGCCCCCGAGCCCCACCAGGCTGGTGTAGAAATCCCGAACCCGCTCCTGCAGTGCTTTGGGGCGATCACTGAACTCGAGACCGGTCCCGACGTTGCGCTCCACGTTCCACCATGGGATCAATCGCGGGGTTTGGAACACCATGGCGGCGGGATACCTGAACCGTCGTTCACCCTCGAACACGACGCTTCCCTTCCCAGGATTATCCAGGCCGGCAACCAGCCGAAGCAGCGTCGACTTGCCGCATCCATTTGCACCGACGATCGAGTGGAACGTACCCGACTCGACCACCAGGTCCATGTCCGCCAACGCCACCGAGGTTCGGCCATCGGAAGCAGCGTATGCAAAGCCAACGTTGTCGAGTACCACCCGCATGGGGGCCAAACCTTTCGATGATGCTCCCGGGTATAGCAAAAAACTCCCGACTCTCCCCTGCATCGTATGGACTATCTGATATACGATCGCCCAAGGTCCGATGGCGGACCAGAGGAGAGAACAACCGGGAGGTAGACGTGCGAGTGACATCGAGATGGCGCTGGCTGGCGCTTCTGAGTGCACTGATGCTGGTGCTGGCGGCCTGCGGTGACGGCGGCGATGCTGCCGACGACGAAGGGAGCGGCCGAACCATCATCCGCTTCGCTTTCGCCCCCGACCCCGTGTGGGATTACATGAACGACACCGGGATGATCGTCGAATGGGAGGAAGAGAACAACACCCGCATCGTCACCAGCTCGACGTGGGACGAGTTCACCTTCTTCGCCGGCGGTCACGGAGACATCGTGTCGATGGCAACCATGGAGCTGCCGGTGCTCGAAACCGAGACCGGGATCAAGACGGTCAGCTTCGGCAAGTACAACGCCCAGCGTTCGCCGATGTTGAGGCGGGCGGGCGATCCGTACACGACCCTGGCCGACGTTCCGGCCGGCTCGCCGATCTGCGTTTCGAGCCCGGTGTCAAACTCCGGCTACTGGGGCGTTGCGATGAACGAGCTGCACGGCATCGACTACCGGGTGGGCGGTGGCGACTACGAGCTGATCGTGAATGATCACTTCGTCAACCCCCAGAACCTGGTCAACGGTGACTGCGAAGCCGCCGTCATCATTCCCGAGGCGGCGGCGCCGTACCTTCGCTCGGGTGAACTCGAGCTGATGTACGACGGACTCATGCCGTTCCAGCAGTACAACCAGTTCTCGGGCATCGACGACGGCACGGCACACGTGATGTCGAACCTCTTCACCGCCACCGAGGCCTTCTTCGAGGCGGAGCCCGAGGCCATCGCAGCCTTCCTGGCCCTGTGGGAGGACGGCATCAAGGCGTGGGAGGAGAACAAGGCCGCCATCATCGAGACCTATCCACAGCACTTCGCCGTCGAAGACCCCGAGGACGTGGCATTCATCCAGGAGTTCATGGCCGGCGGCAACGACTGGTTCGTGGACACGGTGTATCTGACCGAGGAGTGGATCGAGGCCGAGATCAAGGTCTGGGAGTTCCAGTCCAACCTCAACCCCGACAACCCGAACTACGTCGAGCCCGGCTTCGAGGAGCCCCGCTTCGAAGTCGTCGGACCCTGATCGACACCAGACGAGGAGGGGCCCGACTCGGGCCCCTCCTCCCGTCCCCCGAGAGGTAGACGTGACCACGACGATCGAGACGGCCCCAGGGGTGCCCCGCAGCGCCGAGGAGGAACGACTCCTCGCCCTGGAACGCACGGCGAAACGGGACAAATGGACGTGGAGGATCGGCGGCTACATCGCCGTGCTCGGTCTGTGGGAAGTCGCCTCCGGCACCCTCATGGACGAACGGCTCCTCCCCGGCCCCGCCCAGATCGTCACCACGTTCGGTGAGATCTGGTCAAAAGGGGAACTCTTCGCCAACTTCGCCGCAACCCTCACCCGCATCGGCATCGGCTTCAGCATCGCCCTGGTGGTGGGAATCCTGGTGGGCATGCTCACCCAGAAGCGGTGGCTGAACGGCTACCTGCGCGACGCCATCCTCATCAGTCTCACCGCCCCCGGCCTGGTGTGGGCGCTCATCGGCCTGGTCATCTGGGGATTCCGGCCGATGGGGTGGATCTTCGCCATCGTGCTCTCGGTGTTCGGAGTCCTGGCGACCAACGTGTCGGAAGGCATCAAGGCGCTGCCCAAGGACCTGCTCGACATGGCCAGGTCGTTCAAGGTGCCGACCCTGCGCATTCAACGCAACATCGTGATCCCCCACCTGGCCCCGTTCATCTTCACGGCCATGCGATTCGGCTTCGCCAACGCCTGGCGGGTCACGGTGCTCACCGAGGTCTTCTCGGCCAACATCGGCATCGGCTTCCAGATGCGGGTGGCCACCCAGCTGTTCCGAGTCGACGAGTTCTTCACCTGGGTTCTCAGCTTCTTCGTATTCGCCCTCTTCCTCGAGAAGGTGGTGCTCCAGTACTTCGAGCGGCGCTTCTTCGCCTGGCGTCAGGAGGTGGCGACATGACCACTGCAATAACTCCCCGGAGCCGAGGCCAGTCGTGGCTGGGATCCCCGAAGATCGCCCGGATCCTGTTCCCGGTGACGGTTCTCGCCGTGTGGACGTTCCTATCCCAGGTGCTCGACGCCAGGATCTTCCCGAGTCCGATCAAAGTGCTGGCGTTCATGTGGGACGAGATAACGCTCGACACGCTGCTCGGCTCCGGCATTGCCAGCACCAATCTCTACGAACAGTTCGCCATCACGCTGGGGCGCCTGCTGGTCGGCTTCACCGTCGCCATGACCATCGGGACGGTGATCGGGTTGGCGATGGGGTTGTCGAGGAAGGTCGACGCCTTCTTCCATGACTGGGTGATGGCGATCCTGGCCATGCCGGCGTTGGTGTGGGCCCTGTTCCTCGGTATTGCCTTCGGATTCACCAACCGTGGCCCGATCATCGCCGCCGTCCTCACCGGTGTCCCGTTCGTGATCATCAACGTCCGCGAAGGTGTGCGCAACACCCCCAAAGAACTGTTCGACATGGCCCGGTCATTCGGCGTGCCACAGAACCGCATCACCCGCGAGGTGCTGCTGCCCTCGCTGATGCCGTTCATGTTCGCCGCCGCCCGCTACGGCTTCTCGATCGGCTGGAAAGGCATGGTCATCGCCGAGGTGTTCGCCTCGGATCGGGGCGTGGGCTGGGTCATCAAGTACTGGTACGACGCCCATCGCACGCAAGGAGTGATCGGCTACGCCCTCTTCATGATCGCCTTCACGCTCTTCCTGGAGAAGGTGGTGTTCGAACGGCTCGCCAACCGGGCGTTCAAGTGGCGGCCGTCGCTCGACACCGTGGCGGTGACCGAAGAGGCGTTCGAGGATCTGGAAGGCAGGAAGGTCGGCCCCGCCACCGTGCTGGCGGCCGAATCGGCAGCAAGTGACTTCACCCAAAGAGGAGACGGACGTGGCTGAGATCAAGGTCAAGAACCTTCACAAGGAGTTCGGGATCGGCGACGACCGGGTCGTGGCCCTCGAGAACGTCAACCTCGAGGTCGAGGGCCACGTATTCGTATCGATCGTCGGACCATCGGGCTGCGGCAAGTCGACGCTGCTGAACATTCTCACCGGAATCGAGACACCCAGCTCGGGCTCGGTGACGATCACGCAGAACGGCGCCGAAGCCACCCCCGGCTACGTGTTCCAGGCGGCCCGCCTGCTGCCGTGGCGGTCGGTGATGGACAACCTCATGTTCGTCCAGAAGGAACAGGATGACGACTCCCGCCAGCGCTGCCAGAAGTATCTCGACATGGTCCAGTTGGGCGACCGTGGAGGCAAGTACCCCGGTGAACTGTCCGGAGGCATGCAGCAGCGGGTGGGCATCGCCCGGGCGTTCTCGATCGAACCCGACGTCCTGTTCATGGACGAGCCGTTCAGCCATCTCGACGCCATCACCGCACGCTCGCTGCGCCGCGAGCTGCACGAGATGTGGGATGCCACCAAGAAGACTGTGCTGTTCGTCACCCACGACGTGGGCGAGGCAGTCGAGCTCTCCAACCGCATCCTGGTATTCGCCAAGGGCGGAAAGCTCGAAGACGACATCAGCATCGACCTGCCCTTCCCGAGAGACCCCTCAGACGAAGCGGTCGCCGTGCAGAAGGCCCGTGTCCTCAAGAAGTTCGAGGAGCTCGACCTGATCGCCAGCTGAACGACATCTCCGGGAGAGACGCTGAGGGGGCGGGGCTGACGCCCCGCCCCCTTTGCTTGACCGTTGACCGTTGACCGTTCACCGTTCAAACGTCCTGTCACCCCGCCCACCGGTCTCCGATCGATCGTACGAACGGTCAACCGTGAACGGTCAACCGTGAACGGTCAACCTTCCCCATCGACTCCCAGGGCGACTCTCATTTTGGTGACCCGTCCGGCATGGTCGGTGTGGTTGACCCGGGGCAACGGGGCGTGATTCTCCACCGGCAGCACCACGAAGTGCGGGCCTGGCTCGGTCAGCAGCCGGGGGAGCTCGCCGTTGAACTCGTCGAGGGTCTCGATCCGTTCCACCTTGGCGATGCCGGCCGAGCGGGCCAGGCCGGCGAAGTCCACCGCCGGGGGAAGCTGCTGGCCCCCCACCATCTCGTAGGTGCGATTCTCGAGCAGCAGCACCAGCAGGTTGGGCGGGGCGTAGCGGCCCATGGTCACCAGTGAGCCGAGGCTCATGAGCAGACCCCCGTCTCCCTTGAGCACGATGACCTTCCGCTCCGGACGGGCCAGGGCCAGCCCGAGGCCGAAGTCCGAAGCGTGCCCCATCCCGAACGCCAGGAAGTCGAAGTCGAGCTCGTGATCGGACACCAGCGGCCACTGCAGGGTGGCGGTCATGGTCATCACCACGATCTCGTCGGTGCGGCTGTCGGCCACCGACCTGAACAGGTCCATGCGTTCGATCATGGCTGAAACCCCCGGGCCGACAGCACCGCCGCCGGTTTCGACGTCTGGTTGGCAATGGCGTCCATCCGTTCGATGGCGCCCAGATCCTCGTCACCGTGCATGATTTCGTAGGGCACACCCCAGGCGGCCAGCAGCGGCTCGGTGAAGGTGTATGCCGAGTCGATCGGCAGCCGACCGGCCTCGACTCCCACGAAACCCCGCCATCCCACGATCATCTGGATCGGGATCGACGGGCCCACCCCGCAACCACGCAGGGCGTCACCCGCTTCCATCAAGCCGGTGTTCTGGATGAGCAGCAGCGGCTTGGCGCCCCCCGCCCACAACCCGGCGGCGATGGCGATCGACTCGCCTTCACGGCAGGGAGTGATCATGGCGATGTCGGGGTCGTCCTCGATGGCCGAATGCAGGAACCGGCTCTCGGAGTCCGGGATCGACAGCACGTGGGTGAAGCCGAGCCGCTTGATCAGGGCCAGGGCGGCGGTGGCGGTGGGGCTGCTCACGGAAGGTCGTGTCCCAGGGCGAAGTGGTCGTTCCAACGATGCATCTGCGCCAGGATCGGCGGGGTGACGGGAATGCCGTCGCGCCGGTTCTCGGCCTCCGCCAGTTCCTCGGGCTCGCCCTGGATGAAGATCCGGTCCTGACCCGGCGCCTTGGCCGATCCTCTGATCAGATCGAAGGTGACGTCCATGTCGGCTGCCACTTCCGCCGGTGGGCGGAAGCCGTCGACCCGGAGGGCACCCATGAAGTGGCCCATGGCCGGCGGCGCCTCACCGGAGGCACCGGCGATGCGGTCGCTCAACGGCGACCCGGGAAGAGCACCGCACAACAACTCCACCATGAGCGAGAGTCCGTAGCCCTTGTGCCCGCCGTTCTCGGTGCCTTCGCCACCGAGCGGAAGCAGCGGGGCGTCATAGGTGAGGGTGTCGTTGCCGTCGAGATCGGGCGTACCCGCCTCGCTCGACACCCAGCCATCCGGGATCCCCCGCCCCTCGCGCAGCGCCGTCTCGATCTTTCCGACCGCCACCGCCGATGTGGCCATGTCGAGGAAGAAGTCGGTCTCGGCCCCCGGAATGGCCACCCCGATCGGGTTGGTGCCGAGGATCGAATCGAGGCCGTAGGTCGGCGCCACCCGGCGGCCGGAGTTGGAAAGGCTGATGCCGATGAAACCCTCCTGCATCGCCCGCCGCGACCAGTAGCCGGCGTAGCCGAAATGGCTGCTCTGGCGGACCGCCACGAACCCCGATCCGTGCTGGGCCGCCATCGTCATCGCTTCGGTCATCGCCCGGGCGGACGCGATGATCCCGATGGCGTTGTCGGCGTCGAGCACCCCAGTGGTGGGACTGCCGGTGCGGAACACCATGTCGGGGTTGGTCGAGATGACGCCGCGCTCCAATCTGACCAGGAAGTAGCTCATCCGGGCCACCCCGTGGCTCCGGATACCTCGCAGGTCGGCGCTCACCAGGACATCGGCGACGAGGGCGGCATCATCGGCCGGAACCCCCGTGGCGGCGAAGGCGGCGGCGACGAAATCGACCACGGTGTCGGGAGCCATCCGCACCGTGCCAATCGGCAATGAACCGGACTCGACCACCTCTGCTCCTATCGGTATGGCACGGGGATGCGACCCCGCGTCTGGTCGACGGTGGCCCTGGGCAGAGCCTGACGACCATGCGATCATACAAAATCGATTTCATCACAACCGGGGAAACGCCATGTCCGACAACAAGGTGATTCCGCTCGATCCGGTGGAGCCACCTGCCACCCGTCCAGCGGCACCTCGCAGCGGCCCCGTCATCGCTCTCGCCATCGTCGCCGTTCTCACCCTCGGCTGGCTCACCCGCCCGCCTGCGCCCGGCGCCACCTGGGATGTGGTCGCCCTCCCCGACTCCACCGCCAACGTCGAAAGCCTCATCGCCACCCCATCCGGGTTCGCCCTCGCCTCGGGCGCCGACAGATCCGGCGGCGCCATCTGGACGAGCATCGACGGCATCACCTGGAGCGAAACCGCCATCGCCCGGGCCCCCACCCGGATCGTCGCCGACGGCGGGGACCTGGTCGGCTACGACGCCCGCACCGCCTTCCGCCTGACCCCCGACGGCGCCCTCACCGACCTCCCCCTCCCCGAACTGCTCCGTACCGGCTACGGCTCGGGACGTCCCGGACTGATCGCCGGCAGCCGCGAGCTGCTCGCCCACACCGTGATGGGCGACGTCCACCGCTCGTTCGCCGACCGCCCCTTCCTGATGGTCGTCAACGCCGACCGCTGGCGCACTGCCACCGACATCACCCTCGGCTCCCGGTGCGATCCCCCCGGCCGCACCGGCCCCGACCTCCCACCCATCGTCACCACCGACGACGGCTTCTACGCCTACATCGCCGCCGACGACGCCTCCGGCGTGTGGCCGCTGTGCGAACCGGTCGCCTGGACCTCCGGCGACGGCGCCATCTGGAAACGCGAGTCAGCCGAAACCCCCTTCGGCCGAGGCGCCTACATCACCGACCTCGACGCCACCGGCGGCCGCTTCGTCGCCCTCGGAGGTTTCTCGTTCGACGACCCCGCCGTCTGGTATTCCGACGACGGCCTCGACTGGGACCGCGCCGACGCCCCCCGGGCCGGCGAGGCGTACGAGCTCATCGAAATCGAAGGCGGCCCCGCCGGCTGGATCGCCGTGGGCAAACGCAGCGAACGCCCCGGATTCATCGCCTGGATCTCCCCCGACGGCCGCTGCTGGGAACCCCTCCCCGAAGACGTCGCCGGCCGCACCGTCGCCGTCGGCCCCGACTCCTTCCTCATCGCCGATCGCTCCACCCCCGGCACCGCCTGGCTGGGCACTCCGAACAGCCTTCCCCTGAGGTCGAGCTGCTGACAGGTCAACAGGTCAACGAGTCAACAGGTCAACAAGCCAGACGCGTCGACGCCGGCATCGTGATTCTCCGTCCCGTTGACCTGTTGACCTGTGCGCTCCGAGCGGCGGCGGCAAGCCGTGTTCTATATAATGTAGGAAACATGGTCCGCGGTCGGGAGGTCGGTGATGGCGAAGCGGTTGGGTTCCCATGCGCTGGTCGAATCTCTGATCGCCGAGGGGGTCACCACACTGTTCGGGATTCCGGGGGTGGGGACGCTCCCGGTGTACGACGTGTTCCTCGATCACCCCGAACTGCGTCACATCGAGACCCGACATGAGCAGGGGGCGATCTTCATGGCCGACGGGTACGCCCGGGCGACTGGAGACGTCGGGGTGGCGTTCACGTCAGGCGGGCCGGGGTCGTTGAACACACTCACGGCGATGGCGACCGCCTTCAACGATTCGTCAGCGGTGCTCCATCTGGTGAACGAAAACCCGGCCAATGTGCGCCGCAAGGCCAAGGGGCATTTCCACGACATGTCCGACCAGTTCGGGGTGTTCCGATCGGTGACCGACTTCGGGATCCAGGCGACGCTGGCCGATGAGATCCCTTCGGCGGTGCATCAGGCGATGTTCGCTCTCCGCAACCGCCGTCCCCGGCCGGCGTTGCTGGAGGTGGCGGCCGAAGCATTCGACGTTCCCACCGACGCTCCACTCCTGGAGCGGTCGGTACGCAAACCCCGGGTTCCGGCAGCCGAGCAGGTGGCGGCTGCTTCGGCGAAGATCGCGGCGGCACAGCGCCCGGTGATCTGGGCGGGTGGAGGCGTTTCCACCAGGGCGGCGGCCGAGCAGCTCCGGCTGTTGGCGGAGCGGACCGGGGCGGCGGTCATCACCACCCAGAAGGGCAAGGGCGGCCTGTCGGCCGACCATCCTCTCCACGTCGGCAACTGGGCCAACGAAAAGCCCACCCGACAGCTGATCGAAACATCCGACCTGCTCATCGCCATCGGCACCCGCTTCTCGTACTTCCCCACCGGTGGCTGGTCGCTCGACATCACCCCACCGATCGTTCAGATCGACATCGACGCCGCCGAGATCGGACGCAACTACCGGGTGGCGGCCGGGGTGGTGGGTGACTCCGAGCTGAGCATGGCGGCGATCATGGCCGAGCTCGACCGACTCGGGCACGCGACCGGCACCTGGCGCGACGCCGAGGTGGCCGGGGTGCTGGAGCAGATCCGGGACAAGGTTGGCCGTCCGGTCGAGATCCAGGTGCTGGAGCAGATCCGCGGCGCCCTGCCCGAGGACGCCATGGTGTTCAACGACCCCACCACCATCGCCTTCTGGGCGCGTTCGGTGTGGCAGGCGTTCCATCCCCGCACCTGGTTCGTGCCGTCTGGTTTCGGCACCCTGGGCTCGTCGCTTCCCACCGCCATCGGCGCCAAGGTGGCCAGGCCCGACACCCCGGTGGTGACGGTGATCGGCGACGCCGGGATCATGTTCACCATCCAGGACCTGATGACGGCGGTCCAGGAGCACATTCCCGTGATCGTGATGGTCTTCAACGACCGCGGCTATGGCGTCGAGCGGCGCCATCAGGATCACCTGTACGGTCGGCGGGTGGCCGTCGACCTGCTGCCGCCCGACTTCGTGGCGGTGGCCAACGCCTTCGGGGCCCGCGGCGTCAGGTGTGATGACCTGTCACAGGTCGGCGCGACGCTGGAGTCGGTGCTCGACACCGACGGGCCGGTACTCATAGAGATTCCCAACACCTTCGGACATCCCGGCTACGGGTCGTTCGGACGGTGGGACGACTGACAAGACGACAGGGAGAGACCCATGACAACCTACGACGTTCACGCCCACGCCATCGTGCCGGGCGCCCTCAGCGAGATGGCAGCCGCCTACCCCGAGCACGGGCCTTCCCTGTTCGAAGAGGACGGCGTCACCTTCATGCAGTATCCGGGCCGGGCCAAGCTGGGACCGCTGCCCGAGGGGATCTTCAACCCCGAGGTGCGGCTAGCCGAGATGGACCAGCAGCGGGTGGACTGCCAGATCATCGCCATCGCCCCGCCCAACTACTTCTATCACGTCCCCGCCGAGGTGGGCATCGCCTTCGCCTCGATGCAGAACGATCATCTGGCCAAGCTGAGCGAGTCCGCCCCCGACCGCTTCCACATGTTCGGCACCCTGCCGTTGCAGGACATCCCGGCCTCGCTGGCCGAACTCGACCGGATCGAGGGGCTGCCACGTCTGCGCGGCGTGCAGATCGGTACCAACATCAACGGGGTGAACCTCGACGCCGCCGAGCTGGAGCCGCTGTGGGCCGCCCTCGAAGCCCGCAACCTGCCGGTGTGGGTGCACGGCGACCAGCGGATGCTGGCCGGCGCCGATCGCCTCAACAACTACTACCTGCAGAACTTCATCGGCCAGCCGTTGGAGTCGACCATCGCCATGGGTTATCTGATCTTCGGTGGTGTGTTGGAGCGGTACCCCAACCTGCGATTCGGCTGGGTCCACGCCGGTGGATTCCTCCCCTATCAGATCGGTCGTTGGGACCACGGCTGGGGCGTGCGTCCCGAAGCGGTGCAGGTGATCGCCGACCCCGCCCCGAGCGTGTACTTCAAGAAGATGTTCTTCGACACCCTGTCGCATGATCCGCTGTCGCTCGAGTTCCTCGGCAAGCGGGTCGGCTGGGACCACGTGGTGCTCGGTTCCGATTATCCGTTCGACATGGCTTCGGTGGACCCGGTCGGGGCAGTCGACAAGATCGGTCTGTCGGCGGAGGATCGCCACAAGGTGATGCAGACCACCGCCGAGTCGTTCCTCCGCCCGCTGTGAGGCGGGTTCCCCTCGCCTCACTCGAAGTGTCGGTGATCGGCCTCGGGTGCAACAACTTCGGGAGAGCGCTCGACGCCGCCGGAAGCAAGGTGGTGGTCGACGCCGCCCTCGAAGCCGGCATGAACTTCTTCGACAGCTCCGACAACTACGGCGAAGCCCAGTCGGAGGGGTTCCTGGGCGCCGCCCTCGGATCGCGGCGTTCCGAGGTGGTGATCGCCACCAAGTTCGGTATGCCCGTGTCGGGAGTCGAAGGGTCGGGTGGGGCGAAACCCGACTACATCCGTCGTGCCGTCCGCCGCAGTCTCGAGCAACTGGGCACCGACTACATCGACATGTACCAGCTCCACAAACCCGACCCCACCACCCCGATCGGCGACACCCTCGAGGTGATGTGGGAACTGGTCGAGCAGGGCGTGGTGCGCGAGATCGGGTGTTCCAACCTCGACACCGCCCAGCTGGGCGAGGCGCTCGAGTACTCGGCCGCCAAGGGCGGACGGGTGTTCGTGTCGAACCAGATCGAGTACAGCCTGGTCAACCGCAGCATCGAGAGCAACGGGCTGGCGGAGCTGTGCCGCGCCAACGGGGTGGCGTTGCTGCCCTTCTACCCGCTGGCCTCCGGGCTGCTCACCGGTAAGACCCGGCGCGGTCAGACCCCGATGGGCCGGCTCATCATGGACCGGTATCAGAACTTCCTGACCGACCGGAACTTCGACATCGCCGAGGCGGTCGAGGCGTTCGCCGCCGAGCGGGATATCACCATGGTGCAGGTGGCGTTGGGGTGGCTCATCGCCCAGCCGGGGGTGCCGTCGGTGACGGCCGGTGCCACCCGGGTGGAACAGGTGCAGGGCAACGCCGCCGCCGCGACATGGAACCCCACCGCCGACGACCTCGCCACGCTCGACGCCATCAGCGTGGCGTGACAGACTCGACACTGCCATGTCCGACGAGCAACGACCCAGCACCGACAGCCTGACCGAACGCATCGTTCGGGTGATCGAGGCCGTGGTGGACGCCGCCGAGCCAGTCGGGCCCCGTGGGCTCGCCCGCTCGGTGGGCATCGACCGTTCGGCGGTGGGGCGCATCCTCCAGCAGCTCGGTGAGTTGGATGTGTTGGAGCGCAACCCCGAGGGCTATGTGCCGGGACCTCGTCTGATCGGGATGAGCCGCATCCTCGGGTCGCGTGACACGCTGCCCGAGGCGGTCGGCCCCGTGCTGGGCCAGCTGGTCGATCGATTCGACGAGACCTGTTACGTGTGCGCCTTCCACGGCGACGTTGCCGTGTTCACCCACGAGATCCAGAGCTCGAAACCGCTTCGGTTCGTGGTCGAGCTCGGCAAACCGGTCCCGTTGTACGCCGGGGCAGCCGGGCGGGCCATCCTCTCGGCGTTCGACCCCGAGACGGTGCGGTCTCTGGTCGGAGAAGGCCCGCTTCCGCGCCTCACCGATGCCAGCATCACCGAGGTCGACGAGCTGGTGGCGATGGCCGCCGCCGATCACGACCGTGGGTACACGGTGAGCATGGAGGAGCGGGTATCGGGGGGAGCGGCAGTGGCCGCCCCGTTCTTCGATCACATGGGTCGCTGTCAGGGGTCGGTGGTGTTCACCATCCCGATCAGCCGGCTCGACGAGAGTCAACTGGACGAAATCGGTTCTGCGGTGTCGGAGGCTGCTCGGATGCTGTCAGATCGACTGGTGAGGAGGGGACGTGGCTGACGACGATCGATTCGGCATCGGGATGATCGGACTGGGCCGCTGGTCCAACGCCCACGGTGACGCGGCCGCCCGCTCCGACGCGGTCCGCATCGTCAACTGTTTCGCCCGTACCCCGGAGACCCGGGCGGACTTCCGACAGCGCTACGACGTGGCAGCGGAGTCAACCTCGATCGAGCAGCTGCTCGCCGATCCGGCAGTGTCGGGCGTGATCATCTCCACTCCCAACGACCTCCACGTCGACCACACCCTGGCCTGCATCGAAGCCGGCAAGTCGGTGCTGGTGGACAAGCCGGTGGCGGTGGACACCGCCGAGGGTCTGCGCCTGCTGCGAGCAGTCGACGTCGCCGGCGTCCCCGTCGGGGTGGCTCATCATCCCCGTCGCTTGGCCGGAACCCGGGCAGCCAAGGCGTGGATCGACTCTGGTGCGGCCGGTCGGGTGCGGCTGGCCCACGCCGACTTCTCCAACAACAGAAGCTCCCACATGAAGCCCGACGCCTGGCACCGCTTCGCCCGTGGATCGGAGGCAGGCGTGCTGATCCAGGTGGGCATCCACCAGGTCGAGAACATGCTGTATCTGCTCGGCCCGGCGGCGGAGGTCAACGCCCGGTTCGTGCACGACACGCTCGGCCCCACCATGCCCGACCTGGCGGCCGTCACCATCACCCATACGTCCGGTGCGGTGTCGGTGGTCACCAGCAGCTGGACCACACCCGGCTACTTCTCGATCGAGGTGCTGGCCACCGGCGGTAACTACAGCTTCCGTCTCGATCACCGCAAGTGGACCAGCGGCGACGTCGACGATTTCGGCCAGGCGTGGCTGCACCCTGTGGACGGCGAACCCGGCGCACATCCCACCGTCAAGGGCGACCCGCTACGAGAACAGCTCGAGGAGCTCGCTACCGGCCACATGGAGGTGGACGTGGCCGCCGGACTGCGAGCCACGATGGTGGTGGAGGCTGCGATTCGCTCGGCTGCCGCCAACGGTGCCCCGGTCGACCTCGCCGACCTGCTGAAAGAGTCGGGAGCCACCGACGCAGAGATCGAGCGGCTGATCTAGAACCCCTGAAATTGCGTACGTCAGTTGCACATACGCAACGGACGTACGCAATTTCAGGCAGGGGGTTCCGCGCGAGCCCCTCTAGTTCTACAATGTAGAACATGACTGAGGTTGGAATCCGAGCTCTCAAGCAGAACGCATCCGAAGTCGTCGCAGCCGTCGCCGCCGGCGACACTGTCACCATCACCGATCGCGGTAGGCCCGTCGCTGTGCTGTCGCCTATCAGGGGGTCCCGGCTGGAGACACTCATCGAGTCCGGACGTGCACGGAGGGCGCGTCGATCCATCGCCGACCTCGTGGCGCCGGATGCCGGCGCACCCCTGTCGGCGACCCTGGCTGCCATGCGCGACGACGAGCGCTACTGAGTGGCTCACTATCTCGACACCTCGGCCCTGGTGAAGCTCGTCGTACCGGAGGCAGAGTCGACAGCACTCATCGACTGGTTGCGACACGAGTCCGATGTCGCAGTGACTTCGGACTTGTCACGAACCGAACTCCACCGCGCCGTCAGGAAGAGCGCCCCCGACCGGGCGATTCAGGCACGTCAGGTGCTGGACTCGATGACGATTCTCACGGTCACGAGTCAGATGTTCGAGGCAGCAGGACGTCTCGAGCCGACCACCCTCAGGAGCCTGGACGCAATCCACTTGGTCGCTGCGCTCGAACTCGGAGACGACTTGGCGGGGATTGTGACGTACGACGAGCGTCTCGCCGAGGCAGCGCGCATCCATGGCCTCTCCGTAGTAGCGCCTTCCGAGTGAGAACCGAATGACCGAGGCGACACCTCTCCCTCCCGTGCCCGGTGCGCCCGCCAGGCGGGCACTCGAGGCCGCGGGCGTCCACAGCCTCGAAGACCTGGCCCGGATGAGGGTCGAAGAAGCGCTCGACATGCATGGGATCGGACCGAAGGCGTTCACCGTGTTGGCTGAGGCGATGATCGCCGCCGGACTGCGCTTCGCCGACTGATGGGCTCAACCGCTGAATGTGGTCGCCGGGCCGGAATCCCCCTGGGGTTCGAGTTTCGGGATCCACACGCCGACACCCATACCCGTCGGGGACCGAGGAGGACCGGTCTTGCTCTGAAGCGGGGGCAAGACGAAAGCCAGAAGCCAGCAGCCAGAAGCCAGAAGCCAGCAGCCGACCTCCGGCGTTGGCACGTGAGCGACAGACCGGCATTGGTGACCAGCCCTCGTTTGACGGCGCGGTCTGGCAGACTGGCCCGATCACCCGACCATGGAGGGGACCTGGTGTCCAAAGCCCGTTCGTCCGTCGCGGTTGCGCTGGTGGCAGCCTTGGTGTCCTCGCTCACGGTGATGGCGCCACAGGCCGCGGCGGCGGCAACGGCTCAGTTGTCTTCCGACCTGGACGAGCACGCCTGGCACTTCAACTCGATGCCACTCGCCGACGTCCACGATGCCGGGGTCGACGGTTCCGGCGTGGTGGTGGCGATCATCGACGACGCCATCGACACCACCCATCCCGACCTGGCCGGAAAGGTGACGTCGTCGTGGATGGCCTTCCCTGATCGGCTCGCCGCTCCGGCCTCGATGCCACTCCCAGGAGGCCGATTCCACGGCACCCACGTCGGTGGGATCGTGGCCGCGCTCGACAACGGGTCGGGCACCACCGGCGTGGCACCCGGTGCGACGCTGCTCTCCTACGACGTGTTCCATCCCGCCACCGAGGAGTGGGACATCACCCAGTTCAGCGAGGCGCTTGCCCGGGCGATCGTGCACGCCGGCTCGCGCTCCGACGTCATCAACATGAGCCTCGGTGGCCCGGACTTCGCCTTCTCGGCAGGCGACCGCCAGCTTGTCTGCGACGCAATCGGCACCGCAACCACGGCGGGTGCGCTGGTGGTGGTAGCCGCCGGAAACGACGGCGAGAACCCGTTCTTCGCCAATCCTCTTTCGATTCCGGCGGGATGCGAACAAGCACTGGCGGTGGCGTCGCTGGACTCCGACCTGAACGCTTCGAAGTTCACTTCCTTCGGCGAGCACCTGACCGTCTCGGCGCCGGGCGCCGACATTCTCGCCCCGGTTCCTGCCACCACCCTCAGCGATTTCTTCGGACTCGATGAGACCAACGCCGTGGTGTCGCTGTCGGGCACGTCGATGGCTTCGCCGCTGGTGGCGGGTGTCGCCGCCCTCATCCTCGATCAGAACCCGACGCTGACACCGGCTCAGGTGCGGGATCGCATCACGACCACTGCGTTGGATCTGGGAGCTGCCGGTCCCGACTCGCTCTACGGCGCCGGTGTCGTCGACCCCGCCGCCGCACTGTCGTTGGCGCTCCCCTCGCCGACGGCCGCCCTCCATCCAACCGTGCTGGCGGCAGGGCTCGACCTCGCCGACGAGACCAAACTGCGGGTGGCGTGGCGGCCCGCCAACGGCGGTCCTGCGGTCACCGGCATCGACGTGGTGTTCTGGACCGAATCCGGGGTCGTCACCGAGTCGCTTCCCGGCAACCGTGTCTCGGTGGTAGTGGACCCGCCGGCTGACGCCGGCTGGGTCCACGTGGTGGCCCACACGGCTTCCGGGTCGTATCCGTCGCCTCTGGCGCCGTTCACGACTGGCGGCGGCGGCTCCGAGCCCGTCCCATTCGAGTTCTCCGCCGACGAGGTCACCTGGACGGCGGATGGTGAGCTGATGGTGGAGTGGACGTCGGGGGAACCGATCCCCGCCGGGGCGACGCTCGGGGCGTTCATGTCCTCTCATCCGGGTCAGCCCCCTCTCGCCTTCATCGACATCCCGCTGGACCTCACCCTGCCCACCGGCGCCCGTTCCGGGAGCTTCGCCATCGATGTCGCCGACGAGATGATGGCCATCGGATCGTTCGAGGAACCGGTGTTCGAGCCCTCCCAGCGTGCGGCGGTCGCCCGGTTCGCGTCCGGGCTCGACTGGTCGTTCACATACTTCCTCCAGACGAATCCCGACGGCCTCGGCGGAACCGCCGACGGCGGAACCTCGGTCGACGCACTGCATCCGCTGGCGGCATGGGGCGTGGCCTCTGGCCAGCGCGAGGCCGAGGTCACGGTCATCGTGCCGAGCTCACGCTGGTCGAGCGTTTGCGAAACCAGTCCGTGTGCCGGCAGACCCGTCGAGGTGGTCTCATCGGGCGAGACGGTGACGGGTCGACTCAACCCCTTCTTCACATCCACGCTGCAGGTGCCGAGACCGTGGGGCGCACGCGTCATGTCAGCCGACGTGACAGTCTCTGGCCTGGTGGAGGACTTCGATGCCCTCATCCCGGTCATCGAGAGTGCGGCAGTCGGCATCACCGGCGAAGACGTGGCCTCCGATGTCCCGTTCGATCATCCGTTCGCATCGGACATCGGCTGGCTCTACGCCCAGGGGCTGACATCGGGGTGCTCGGGCGACGCCTTTTGCCCGGAAGACACGGTGACCCGCGGTCAGATGACGGCATTCCTGAGGCGGGCGTTCGCCGCTCAGGCCAGCACGGGTACGGCGGCATCGTTCACCGACATCGGGAACTCGGTGTTCGCAGCCGACATCGCCTGGGCCTCCGCCGCCGGCGTGACGTCGGGTTGTGCACCCGGGCGCTTCTGTCCGGACGACCCGGTGACCAGGGGCCAGATGGCAGCATTCCTCCGTCGACTGCTCGACGACGACATCTCGCCGAGTCGGACACCCGCCATCTTCGACGACACGGTCAACTCGGTGTTCGGCGACGACATCGCATGGCTCTCGGCGACAGGGATCACGACAGGGTGCACCGCCAACCGCTTCTGTCCGAACGACTCGATCACGCGCGGTCAGATGGCGGCGTTCGTTCGTCGAGCCCACACGGCCATCGACCGGTAGTTGACCTGTTGACCTGTTGACCGGTCCGGCGGGAGGACCTCTGCCGCTCCGTCCCATGTCCGCGCGACGTACCCGTACGATGGCGGCGTGAGCAGGGCGACGGAGGAATCGAACCGGTGGATGCTGCGGGCGCGGGATGCGATGGATCGGCACTACGCCGAGCCGCTCGACATCGGGGTGCTGGCCGGTATCGCCCACGTGTCGGAGGCGCACTTCATCCGCAGGTTCAAGGAGACCTTCGGGGAGACACCGCACCGCTACCTGCAGCGGCGGCGGATCGAACGTTCGATGTTCATGCTCCGGGAGACCAGCCGCAGCATCACCGAGATCTGCTTCGAAGTCGGATTCGGAAGCCTGGGTACGTACAGCCGCACCTTCCGCGACATCGTCGGTGTGACACCCTCGCAGTACCGGGCGTCGGCCGAACGGATCCACGCCCCCACGTGTTTCGCCATGGCGTGGACCAGGCCGAGCAGTTTCGGAGAAGCGAAACGCCGGGCGTAGCCGTACATTCGGCACATGATCAACACCATCAACCTCAGCTCCATCTACGTCCTCGATCAGGACGAGGCCCTCGACTTCTACGTGGGCAAGCTCGGTCTCGAGAAGCGGGCGGACTTCGACCTCGGCGTGATGCGCTGGCTCACCGTCGGCGTTCCCGGTGAGACCCGCGAGATCCTGCTGGAACTCCCCGGCCCGCACGCCATGGACGGGGCCACCGCCGAGCAGGTGCGGGACAGTGTGACGAAAGGTGTCGGTGGCGGCTGGATCGGTTTCCACACCGACGACTGCCAGGGCGACTTCGTCCGGCTCGAGGCTGCGGGCGTCGAGATCACCCAGGAGCCGACCACCTACTTCTACGGGACTGACATCGGCATCCGCGACCCGTTCGGGAACCACCTGCGGATCGTGCAGCCGGCCGAGGTGATGGGCGAGCCGAAGATGTGAATGGCGAACCGGACGCGACTACGGCCAGGTCGGTCTCGGATCCATCCCTGCGGCCCGGTAGCAATCATCGATCAAGGCCATGACATCGACACCGGCGCGGGCGGTCGTGGGGTAGGCGGCGCCATCGACCACGGCGTGGCGGAACGCCTGCAGCTGATGCAGGTAGGTGGCGTCCCGGCTCACGGGGTGTTCGACCCGAGCGCCCGAGGTTTCGACCACCAGGTCGGACCCGTGCTGAGGGCCCAGGGGGTTCCGCACCCGCATCACACCGTTCGATCCGTGGACCACCAGCGATGACACCCAATCGTCGCCTCCGGCGATCATCGACGAGGTGACCGATGCGGTGGCGCCGTCGGGCCCGACGAGGTCGGCGGTGAGAGATCCGTCGATCCCAGGTGTCGGACAGTCCGCCCGGGCCGCAACCACCGAAGCGGATCCGAGCACCCAGGCGACCCACCGCAGTGGGTACACGCCGATGTCCATCAGTGACCCACCGCCCAGTGACAGGTCGTAGCGGATGTCGCTGGGAGGGATGTTTACGGCAGCCACCTCGAACGACGCCTCCACCCGTTCGACCGACCCGAGACCGTCCAGGACCTGGCGCATCTGGGCGAAGAGCGGGTGATACAGGCAGTGGAACGCCTCCATCACCACCAGCCGGGACGCGTCGGCGGCATCGGCCATCACCCGGGCATCGTCGGCGTTGGCGGCGAGCGGCTTTTCGACCAGCACGTGTTTGCCGGCCTCGAGGGCAGCCAGAGTCCACGGCCGGTGCAGGGCGGCCGGGGTTGCGATGTAGACGGCATCGACGTCATCGGCAGCGATCAGCTCCTCATAGGAGGATGCCCGACCCACTCCCCACCGATCGGCGAACTGCTGCGCCCGGTCGGACTCACGTGCCGCCAACGCCACGATCTCAACGCCGTCGATCTCACGGGCGGGTTTGACCACCGCGTCCTCGGTGATGCGGGAAGCGGAGAGCAGGCCCAGGCGCAACGTCATGCAATGACTCTACGTCGAGGCCGAGACAGGCCGAGGAGGGCGGAGGGAGCAGCGGCCGGAGGCCCATCCACCCATCTGGGGCCAAAACCGACCTCCTGGCGGTCGATTTTGTCCCCAGATGGTGTTGGGCTCCGAGCTCCAGAGGGTATCGACTCCGGGATCGGGCACCGTAGCGAGGACATCGGCGACCGCCACCCTGATCTCGGCGGATGTCTCAGCCCAGCCGATCACCACCTCGGGACTGTCTGCGACCACCCGCTGTTCCCCGATCGAGATCAGCCGATCCCATTCGGCCACGATCCCCGACTCCTGCTGGCAGGTTGTGTCGAGCATGGCAAGCTCCTTCAGACGACGGAGACAGGCGCCGGCTCCACCGCACTTGGAAGCTCGAGGGTGAAGACAGTTCGCCCGGACTTCCTCGAGTATCGAAGTGTCCCACCCATCATCTCGGCCAGCTGCCTGGAAATTGGCAATCCCAGTCCGATCGAGCCTGCCACCACAGTCTGCCGGGGGACGGTTCGAAAGTTCTCGAACGCGGTCTCGATGTCCGGATCAGGAATGCCGGGACCGTCATCGCTCACTTCCACCAGACAGCCGTCGTCGAATTGGCTCACCGAAACCCGAACGTCGCCACCGCCGTACCGATGGGCGTTCGTTAAGAGGTTCCTCAGAATCTGACGGAGCCGGATCGGGTCGGCGATGACTCGAGACGGGGACGCATCGACACGTACCCCAGAAGCGAACGACTGATCGACACCTTCGAGGGCTTGGAAGATCTGCGGTGCGAGGTCGAGCTCGACCACTGCCACTCGCAGCTTGCCGGATTCGACCGAGACCATTAGCAACAGGTCGTCGAGCAGCGACACGACCTCCCGTGCTTGCCGCCCAGCAGCGGCAACGAGTTCCTCGCGCTCATCAACTCGAAGTTGCTGTTCGTCGGTGACCAACTCGAGAAAGCCGGCGACAGCGGTGAGCGGAGTCCGGATCTCGTGAGACACCGCCGCCATGAAAGCTTCGCGTTGTTTGATGAGTTGCTCGAGTTCGTCCTGTTGGCGATCGAGAGAATCAACTGCGCGCCGGAGTTCGAGCAGGGCCATCACCTGAGTCGACAGAGCTCGCAACGCCCGCTCCTGATCGGCCGTCAGCTCTCGGGGAACCCGGTCGATCACACACAGCGTGCCGAGTGCGTTGCCACTTCCCGTCACGATCGGCGAGCCGGCGTAGAAGCGAATGTTGGGGTCTCCCAGCACCAGCGGGTTCGCGGAGAAGCGCACGTCTTGGGTGGCGTCGCGGACCATCATCACTTCCTCGGGCCGTGTGATCGCATGGGCGCAGAATGCGAGGTCACGCGACGTGTGGGGCGTTTCCAAACCCACTCGCGACTTGAACCACTGGCGGTCACGGTCGATCAGACTGACCAGCGCGATTGGTGTTTGACAGATCTGAGACGCCAGCAATGTGATGGCGTCGAAGCTCTCCTCAGCGATGGTGTCGAGGATCCCGAACGAGTCGAGCTCCTCGAGCCGCCGCTTTTCATTGGCCGGACGCTGGACATCGCTTATGGTCGCCCTCCGTGCTCATCGGTATCGGTTGGTGTGAAAGTTCGCTTGAGCCGAATTCAAAGAGACGGCCCGCGGGTCTGCGCCCGTCTGCACCCGATGCGACCCGCCGGGGTCACAGAAAGCTCCATCGCCTCAATACAGCCCCGGCGTCCCTCCACCGTCCACCGCGATCGCCGTGCCGTTGATGTGTCTGGCTTCGGGGCGGCACAGGAACACGGCCAGGTTGGCGACGTCCTCGACCTCGCCGAGGCGGCGGATGCCCTGGCGTTTCATGATGTTCTGCCCGAACTCTTCCTTGGGGACGCCGGCGGTGTCGGCGCGGGCCTGCATGAGGGTGTGGAAGCGTTCGGTGCGGGTGAGCCCGGGGTGGATGGCGTTGACGTTGACATCGTCGGCCAGACCCTGGCCGGCGAGCGCCTTGGTGAAGGCGGCCATCGCCGAGTTCACCGAGGTGCCGATCATGGCGTCGGGGCGGGGGGTGCGGGCGGCGCCACCGATGACGTTGATGACTGTGCCGTGTGATTCCTTCAGCATCGGCCAGAGCAGACGCGACAGCCTCACGGCACCGTGGAACTTCAGCATCATCCCGTCGACCCAGTCCTCGTCGGCCAACCCCAGGAAGGGGCCGGACTTGGTGGAGCCGGCGTTGTTCACCAGGATGTCCACCCGACCGATACCGGCCGCCACCGCGGCGTGCACGGATTCACAGCCTTCGAGGGTATTGAGATCGGCGGCGACGGTGTCGATCTTCCGACCGGTCTCTCCGGAGATGGCAGCGGCCGTGGCCGCCAGGACCGCCTCGTCCCGTGCCGCCAGCACACAGTCAACGCCTTCGCGGGCGAGGGCCAGGGCGATACCGGCCCCGATGCCTTTGCTCCCGCCCGAAATCACCGCCACCTTGTCGGTCAAGTTGCCCATCACGCCTCCTTCATCGTTCACTTCATCACCACGTCGAGGATCTCCCATCGCCGGCCGGTCCAGGCCACCGGGTTCATCTCGAACTCGGTGAGCCCCGACGCTACGAAACGCCGCCCGGCTTCACAGACCAGCCCGGCCAACTCACCGGCAGCCCGACCGTCGTCACCCCGTCGATGCAGCGACACCTCGAGCCCGGGAATCGACTCGACCATACGGATCGCCTGGCTGAGCTGCACCGGGGCGGGGGGGGTGTTGGGAATCGTGCCGTGAACTCGACGGTCTGATCCGTCTCACTGACCGAAAGGGTTCCACCG
>JBHJOH010000200.1:0-21432 GCA_050329955.1 Acidimicrobiia bacterium | reverse complement strand
CTACGGAGGGGATACTCCTGCACGCTGCCCTCGGCGCGCCGATCCTCAACCACATACCGGCCATGAAGGGGAGTGTGCTCCACCATGGTCGTAGCATCGATCGACGGTGCCGGAGCCTGCTCCAACAGGTCAAGGGCTCCGGCGTGCGCCACCCTTTCGTCGCCACCGGCTGCCACCAAGGCCGAAAACAGGCGAGCGGGGCTGGGTGGCCACTCAGCCAGGACTGCCCGTCCCGTGAGGGCGAGGTCATCGGCCGGGGCCCCCCGAAAGGTGCCGAGCAAGAGCTCGACATCGAATCGGAGCATCAAGCCTGATCCCAGTCGAGGGCCGGGTAGGAAGCCGTGACGACCTTTGCTAGCTGATCCGATGGCTTGAGCATACGCGTCTCCCACACCGAGCCGACCGGTAGGCCGGCCGCGGCAGCGCGCTCGACGCACTCTGTGAACAGGGCCTCGGCCATTGCCGCCGTTATGGAACCGAGGTACCGGTCCTCTTCGGAGCCGAGCCAGGTCCACCCGCCCTCCACGGCCCGAAGGTCGGTGCCCGAACGGAGATGAAATGAAGACCCGAAAGCGTTGGCGTGTGCCAGGAGCCCGAGTGCCACCAAGACGGCCCTTCCGCTCGCTGCCTGTTCCGGCGTGTCGCCGCCGATCCGACGCAGCGAAGCGAATGACACTGTTGCGCGTTGCTCGATCACCCGGAAGGCGATCGCCATGGGGCCATCACCTCCGATTGGGACCTGCCCGTGACCGATCTCGCTCAGCGACTCTTTGTTCTTCGACTTTCCCGATCGTTTCTCATCCGACACCTCCCACTTGAGCAAGCCCTCGTTGTCGATCTCAAGGGCTGAATCGATGGAGAGGTTGAAGGGATCACCTTTGAGTCCGAGCTGCCGTGCGTCGATTCCTGCGGGGTCGAGACCGACAATCTCGGAGACCCAGGACCGGGCGACCTTTGTTTGTGGGCCCTTCTTGCCGAGGTGGCTCTGCCAGAACCCGAAGAGCAGCGCTTGTGGCATCCAGCGATAGAGCGCCGCCGGGGAGGCAGGGGTTGCCGTGAACAGGTCTTTTCCGACCGCGTGCTTCACGAGGTTGATGCCATCGAGCATCGAGTCTCTCAGGTAAGCATCGGCGTTTCGGTGGGGGAACCGGAAGCAGCTGATCGTCGTTGGCAGGTGGGGTGGGAGTACGAAGTCGCCGAAGTCGAGTATCAGCTGCGGGAGCCCGACTCGCTGAGCGATCCGCTCCAGGGCCGCCTCCAAGCGATTGGCCTGACTCGGCACGTTGTCGACAACAACGGCCTCGACCCGGACGGGGCCGTCCTTGGAGTCCTCCCACCGCCGATCTTGTTGGTACTTCCCGCCCTCGTAGATCGCCGGCTTCACGGGTGTCAGAACCCCGGCAAGCGGCTCCAGTCGGACCTGGTACCGCATCCCGGACTCGAATGACTCGTCTCTGCAGGCATCGATCAAGAGATCGCACGTCAGAGTGTTCGCCATGGTGCCTCCCCTTGTGAGGCGACCGACCGGGCCACCTCGTTGCGGAGCCAACGCCGCCACCGGACGGGTGCCCGACGACGCAGTGCCCCGTTGTCTGCCGGACACTGTCCCACAAAGGGTCGTCCTGGGAAGAGTGGGAATGTCTGGAAGATCAAGCGGTGGGTTGCACCCGAATCTGTCACACCCAGCCGATACGTTGCTCCCATGCCCATCGAAGGTGACTCTCATGTTGACCGAAGGTTGCTCTCATGCTGATCGACTGTGACTGCTGCGTCATGAAGAACACGTCGGCCTGCGCCGACTGTGTGGTGTCGGCATTCGTGGCGCTCGACCTCGCCACGGAACGTCGTGGCCCGATCGAGGTGGACAGCGACGAACGGGCCGCCATCGAGGCCTTGGCCGAGGCGGGGCTGGTGCCGCACCTCCGACTGCTTCCGGGGCGGGGCGACCCACCCTCCCGTGCGGTTGGCTGACATCGGCGGCTCTGACATACCCTGGGAAGGTGCAATTTCCTGAAGACCCCGGTGGGCGTCTCGAGTTTCTCCAGTCGATCGCGTCCGGGGTGGGCCTGGACCGGCTCGGAGTCGCCACCGTCGAACCGTTCGAGGCGGTGCGGGCCGACATCGAGGAGCGCAAGGCGGAGGGCCTTCACGGTGGCCTCACCTTCACCTACAACCAGCCCGAGCGTTCCACCGATGTCAGGGCGTCGCTGCCATGGGCTCAACGGCTGGTGGTGGCGGGGCGGGCCTATCTCCCCGAGGCGGGCACCTCGTCGGAGTCGGTGCCGGGTACCGGCCGGATCGCCCGGTTCTCGGTGGAGGACTCGTACGCTCCGCTGCGTGCCGGCCTCGAGGTGGTGGCCGGTCATCTGAGCGATGCCGGGTTTCGGGCCGAACTCCTGATCGACGACAACCGGCTGGTCGACCGGGCCGCCGCGGTACGGGCGGGTGTGGGCTGGTGGGGAAAGAACACGATGGTGCTGGCACCGGGGCAGGGGCCGTGGATGCTGCTCGGCTCCATCGCCACCGACGCCGATGTGTCCCCGACTCCTCCGATGCAGCGCGACTGCGGGACCTGCTCGGCGTGTCTGCCCGCCTGCCCGACCGGGGCGTTGATCGCTCCCGGGGTGCTGGACGCCCGGCGGTGCCTGGCTGCCATCGCCCAGCTACCGGGCTCGATTCCCGAGGAGCTGCGGGAGCCCATGGGGGATCGGATCTACGGCTGCGACGACTGCCTGGATGCCTGCCCGCCCGGAGTTCGGCTGGCCGACGCTGCGGTCTCGCCCCGGGGGAGGGTCGACCTGCGGTGGCTGCTGGAAGCCTCCGACGACGAGGTGCTGGCGGAGTTCTCCCGTTTCTACCTGCCTCGTCGCAAGCCGACGGTGCTGCGTCGCAACGCCCTGGTGGCGGCCGGCAACTCCGGGCTACCCGGCCTCGCCGGCGCGGTCGGGGCCTACCTGTCGAGCGACGACCCGGTGCTGGCCGAACACGCACGGTGGGCGTTGGACCGGATGGGCGGGACCTGAACTCGGCGGAGAATGGTCGCCGCCAGGCGGGCTGTGGCCTCCGGTGAGTGCTCCAGGTGGAGCCAGGGGTCGGTGGCCTCGAATCGGACGTCGGGCGCCCTGACCGGGTCACCTGCCCAGCGCGGTGGGCGAGGCGGAGAGCAGGTTGATGTGCTCGGGATGCGGACGGAAGCCCAGGGCGAGGAACACCGCCCGGCGGGATTCCGAGGTGGAACCGCTCAGAAGGAAGACGGTGATCAGCTCCACCCGTCCGACCAGGTCGTGGGCGGCCCGGGCCACGAGTGCCCGGGCAATGCCGGCCCCTCTGGAGGCAGGGTCGACCGCCAGCTCCTAGACGTAGGCAACCGTCTCGGCTTCCTGGATGATCAGGTATCCCGCCAGGTGATCGTCGCACGCCCGGTAGAGCAGGGTTCCCTGATGGGTTCCCTCGAGATACCAGTGCGGGAAACAGCGGCGGCGCAGGTCGGCGACGTCGTCCGGATACTCCCCGGAGGACATCGCCGACAGTTCGATCCGCATGGATCGACCCTACGCCCCCGTCAGTGGCGGCCGAGCGGGAAATAGGCCTGGCGGCAGTAGTCGGCGACCATCCGATGGGTCGAGAACTCGAGCAGTGTCGAGGTGATCGACTCCCGCATCCGTTCCACCCACCCCTCCGGGATGCCGTCGGCGTTGCGGTCGTAGAACAACGGCGCCACCTCGTCGCCGAGGATTTCGTAGAAGGAATTGGCGTCGTGGTGGTCGGCGGCACCCCAGTCGCCATTGGCATCGGGGGAGCCGAAGGCCCAGCCGTTCTTTCCGTTGTACCCCTCCATCCACCACCCGTCCAGGACCGACAGGTTGAGGGATCCGTTGATGGCGGCCTTCATTCCCGAGGTGCCGGAGGCCTCCATTGGGGGGCGCGGGTTGTTGACCCACACGTCCACCCCCTGGACCATGAACTTGGCGATGCGGGCGTCGTAGTCCTCGAGGAAATGGACGTGGCCCTTGAACTCCTCCGAACGCGACAGCTCGACGATCTGACGGATGAAGGCCTGCCCGTGCTGGTCGGCCGGGTGCGCTTTACCGGCGAAGATGATCTGAATCGGCTTCTCGGCATCCTTGAGCAGGGCCTTGAGACGGTCCCAGTCCGAGAACATGAGCGTGGCCCGCTTGTAGGTGGCGAAGCGGCGGGCGAAACCGAGGGTGAGCTGGTCGGCGGTCAGCAGCGTCTCGACGGCGCGCAGCTCGTCGGGCGAGGAGCCGTGGCGTGCCATCTGGCGACGGAGCCGACCCTGGGCGAACCGGACGAAGATCTCCTTGCGGCTCTCGTGGGCCCGCCAGATGGTGGCGGCGGGGATCTGGCGGGCCTGCTCGAGGACATCCGGAGTCTCGAGCAGCCTGGTCGGCCAGGACCGACCCAGATTCCGCACGAGAATCGAGGCGGCACTCCGCCCGATCCAGGTGGGGGTGTGGACCCCGTTGGTCACGGCGATGGCGTCGTGGCCGATCAACTGGCGCCAGTCCTCGGACACGACCTCGCCGTGCCGCTTGGAGACGCCGTTGACGATCGATGAAAAGCGGATCGCCAGCGCACCCAGGTCGAACCTGTTCAGATCGTGGCCGTCGGCGGATGACAGCGCCATGAGACCGTCCAGGTCAGTGCCGATCCGTTCGGCCCAGGACCCCATGTACTTCCGGGCCACCGATGCGTCGAAGACCTCGTTGCCGGCGGGTACCGGGGTGTGGAGCGTGAACAGCGTGGAGGAGCGGATCTGCTGGCGGGCGTGGTCCAGGGAGGATCCACCTTCCACGTGTTTGGCGGTCCGCTCGATGAGGCTCATGGCGGCGTGGCCCTCGTTGACGTGCCAGGCGCCCGGGGTGATCCCCAGTGCTTCCAGCGCCCGAATCGCTCCGACGCCGAGGATCAGCTCCTGACAGAACCTCATTTCACGACCTGCCACGTACAGCTGGTGGGTGATGGGCCGGTCAGCGGGGTCATTCTCGGCGATGTCGGTGTCCAACAGGAGCAACGGCACCCGGCCGACGTCGAGTTTCCACACGGCTGCGTACACCTCGCGTCCGGGGAACTCGATGGGGATCTTGAGCTGGCCGCTGCCGTTGGTGACGGGGCGCACCGGGAGGCTGCGCAGGTCGAGCGTGGGATAGATGTGCTGCTGATGGCCTTCCATCCCGACTTCCTGCCGGAAGTAGCCGCGCCGGTAGAGCAACCCGACCGCAACCAGGGGGATGCCCAGATCGGTGGCCGACTTGGTGTGGTCGCCGGCGAGGATTCCCAGACCGCCCGAGTAGAACGGCAACGAGTCGTGGATGCCGAACTCGGTGCACAGATAGGCGATGGGGCCTTTCATGTCCACTTCCTGGCGGTCGAACCAGGTCTCGCGTTCGAGCATGTACTTGTCGAACTCGCGGACGGCGGCCTGGTAACGCTCGTGAACCTCCTCGATCTGCTCGATCACCCGCCACTGCAGACGGTCGATGGAGGCGAGCAGGTCGATGGGGTTGTGGTACCGCTCCCAGCCCACCGGGTCGATCTGGACCCACAGGTCGCGACCTTCTGCGTGCCAGGACCACCACAGGTTGTGGGCCAGGTCGACGAGACGGTGCAACGACTGGGGTACCGCCAGCTCGGCGTTGGGGAGAGTCGGGATCTGAATGTTCATGGTCATCCCTTGTAAGCGCTTACAAAGCTCGGCCGTCAGCGAATATAGCGTCTGACACACTACGCCGGTGGGGGCACCGGGTCGAGACGCTTCCACCTGTATCCTCTCGGCCATGGCGCACAAGATCCATTCCCAGGACGTGACGGAAGGACCTGCCAAGGCTGCGGCCCGGGCGATGCTGCGAGCGGTGGGACTCACCGACGACGACTTCTCCAAGCCCCAGGTGGGTCTGGTGTCGGCCGGCAACGAGGTCACGCCCTGCAACGTGACCGGCCCGATGCTGGCGGAGGCTGCCAAAGAAGGTGTCAGGGCCGCCAACGGTGTCGGGCTCGTCTTCGCCACCATCGCCGTCTCCGATGGCATCTCGATGGGGCACGAGGGGATGCGCGCTTCGCTCGTCTCCCGCGAGGTGATCGCCGACTCGGTCGAGCTGGTGATGCACGGCGAACGGTTCGACGGCATGGTCACCATCGCCGGTTGCGACAAGTCGCTGCCCGGCATGCTGATGGCTGCCGCCCGCACCAACCTTCCCAGCGTGTTCCTGTACGGCGGTTCCAGCCTCCCCGGCTCCTACCGCGGTCGCGACATCTCCATCGTCGACGTGTTCGAAGGCATCGGCGCCCTCTCCGAAAGGCGCATCGGTGAGGCCGACCTCCTGGAGCTGGAGAAGAGCGCCTGCCCGGGTGTCGGCTCGTGCGCCGGAATGTTCACCGCCAACACCATGGCGTCGATCGGCGAGGCGATGGGGATGTCGCTGCTCGGGTCCGCTTCGGTCCCGGCCATCGACCCTCGCTTGCGTGACTACGCCGTCCGTTCGGGTGAGACGGTGATGGGAATGCTCGAGGCAAACATCCGCCCCCGCCAGATCATGACCCGGGCCGCCTTCGAGAACGCCATCACCACCGTCATGGTGCTGGGCGGATCCACCAACGCCGTGCTCCACCTGCTCGCCATCGCCAACGAGGCCGGCGTCGAGCTCGAGCTCGACGACTTCGACCGCATCAGCCGCCGCACGCCACACCTGGGGGATCTCAAGCCGTTCGGTCGCTACCACATGGTGGATCTCGACCGCATCGGTGGGGTTCCGGTGGTGCTGCGGGCCCTGCTCGACGATGGATTGATCGATGGCGATGTCCTCACCGTCACCGGCAGGACCCTGGGCGAGAATCTCGAGGACTACACCTTCCCCACCGACCAGGACGTGATCCGACCGGTTTCGAACCCGCTGGCGGCCGAGGGTGGCATCGCCATCCTGCGCGGGTCGCTCGCTCCCGAAGGGGCCGTGGTGAAGGTGGCGGGCATCGATCTCGACGTGTTCGAAGGCCCGGCCCGGGTCTTCGACGGGGAGCAGGACGCCCTCGAGTCGCTCTTCGCCCACCGCATCAACAAGGGCGACGTGGTGATCATCCGTACCGAAGGCCCCCGGGGTGGGCCTGGTATGCGCGAGATGCTCCAGATCACCGCCGCCATCAAGGGGGCCGGGCTCGGCAAAGACGTGCTCCTGATCACCGATGGAAGGTTCTCGGGGGGGACCACCGGGTTGTGTATCGGACACGTCGCCCCCGAGTCCGAACAGGGCGGGCCGATCGGGCTGGTGGCCGAGGGCGACACCATCCGCATCCACGTCGCCGAACGTCGCATCGACGTGCTCGTGGACCAGGCGACGCTCGACGAGCGCGCGCGCACTCGCACGCCGTTCCCCCCCCGCTACACGAGCGGCGTGCTCGCCAAGTACGCCAAGCTGGTCGGTGGTGCCCAGGAGGGTGCGGTGACCAGCGGGTGACGGCGGTCTATGCGATCGTTCTGGTGGTCGGCTGCCTGGCCCTCATCGGCTGGATCGTGGCGCATTCGTTCGCCGAGAGCACCGGGCGACCCGATCGCGATCCGGAGCGGCGCTTCGGTGTCGGGGGCCGTCGTCTTGCGGGCGGACTGGTCGGCTTCGGGATGGCCGGCATGAGTGCCGAGTTCGCTTCCATCGAGATCTCGGCGCCGCTGGCCGCAATGGCAGCCGTGACCGGAGCGGCTGCGGCGGCTTGGTGGGCAGGAGCGATGGGCGGAGCCGACTAGTGCTTCTCATCTCCGACGTCCACGGCGCCTTCGACGCCATGCGCCGGGTTGCCGCCGGCGGTGAGACGTTGCTGGTGCTGGGCGATCTCGTCAACCTGATGGACTACCGCACCGGTGAGGGCATCACCGCCGACCTGCTCGGCATCGAGTTCGCCCGTCGGGCGGGGCGGGCGAGGGCTGCGGGCGACTACGTCGGTATGCGGGCGTTGTGGCGTGAGGCGGTGGGTGATGAATGGGAGTCCTTTCGCGCCCGGTTCGAGCAGTCGTTGCTCGACCAGTACATCGCCACCCGCCAAGCGCTCACCGGGGCGAACGCCTATGTCACCTTCGGAAACGTCGACCGTCCCGGCATGCTCGTCGAACACCTGCCCGAGGGGGTTCGTTTCGTCGACGGCGAGGTGGTGGTCATCGAAGGTGTACGGGTGGGCTTCGTCGGTGGCGGCGTAGCCACGCCGCTCGGAGCCGAAGGTGAGGTCTCCGACGAGGAGATGCGCACCAAGCTCGATCGGATCGGGACGGTGGACGTGCTGTGCTCGCATCTGCCGCCGGCGGTGGAGCCGTTGCATCGCGACGTCATCACCGGCCGGTTGGAGCGGGCCTCGACCCCGATTCTCGAGTACCTGCTCGACGTGGCCCCGCCCTTCCACTTCTTCGGAGACGTGCATCAGCCGCAGGCCACCCGATGGCGGGTGGGAACCACGCTGTGTCGCAACGTGGGGTATTTCCGGGCGACTCAGCGGGCGGTTCGCTTCGACCCCGTCCGGGTTTGAACTCGATTCACACCGAGGTCGGCGATGTCGGTTTGATCCGTGCCGAGCGCTAACATATGCAAGCACATGGCCGCCAGCACCGTTCAGACCATCGAGATCGCAGCCAGCCCCGAAGCCTGCTTCGCGGTTGCCTCCGACATCGCCTCGTACCCCGAGTGGGCCACCGGAGTCCGCGTCACCGAGGTTCTGGGGCACGATTCGGCCGGAAGGGTCGACCGTGCCCACTTCGTGATCGACGGCATGGTCAAGGAGATCGCCTACGACCTCCGCTACAGCTACGACGAGCCGAACCGGATCTCCTGGACCGCCGAGCCCGGTGACGACCTTAAGTCGCTCGAAGGCTCCTATGCCTTCAACCGGCTCGAGGAAAGCCGCACCGAGGTGGTCTACGCCCTCCGCGCCGAGCCAGCCTTCACCATTCCCGGGTTCCTGCGCCGACAGGTCGAAAAGCAGATCGTCGGTACCGCCCTGCGCGGCTTGCGCGAACGGGTCGAACAGATCACCACCGGGTAGCCGGTGCGGATTGTTCTCGTCACCGGAAAAGGAGGCGTCGGCAAGACCACCGTCGCCGCCGCCACCGCCCTGGCGGCCGCCGACCGGGGTCATCGAACGCTGATCAGCTCCACCGACCCCGCCCACTCGCTGGCCGACGCCCTCGACGTCCCGCTGGGGGATCGACCCACCCCGGTCGTCGCCGGTCTCCACGGTCAGCAGATCGACACCCAGGAGCAGCTCGACCGGCACTGGGGAGCGATTCGCGACCAGCTCATGAACGTCCTCAACTGGGGAGGAGTCGACGGTCTCGAAGCCGAGGAGTTCCTGGTGTTCCCCGGGATGGACGAGTTGTTCGCACTCCTCGACGTCAACGAGCACGCCCGGTCGGGTGAGTACGACGTGATCGTGCTCGACTGCGCCCCGACTGCCGAGACCCTCCGGTTGCTCAGCCTTCCCGAGGTGCTGTCCTGGTACTTCGATCGGGTCATGCCCACCGAGCGCAAGATCATGCGGGCTGCCCGGCCCATCCTGACCCGGATGACCGACCTTCCCATGCCCGACGATTCGGTGTTCGCCGCCGCCCAGAGCGTGTTCGAAGGGGTGGAACAGGTGAAGGAACTGCTGGCCGACCCCAACGTCACGTCGGCTCGGCTGGTGATGAACCCCGAGAAGATGGTCATCGACGAGGCGCGGCGTACCTACACCTACCTTGGGTTGTTCGGGTACGGCGTCGACGGGGTGGTGGTGAACCGGGTGCTTCCCCAGGAGGTGTCCGACCCCTATTTCGCCCGCTGGCTTTCCATCCAGGCCGGTCATCTCGCCACCGTCGACGCGGCATTCCGTGAGGTGCCGCGCCTGCGACTACGCCTGTTCGACGATGAGATGGTCGGGATCGAGCGGCTTCGTCAGCTCGCCGGCGAGCTCTACGGTGAGTCCGATCCGATCACCGACTTCCATGCCCACAGTCCGTTCCGCATCGTCGACCAGGGGGGCGAAGTGCTCATGGAGATGGACGTCCCCTTCGTCGGCAAGGAGGATCTCAACGTCTTCCGGCACGGATCCGAGTTGTACATCGAGGTGGGCCCCTACCGTCGTTCGTTCGTGCTGCCCGACTCGCTGCAACGCCGTCAGGTCTCCAAGGCCACCCTCGATCAGGGGGTGCTGCGGGTGGTCTTCGGCGCCGCCGTGAAACGCGCCAGGCCGTCGGCATGACGGGGGAGTCGTGAGTCCCGACCCGGACATGGTCGACGCCCTGCGTCGGGCGGGGGCACGGGCGGCCTATCACCTGTTGCGCGCCGGTGTCGAGAGCCTGAAGGCGGTCGAAGCGGTGATCGACGAACTTGGCGCGGCCCGACGCGGCGATGACACCGCCCGCCAGCCACCGGTGGGGCGTCAGCAGATCGAGATCGAATGATCACCGTCGGCATCGACGTCGGCGGGACCTTCCTCAAGGCGGCGGTGGTGGCGGACGGTCACTTGGTCGCCGAGTATTCGGACGCCGTTCCCGAGAGCGACGTGCTCGACTTCGTGGCCGGTGTCGCCGCCCGACTCCTGGTGGAACACGGCGCCGACGCGGTCGGTGTGGGCCTGGCCGGTTTGGTCCGCTGGCCCGAGGGCGTGTTCGTGTGGGGCCCACATGTCTCCGGCGAGGGCATCGCCTACCGATCCGAGCTCGCGTACCGTCTGGGTGTCCCGGTGGTGGTGGACAACGACGCCAATCTGGCCGCCTTCGCCGAGGCCACCGCCGGAGTCGCGGTGGGGTTCGAGCACGTGCTGATGCTCACATTCGGCACCGGGATCGGTGCCGGGATGGTGTTCGGGGGTCAGATCTACCGGGGTCGGTCCTTCGCCGGTGAGATGGGCCACATGACCGTCCAGCCCGACGGATTGTTGTGCGCCTGTGGTCGTCGGGGCTGCTGGGAGACGCTGGTCTCGGGTGCGCGTCTCGACCGACTCGCCGGTGACCTGGTGAGCCAGGCTCCCGACGGCACCGTTGCCAGGCTGGTGGGGCGGTCGATCGCCACCGGTGCCCACCTGTCGGCGGCCGCCGGGGCGGGCGACCAAGCGGCCCGTGCGATCCTGGCCGAGGCGGGCGAGTGGCTCGGGCGCGGTGTCGCCAACCTGATTGCGGTGCTCGACCCGGATGTGGTGGTGGTGGGCGGCGCCGTCGCCCAGGCGGGAAGATGGCTGTTGGATCCGGCCAGAACGGCGATAGCATCACACCTCACCGGTTCCGCCCATCGGGAATCGGCGCCACTGCTCGAAGCCCGCTTCGGGCGGCTGGCGGGATCGGTGGGGGCTGCGCTGTTGGCGGCCACCACGAACTGCCGACCAGTCGAGGAACGACCATGACAGATCCACTTCGACCAGACGAGGTCATCTCTCCAGGTGGCGGCCCGTCGCTGCAGATCCGGCGGTTCGCCCGTGATGCCGCCCTGCTGCTACCCAACCTGATCAAGCTGCTCAGCCGGCTCCTCAAGGACCCCCGGGTGCCGAGGCGCAGCAAGCTGGTGGTGGGTGCCGCCATGGCCTACCTGGCATCGCCCATCGACCTCATCCCCGAGTTGATTCCCGTCGTCGGTCTGGCCGACGACATGCTGATCGTGGCACTGGCGCTCAACCATCTCATCAGCGTGGCCGGTGAGGATGTCGTGTTGGAGCACTGGGACGGCCCCCGGGATCTGCTCGATCTGATCCGCTCGGTGCTCGACGTGGCCTCCGACCTGGTGCCCGTCAAGATCAGGCGCCTGTTCCGGGGTCTGTCCGGTACGTGAGGCCCACGTGAGGCCTCGGTTCCACATCACCGTCCCCCAGTTCTCCTCCACCTTCGAGCCCGTCCTGGCCGCCGCCCGCTTCGCCGAGGCTTCGTCGCTGGACGGGGTTTTCCTCTTCGACCATCTCATCCCGCTCGGCGACCCGTCCCGGCCGGTGCTGGAACTGGCCGCCACCCTGGGTGCGGTGGCGGCCGCCACCTCGACCATCACGGTCGGGACCCTGGTGATGCGGGTCCCCCTCCGCGGCCCGGTGGTGTCGGCGGCGGTGGCACACACCGCCGCCACCATCGCCCCGGGCCGGATGGTGGTGGGTCTCGGCGCCGGCGACCGTATGTCGGCCGATGAGGCGATCCGGTTCGGGCAGGTCCCGGGGTCGGTGGCCGAGCGGGTGACGGAGGTCGAGCAGACCGTGCGGGCGCTCGCCGGGGCCGACGTCCGGCGTTGGGTGGGTGGCACCCACGAGCGGGTTCTCGCCGTCGCCCTCGAGGCCGACGGGTGGAACGGGTGGGCGCTACCACCCGAGCGGTTCGCCACCATCGCCGCCGGGTTGCGGGCACGCCGACCAGGGCTGACGCTGAGCTGGGGTGGATCGGTGGTCGTTGGCGAGGACCGGGCCGATCTCGATCGGCTGCTCGCGGAGCGCCACGGGCGGGGTGGCGACATAACCGGCACGGCCGATGAGGTGGTCGCGCAACTTACTGCGCTCGCCGGGGCCGGATGTGAGCATTTCGTTGTGTCGGTGCTCCCCAACCGCCCAGAACGATGGGAGATATTTGCGCGATCGGTGGTCGAAACGCTCGGCTGAATGCAGCCTTCGAGCCGGTAACCTCACCGACATGGACTACCAGTTCCGTCGTATCGACAACCTGCCGCCGTACGTGTTCGCCGAGGTCAACCAGCGGAAGATGGCCGCTCGGCGAGCCGGTGAGGATGTCGTCGACCTCGGCTTTGGCAACCCGGACATCCCGTCCTCGCCGATCGTGGTCGACAAGCTGATCGAGGCGGCCCGAAACCCCCGCAACCACCGCTATTCGGTGTCACGGGGCCTCCCCAATCTGCGGAAGGCGGTGGCCGACCGGTACATGCGGCGCTTCGGAGTGGAGCTCGACCCCGAGACCGAGGTCATTTCCACCATCGGCGCCAAGGAAGGTCTGAGCCACCTGATGTGGGTGCTGGTCCAGCCGGGCGACGCCGCCATCGTGCCGACCCCGTCGTACCCCATCCACATCTACGCCGCTTCGATGGCCGGGGCCGAAGCCCGCATGGCGCCGATCGACTCCGAGGTCGACTACTTCGAGGTGTTGGAGCGCATGTTCCTCAACGCCTGGCCGACGCCCAAGGTGATCGTGGTGTCGTTCCCCCACAACCCGACCACCCACTGCGTCGATGTCGACTTCTTCGAGAAGCTGGTGGCCTTCGCCCACCAGCACGGGGTGATCCTGGTTCACGACTTCGCCTACGCCGACATCTCCTTCGACGGCTACAAACCCCCCTCGATGCTGCAGGTGCCGGGTGCCAAGGAGGTGGGTGTGGAGCTGTACACCCTCACCAAGGGCCATTCGATGGCCGGCTGGCGGGTGGGGTTCCTGGTGGGCAACCCCCAGGTGATCGCCGCCCTCGCCAAGCTCAAGAGTTATCTCGATTACGGCACCTTCCAGCCCATCCAGATCGCCTCGATCATCGCCCTCAACGAAGGCGACGACTACGTCGAGGAGGTGAACGAGATCTACAAGGTGCGCCGCGACGTACTGGTGGACGGTCTCAACCGCTCCGGCTGGAAGATCGAGAAGCCTCGGGGGACCATGTTCGTGTGGGCACCCATCCCCGACCCCTACACCGACATGGGCAGCCTCGATTTCGCCATCCACCTGATCGACACCGCCAAGGTTGCGGTCAGCCCCGGTATGGGTTTCGGTCCCACCGGCGAGGGTTTCGTCCGCTTCGCCCTGGTCGAGAACGAGCACCGGACCCGCCAGGCCGTGGGCGGAATCCGCAAGGCACTCGACCGCCTGTGACGCGGCGCGGTGGTGGCCCAGAGGTGTCGTAGCCTGGGGGTATGGCTTTCCCCGACGGCACCGCCGACTTCCGCTCCGACACCGTCACCCGGCCCACCCCGGCCATGCGCCAGGCGATGGCGGATGCCGAGGTGGGCGACGACGTGTACGGCGACGACCCCACCGTCAACGCACTCGAAGAGGAATCGGCTGCCCTGGTCGGCAAGGATGCGGCCGTGTTCGTGCCCACCGGGACGATGGCCAACCAGCTCGCCATCCAGCTGCAGACCCGGCCGGGGGAGGAGGTGCTGGTCGACGAGGGCGCCCACTGCCGCAACATCGAGCGGGGCGCTGCCTCTGCCTTCGCCGGCGTGGCCTTTCGCACCGTGCACGCCCCGGGCGGTGCCATCGAAGCCCACCAGATCGAGGTGGCGATGGGGGCGGCCGGCAGGTTCTACCCCCGCATCAGGCTGATGGTGTGGGAGAACACCCACAACCTCTCGGGTGGCCGGGTGATCCCGGTCGAGACCATCGCCGCCGGCAGCGCCGCGGCCCATGCCGCCGGCGCTCGCGTCCACCTCGATGGCGCCCGCCTCTTCAACGCCGCCGCCGCCCTCGGGGTCGGCGCCGACCTCATCGCCGATCCCGCCGACACGGTGACCTTCTGTTATTCCAAGGGTCTGGGCGCACCGATCGGTTCGGTGCTGTGCGGGTCGGCCGACTCGATGGCCGAGGCCCGCTACCTCCGCAAGCGGATGGGTGGGGGGATGCGCCAGGTGGGAGTGATCGCCGCCGCCGCCCGGGTGGGGCTCGACCACCGCCACCGGTTGACCGACGACCACCTGCTCGCCCGCCACATCGCCGAGAGGATCGCCGACCACGCCCCGCACGCCGTCGATCTGGCCTCGGTGCAGACCAACATGGTGAACGTGATGATCGATCACCTCGGCACCGGATGGGGGGAGCTGTCGGCTCGCCTGACCGCCACCGGCGTCCTGGTCAACCCGCCGTTGGTGGGCGGTATCTGGAGGATCGTCACCCACCGCGATGTCGACCGGACCGATGCCGCTCGTCTGCTGGACGCCATCGTCGACCGGTGAGCTCAGACGGGAACCACGAAGACCCGCTCCGGGGACGTCGCAATCTGGTGGGTATCGATGCCGGTGGCGTCGACGAAGGACGTGTCGTCGGCCCAGAACTCGTGCCCATCGAGCGATCGGTACCGCCGCAGCATGTCGATTGCATCCGGTCCCTCCAAGTGATCCTCTCTAGTGTCCCCCGGATGCCTTACGCCATCCTTTTCCCCGGTCAGGGGAGTCAGTTCGTCGGCATGGGTGCCGACCTGTTCGACGCTCGCCCCGACCTGCTCATCGACCGGGCCGACACCGTGCTCGGGTGGTCCCTCCGGGACATGTGCCTGCACGGTCCCGAAGACGAGTTGACCCGCACCGAGCACGCCCAGCCCGCCCTGTTCGCGCTTGCGGTGGCGTTGTGGCAGGAGTTGTCGCCCCGGCTGAGCGCGGCACCGGCCGCCGCCGCCGGGCACTCGCTGGGCGAATACTCGGCGCTGGTCGCCGCCGGGGTGCTCGACTTCGACATCGCCCTGGCGGTGGTGGCCGAACGGGGGAGGGCCATGCAGTCGGCGGCCGACATCGAGCCGTCGGGAATGGCGGCGCTGCTCGGCGCCGACGTCGAACTGGCCCAGTCTGTGTGTGACGCCCGCGTTGCCGGCGGAGGACGACTGAGCGTGGCCAACATCAACGCCCCCGGCCAGGTGGTGGTGGCGGGCGGCGCCGACGACCTCGACTGGCTCGAAGCCAACGGGCTCGATCTCGGCGTGCGTCGGGCGGTGCGTCTCAAGGTGGCGGGAGCCTTCCACTCGGAGTTCATGGCACCCGCCTCGGCCCGGGTGGCGGCAGCGCTGGCCGGTGTCACGGCGCTCGACCCGTCGTTCCCGGTCTACGGGAACGTGACAGCGTGCCCGCTCGACACCGCCGACATCACCACCAACCTGGCGATGCAGGTGGTGTCTCCGGTGCGCTTCGCCGAATCGCTCGAGGCGATGGCGGCGGCCGGTATCGACACCTTCCTCCACGTCGGCCCAGGAGACGTCACCGCCGGCATGGCCAAGCGCACCGTCGACGGGGCACGCACCGTCACCGTGTCCCAGCTGGCCGATGTCGATGCCGCCGTCGAAGCCCTCGACGGGTGACGGCGAATCGTTGGCCTGTCACCTAGCATTGCCGCACCCCTGAGGAGCCTTCACATGACGTATGCCGAGATAACCGGGTGGGGCAAAGCCCTGCCGCCGGTGGTCCTTACCAACTCCGATCTCGAGAAGATCGTGGAGACCAGCGATGACTGGATCACCTCCCGCTCGGGGATCAAGGAACGCCGCATATCGCATGTCGAGGTGAGCGAGATGTCGGCCGTGGCCGCCAGCCACGCCCTCGCCGCCGCCGGGCGTGAGCCCGATGAGATCGACCTCCTCATCTGCGCCACCCTCTCACCCGAGACCATCATCCCGCCCACATCGGCGCTCGTGCAGGCTCGGCTCGGAGCAGGGCGGATGGGTGCCTTCGACCTCAACGCCAACTGCTCGGGTTTCGTGTACGGCATGGTCGCCGCCTCCGACATGATCCGGGGCGGGACCGTCAAACGGGTGCTGGTGGTGGGTGCCGAGAAGATGAGCTACGTCATGGACTACACCGACCGCACCACGTGTGTGCTGTTCGGCGACGGGGCCGGAGCGGTGGTGATGGAGGCCACCGAGGAGCCGGTCGGCATTCTCGCCTCGGAGATGGGCGTGGACGGCACCGCCGCCCCATTCCTGTGTGTGCCCGAGTTCGGGACGGTGGGAGCACCCGGTCCCCGCGATCCCCGCAAGGCCGGTGTCTTCATGGAGGGCCAGGAGGTGTTCCGCCGGGCCGTCACCAAGCTCGGGGAGGCCTCGGTCAACGTGGTCCAGCGGGCGGGATGGGCCATCGACGAGGTCGATCTCCTCATCCCGCATCAGGCCAATCTCCGCATCATCGACGCCACCGCCCGTCGTCTCGGAATCGACGCCTCCAAGGTGTTCGTGAACGTGCAGTCCTACGGCAACACCTCGGCTGCCACCATCCCGATCGCCATCACCGAGGCGATGGAAGGCGGTCGCATAACCCCCGGCGCCAACCTGGTGTTCGCCGCCTTCGGCGGCGGGCTCACCTGGGCGGCGGCGGCCATGAAGTGGGGGAGCAGAGTCGAACCGCTCGGGATATCCGACGCCGTCATCCCTGCCACCGACAAGACGGTGTGGGACATCCTCGAGCCGAGCTTCCAGTACTTCGGTCGGGTCAAGGAGGCCGAGTGACCGACCACTCCACTCCTCCCAGAGTGGCGCTCGTCACCGGAGGGTCGCGGGGAATCGGCCGGGCCATCTGCCTGGCACTGGCCGAGCAGGGTCATCCAGTGGCGGTCAACTTTACCGCCCGGGCCGATGCTGCCGAGGAGGTGGTGGCCCAGATCGTGTCCGCCGGTGGACAGGCGGTAGCAGTCCAGGCCGACGTGGCCGATGCCGGCGCGGTCGAGGCGATGTTCGAGACGGTGGCGGCCTCGCTGGGGGCGCCGACGGTGCTGGTCAACAACGCCGGCATCACCCGCGACAACCTGCTGCTGCGGATGAGCGTCGAGGACTTCGACGAGGTGCTGGCCACCAATCTGCGGTCGGCGTTTCTGTGCACCAAAGCTGCGCTGCGGGGCATGCTCAAGGCCCGATGGGGACGGATCATCTCGATCGCCTCGGTCGCCGGCCTCGCCGGCAACCCCGGACAGGCCAATTACGCCGCCTCCAAGGCCGGGTTGATCGGGTTCTCGAAGTCGGTGGCCAAGGAGGTGGGCCAGCGCAACATCACCGCCAACGTGGTGGCACCCGGCTTCATCGCCACCGACATGACCGAGGCGCTGGGCGATGAGGTGCGGGAGGCGGCGAGGGCCTCGGTCACGCTCGGGCGTTTCGGAGAGGCCGCCGAAGTGGCGGCGGCGGTGGCGTTCCTGGCCTCTGACCGGGCCGGGTACATCACCGGACAGGTACTCAGTGTGGACGGCGGCATCGCCCTGTGACCAGTGAGGGCCACGTTGTCTTGTAGGGTTCTGCGACCAAGAAGACGGACAAGGAGACAAGAACATGGACCGCAGTGAGATCTCGTCCCGGCTGGGACTGGTGCTCGTGAACGAGCTCGGCCTCGACGCCGAGAAGATCAACGACGAAGCCAACTTCGAAGACGACCTCGAGGTCGATTCGCTCGGCGTGGTCGAGCTGCTGATGGCGCTCGAAGACGAGTTCGGCGTCAAGATCCCCGACGACGAAGCCGAGAACATCCACACAGTCGGCCAGGCCATCGATCTGGTCCACGGCAAGCTCAACGCCTGACATGTCGTCTGGTCGCCGGGTGGTCGTCACCGGTCTGGGGGCGATCACCCCGATCGGAGCGGACCAGCCCACAACTTGGTCAAACATGTGCGCCGGCTCGTCAGGTGTCGGCCACATCACACTCTTCGACGCATCCGCCTACAAGGCCCGCATCGCCGCCTAGGTGGTCGGGTTCGACCCCGAGCGGTACTTCGACAAGAAGGATGCCCGCCGCTCCGACAGATGCTCGCAGTTCGCCATGGTGGCCGCCCGCGAGGCAATGGCCGGCGCCGGGATCACTCTCGACCCCGACTCGGAGGAGGCCACCAGGGCCGGTGCCGTCATCGGTGTCGGATTCGGCGGGATGCAGACCTTCATCGACGAGATCGATGTCCTGCGTCAGCGTGGGCCCGACCGGGTCAGTCCGTTCGGGATTCCGAAGATCATCGCCAACATGCCGTCGGGCCTGGTCTCGATCGACCTGAGCCTGCTCGGGCCGGTCTCCTGCACCGTGACGGCCTGCTCGGCATCGGCCAACGCCATCGGCGATGCCGCCGAGATGATCCGGCGGGGCGCCGCCGACCTGATGGTGGCGGGGGGAGCCGAGGCGGCCATCACCGACTACGGCGTGGCCGCCTTCGCCTCGGCGCGGGCGCTCTCGACCCGAAACGACCACCCGGCTACCGCCAGCCGCCCCTTCGACGCCGAGCGCGACGGGTTCGTGATGGGCGAGGGAGCCGGGGTGCTGGTGCTGGAAGAACGCGATCGTGCGATCGCCCGCGGCGCCAGGATTCTGGCCGAGTTCACCGGTTACGGCATGTCAGCCGACGCCTATCACATGACGTTGCCCCGCCCGGGCGGCACCGGAGCCTCCCGGGCGATGAAGGCGGCTCTGGCCGACGCCGGGTTGGCGCCGGCCGACATCGGCTACGTCAACGCCCACGGAACCTCGACCGACGCCAACGACGCCACCGAGACCGCCGCCATCAAGTTGGCGCTGGGCGAACAGATGGCCCGCCGGATCCCGGTGTCGTCCACCAAGTCGATGACCGGTCACCTGCTGGGGGCGGCCGGAGCGGTCGAGGCGATCGCCTCGATCCGGGCCATCACCGACGGTGTGCTCCCGCCCACCATCAACTACGTCACCCCCGATCCGGAGTGCGACCTCGACTACGTCCCCAACCAGGCCCGGGAGGCCCGGGTGGACCACGTCATGTCGAACTCGTTCGGATTCGGGGGCCACAACGTGGCATTGGTGTTCAGTCGGGCGACCTGACCGTCGACCACGGGGCCGGCGACGCTAGTCCTCGGGGACCTCGCAGCCTGGTCCCGGGGGCTCCATCCCCCGGGATTGAGCCTCGCGGTACTCGGCGATCGAGCGGTACACCAGCACCAGCACCACCAGCATGCCGATGGCGGTGCCCACACCGGTGATGATCGCCACCAGGGTCGACCAGCCGCGGCAGTGCTGGATGACACCGTCGAGCTCCACCCGGCAGGAGATGTCGGTAACGACCCACCCCAACACGCCGGCGGCGATGCCCGCCACCAGTGAGGGGACGACGATCCAGGGGTTGGGGCGGCGACGGGCGGGGACGGGCTCAGTCACGGGGTCGACCCTTTTCGTCCAGACCGGCGGCGTCGAGAATGTCGGGGGGAACCATCTCGGGGAACATCGGTACCGCCCGGCCCTGTTCGACCAGGGGCCTCACCGCCACCCTCGCCTCCTTGGTCCACCCGAACGCCCCGATGGCGGCCCCGATGGCCACCCAGACGAGGCCCCGGGGCATCCCGGTGGCGCCGGCGGCGCCGACCGTTGCGATCGGGAACAGGAGCCGCACGGCCCACAGGGCCCCGGGTGCCGCTTTGGCGTAGAGGCCTGCGCTGACGGCGCCGGCGGCGATCACGGTCCACTCGCCGCCTTCGAGACCATCGGGGGAAACCGCCGCGACCAGGGTCGGCATCGCCGCCAGCGTCAGGGCGAACGCCACCACCCGTGGGGTGGGGCCGGAAGCGGCGGGAAGCGTACGGATCACCCCGAGCGTGGCATTGCCCGCCAGGCCGTAGATGGCAATGGCCGAAAGGGCGAGGCCGGCGATCCACGCCGCCTCGATGGGAATCGCCACCGCCATGGCCGGCCCGGCACCGGCGACCACCAACGCCAGGACCCGCCCCCACCGGGATGCCCCCACCAGTATCCCCACGATGGCGATGGCGCCCAGCACCAACAGGCCCGCCCCCATCACGGCGGCGGCGTCGGTGGCCCACGGTCCGCGCCCGGACACCACCAGACCGCCCCACACGAGCGTGGCGGACAGCAGGGCGGCGGAGGTGGCGATGGCACGTTTCATGGCCGCTGCGAAGTCTCCACGACCTGATCGGGTAGTGCAAAACGTGACGGGCTGGCAGACTCGCCCGGTGAGCGCCACACCGATATCGACCGCGGGCTTCTGGCCGGGCGAGTACCGGCACTGCCCGATGTGCACCGCCGCCCTCGCCCCCCGGATGAAATCGGGGCGGATGCGAATGGCCTGTCCTGCCTGCGGGTGGGTTCACTTCCGCGATCCGGCGGTTGGCGCCGCCGTGCTCCTCACCGACGAGACGGGGCGGGTGCTCCTGGTGAAACGTGGTCCCACCTCGACCCGACCGGGCCGCTGGTGCATCCCCTGTGGCTTCGTCGACTACGGCGAGGACGTCCGGGCCGCCGCCGCCCGGGAGCTGCACGAGGAGACGGGCCTCCACGCCGAGGTCGGGGAGGTGATCCAGGTGCTGTCCAACGGCCACGACCCGGCCAAGCTGTCGATCGGGATCTGGTTCGCCGGGCGCATCACCGGCGGAACGCTGCAGGCGGGCGACGATGCGGTCGACGTCGGCTGGTTCGCACTCGACGGGCTCCCCGAACTCGCTTTCGAGACCGACGTGATCCTGCTCGGCACGCTCGGCGACACACGCTGACCGGGCCGGTTCAGTCGGGCGTCCACATCCCGAGATCCTCCCAACCCGCCGCGGGCCGGAGTGTGATGATCGAGCAATGCCCGGGTTTGTCGGTGTGGAGCCGCTCCAACGACCTTCCGGCGAACGACAACCGTGCGGATTGGACCGGGTCCTGATGGCTCACGATCACGATGTCGCCTTCCCGGTGCTGTTCGGCCAACAGCTCGATGGTGCCGCGGATTCGGTTGGCCAGCGCCGACAGCGGCTCCGGCGAGAAGCCCAGCATGTGCGGGTGCTCCAGGTAGGCGTCCAGCTCTCCGGG
>JBHJOH010000199.1:0-4655 GCA_050329955.1 Acidimicrobiia bacterium | reverse complement strand
TGGCTGCCCATCAGCTCGGGAGGGACCAGCAGCCCGGTCCAGCGTTGGATGTGCTGGCGCTCGAGGGCGTCGTTGGTGTCTGACGCCCACACCCGGTCGGTTCGCTCGAGGATGCCCAGGTCGATGCGAGCCCCACCCGACGAGCACGACTCGATCTCGAGACCCGGATGGAGACGGCGGATGGCGTCGATGACGGCGTAGGCCGCCCGGGTCTGGGCGTGGACTCCGGCGGCGCCGGTGGAAGTGACCGCCTCGTGGATGTCGCGGTTGTGGTCCCATTTGATGAACGCCACCCCGATGTCGGTCACCAGCGACTCGATCCGGTTGAACAGGTAGGCCCACACCTCGGGGTTGGCGAGGTCCAGTACCAGCTGATTGCGCACGGGCTCGGGCCAGCGGCCCTCGGCGGCCAGAATCCATTCGGGGTGGGTGCCGGCCAACTCCGAATCGGGGTTGACCATCTCGGGCTCGAACCACAGGCCGAACTCCATGCCCAGTGCCCGAACCCGGTCGGCCAGCGGTGCCAGCCCGTCGGGCCACACGGTCGGGTCCACCGACCAGTCGCCCAGCCCGGCGGTGTCGTCCCGGCGCCCCAGGAACCAGCCATCGTCGAGCACGAAGCGTTCCACTCCGATTTCGGCGGCCCGCTCCGCCAATCGTTCCAGAGGTTCCAGGCGATGGTCGAAGTACACCGCCTCCCAGGTGTTCAACACCAGGGGTCGGGGTCGGAGCGCACGCGACGAGCGGATCAGGCGGTGGAAGCGTTCGCTCATCCCGTCGAGTCCGGTGTCCGAGTAGGCGAAGAACACCCACGGGGTGGTGTGGCTCTGGTCGGTGGCCAACCGGATCTCGCCGGGAGCCGGCAGCTCGCCCCCGCCCAGGGCGGTGGCGCCACCGGCGCCGGTACCCGACGGGAGCCGCTCGGCATAGTGAACGTGATTGCCCGACCAGCCCACGTGCACCCCCCACACCTCGCCCGCCCGGAACGAGAAGCCCGGTGTACCGGCGGTCAGGATGAGGGTGGCGTCATGGCCGGTGCGTCCCCGCCGGGACTCGCGCAGATGAGTCCCGTGCTGAAGAGGCGACCGCTGCGGGACCCGTTCGCGCGGCCACCGTCCCGTGAGGTCGAGGCACTCGGTGGCACGATGGGGGATGGGGAGGGTGGCGGTGATGGCATCGAGGGTGTAGGTGCCGTCTCCGACATTGGCCACGGTGTGGCGGATCCTGATCACGCCCGACTCTTCCATCACCACTTCGGAGAACACCGACACGCCGGCGTCCTCGTCGGCGGAGACCACTTCGAGGCGGTGCTCGTCGGCGCTGATGTCGGACACCGCCAGCCGGAGGTGGGCATGGCGTCCATCCCGGTGTCCGGCGATGCCGGGTCGTCCCGACCACAGGTCGGCTTCGGTGGCCAGCAGTGGAAAGACCAGGGATCGTTCCGGGCCCCCGGGTGTGGGACCGATCGCGGTGAGCTGGTCGATCAGTTCGGCGTCGACGTGCCCGGGATCGGCACCCCAGTGCAGCACGCGCGGCAGAGACGGCCCACGGCAGTCGAGGATGAGTGACACTCCGGCACGACGGAGAGTGGTGATCGCTTCCATTGCGTCCGGGACGCTACCTGCGCCAAAACACCGCTGAGGCGGGTGCAGTCGATCGCCTAGCCTGCGCACCGCTCATGGACTCCTCTTCTTCTCTGCGCGGCGCTCTGCTCGCGGTCGCTGCCTCGGCCGGTTTCGCCACGCTGGCAGTGTTCGGACGGTGGGCGCTCGAAGCCGGGATGACCGCCAACACGTTGCTGCAGTGGCGCTTCGGACTGGCGGCCCTGGTGATGGCGGCGTTGGGTCACCTGCGACATCCACTTCCGGGAAAGCTACGGGCCCTGCTGTTCGGATCGGGTCTCGTGTACACCACCCAGACGTCGTTCTACTTCGTGGGTCTCGAGCGGATCTCTGCGGGCACCACTGCGCTGCTTCTGTATCTGGCCCCGTTGTTCGTGGTGATCTACGGGCGGGTGTTCTTTGGCCGGCGGGCCTCGAAAGGCCAGTTGCTGGCAGTGGCTCTGGGGCTGATGGGACTGGGGATCATCGTCGGGCTGCCCTCGGCGGCCGATTCCGATCCGATCGGCATCGCCTTCGGCGCCGCGGCGGGGGCGGTGCTCGCCTGGTACGTGTTGGCGGGCGAGTTGCTCTTCGCTAAGGTTCCGCCGCTCGTGACGGCCGCCCACACCATGGCCGGTGCCGCCGTCGGGTTCGTGGCGGTCGATCTGGTCGACGGCCACATCGCCCTCCCCCAGACCGGCGAACACTGGCTCCTCATCGGAGCGGTGGTGGTGATCCCGACCCTGGTGTCGATCCCGATGCTGTTCGCCGCCATCGCCAAACTGGGCGCAGGACCGACCGCAGTGATCTCCAACGCCGAGCCGGTGTTCACCGCACTGTTGGGCGCCCTCTTCCTGGCCGAGGCGATCGGGCCCACCCAAGCGGTGGGAGCAGTCCTCATCCTGGGGGCAGCCACCGTGGCCCAACGGACGGCCCAACCGCGACCGAATCCCTAGTCTGAGCCAAACGCCAGGGAGAGAACCACGTGACCCAGCGCAGACTGACGGTGACCCACTTCGGAGCCTTCGAGGTCGAGACCGACGGCCAGGCGATCACCGCCGTGCACGGGTTCTCCAAGGACCCCGACCCTTCGCCCATCGGCCAGTCACTGGAAGCGGTCGGCCGCAACCGGGTCATGAAACCGTCGGTCCGCAAGTCCTGGCTGGAACACGGCCCCGGCTCCGCCACCCACCTACGTGGGGTGGAGCCCTTCGTGGAGGTGTCGTGGGACACCGCCCTCGACCTGGTGGCGGCCGACATCGAACGGGTGCGGACCACCTTCGGCAATCAGGCCATGTTCGGCGGCTCCTACGGATGGGGAAGTGCCGGTCGCTTCCATCACGCCCAGAGCCAGATCCACCGCTTCTTCGCCACCATCGGCGGGCACACCACCAAGGTCGACACCTACTCGACGGCGGCCGCTTCGGTCATCACCCCGCACGTGGTGGGTGGGCCGTGGAACAAGGTCATCGCCGACCACACCTCGCTGCCCGTGATCGCCGAACACACCGACCTGGTGGTCGGCTTCGGGGGCATTCCGCTCAAGAACTCGATGGCCCAGCACGGAGGCCAGGGCCGCCACGTTTTGCGCGGCTGGCTGGAGCAGGCATTCGAAGGCGGTACCCGCTTTGTCAACATCTCACCGGTCCGTGACGACCTGGTCGACACCGTCGACGCCGAATGGCTGGCCGCCCGACCCGGCTCCGACGTCGCCATCATCCTCGGGCTCATCCACACCCTTGCCGCCGAAGGCCTCGCCGACGAAGCGTTCCTTGCGCGTTACGCGGTCGGCTGGGAGAGGTTCCGTGACTACGTCATGGGGGAGACCGACGGCGTCGCCAAGACGGCCGACTGGGCTGGCGAGCTGTCGGAGATCCCGGCCGATCGGATCCGCGCGCTCGCCCGGGAGATGGCGGCGGGGCGCACCATGGTCAACGTTGCCTGGTCGTTGCAGCGGGCCGAGCACGGCGAGCAGGTGTTCTGGGCCACCATGACGCTGGCGGCCGTGCTCGGACAAATCGGCCTTCCCGGGGGTGGGTTCGGGCTGGGGTACGGGGCGATCGGGTCGATCGGCAACGGCGTGGTTCGCAAGACCCTGCCCGCCCTACCGGTGCCCTCCAACCCCACCGGCTCGTTCATCCCGGTGGCCCGCATCGCCGACATGCTGCTGCACCCGGGGACTCCCTTCACCTACAACGGACAGGACCTCACCTACCCCGACATCCGGCTGGTGTACTGGGCGGGTGGCAACCCGTTCCACCACCATCAGGAACTGAATCGTCTGCTGGAGGCGTGGCGCCGTCCCGAGACCATCGTCATCCACGACCCGTTCTGGACGCCCACCGCCCGTCGGGCCGACGTGGTGCTGCCCACCACCACCGCCCTGGAACGGGAGGACATCGGAGGCGCACCCACCGACGACTTTCTCTTCTACATGCCCCGCATGATCGAACCGGTGGGCGAGTCGCAAGACGACTACGCCATCTTCTCGGAACTCGCCGCCCGGCTGGGTCACGCCCCCGAGTTCACCGAGGGACGGACCGCAACCGAGTGGGTGCGCCACATGTACGGCCAGTTCCTGGCGGAGCACCCGGAGTACCCGAGCTTCGAGGAGCTGATCGACCTGGGGTTCGTCCAACACGTCGAGACCGAGCCCGGCCAGGGAAACAAGGTCTTGTTCGAGTGGTTCCGGGCCGATCCCGACGCCCACCCGTTGGCCACACCGTCGGGACGCATCGAGGTGTTCTCCGAGACCATCGCCGGATTCGGCTACGACGACTGTCCGGGACATCCCACCTGGTTCGAGCCGAGCGAGTGGCTCGGCAACGCCGGGAGGTTCCCGCTCCACCTCACGTCGAACCAACCCACCACCCGGCTTCATTCCCAACTCGACCACGGTGTCACCTCGAAGCACCGCAAGATCGCCGGACGCGAAGCGCTCCGCATCCATCCCGATGACGCAGCGGCACGGGGCCTGATGGACGGCGACATCGTGCGGGTGTTCAACGACCGTGGCGCCTGCCTGGCGGGTGTCATGGTGAGCGACCGGGTCCG
>JBHJOH010000198.1:0-13392 GCA_050329955.1 Acidimicrobiia bacterium | reverse complement strand
GTTCGTCCGCGACGATTCGTCGACCTCCAACGACGGTCCGAGACACGGGGCTCTGTGGAGCAGCCCCGACGGACAGTCATGGGAACAGGTGGCCGAGATCTCCGATCCCGATGGAGCGTCGTCCACTTTTTCGGCGGTGCTGTGGGACAACGATCGTCTCGTCGTACTTGGCGAACGGGGCCCGACCCAACCGTCTGAGGGGACACCCGGGCTGACTGGTCCGGCGTGGGAGTCCGTCACATGGACCGCCGGTACCGATCTGATACTTGACGACGGCACGGCGTCGGAGTTGGTCGGCCACATCGATGCGTCTGAGGCGACCCCGTTCGGGTTGATGGCTTCCACCTACTGGACCACGCCCGCATCCAAGAACAATTCGGCGGCTTGGGTCAGCCGCGACGGCGTCACATGGAGCCGACTCCCCTTTGTCGAAGACGGCTGGGAGTACTCCGATGTTGCCGCATCAGGCGAGGCCGTGCTCGTGGTCGGATTTTCACACGGGTCGAGCACAACCTCTGCCATCTGGCGCACCACAGACGGAACGACTTGGGAGAATGTCGCCACGCCGGACATGCCAACCGGTGTGCGACTACTCCACGTTGAGACCTCATCCAAGGGTCTGGTCGTGGCGGGCGACAACAATAGAACCGTCTCCATCATTGCCGGCAAACCCAGCGAGCCACCAGACTGATTGAAGGTGACAGGCGCCGCTTGCCGGCTCAGGCCCGCGGCTTCGAGCCCAGCCAGACAAGAGCATGCACTGCTCGGGCATAGCTGCACGACCGCCGCCGCCGGCTTGCGCCGTGGAGCGCCCCCCGATGCCACCCCGCTTCTGTCAGCCCGACGGCTGATGGCCGACTTCGATGGCTCGTCTCTTGGGCACGGCTCACCTCGTCTCTATGCAGCGGGGGACAGCCATCCAGACTGTTCCCCCACCAGTACGTTCAGGTTGTGAGCCTCGAATGAGAGCGTGAAGGGCGCTCTCACTCTGCAAAAAGGGCCACTCTCACTCCGTGCAAACCACGGAATGAGAGCAAGCAACGTTTCATCAGCTGTGAAGTGTCGCGAAATGAGAGCAGAACTGTCACACTCGCATTTCTCGGTAACGTAAACTATGCCAAAGAAACTTGAATCCGCTCTAATCGCGCTAAGTTCGTGGCTAGCCCATCGACCCACGTGGTGCTTCTTGTCGTGTGCCGCGGGCGCCGCGGGGTTGCGAAGGAAGCGAGCATCGCCCCCGGCCGAGACGAAGCCGAGTCCGTTGGTCGCAGGTAGGTCTACCAGTCGAAGTCGAAGAGGATTGGCTGATCACTCGTGTGTACCGAGGGGTCGAGGAGTACCGGAGCGCCTGTGAGGATCTTGGCGTATCTGCTCCGGTCCGGATCGAGAACATCGTCGTTGTATTCAAAGTCGAAGAGCGAGTCCATGTTGGCATAGGTCTCAGATCGGATCCGCTCGCCCGAAGACGGCGATGCTCTCCACCTCGATCCCGTGCCGGAAGGCTGAGACTCGTCTCGTCGGAGGTCAGTCGGCGGCGAATACGCCAAGAGAGCGGCTCGACCGCAGGAGTGCGGAACGGTGGAGACCACACCTGTGTGAGGCAACCCGGCTTCGTCAGCGGGGCTCCTTCGGGGCGACCCTGTGACCCGGTTGTTACGTCGCTGAGATGGCGGAGTTGCACTGAGCGGGCACTGTGGAGCGGAGGAGGTGGCGATGAAGGTTGTTGTGCTGGCCCTGGTGTTGGTGGTCGTAGCATGTGGCGAGCCGGTCGCGCAGTCGTCGTTGGCGTCGTCGACGACGGTGGCAGTCGAAGAGCTGGCGGTGGCCACGACGACGGCGCCGTGTTTGGCGCCTCCCGTGTTCCAGGCCGACCCCTCGTTCGGTCGGGTCGGACAGGTGGGGCTCGGCTCTGTTTGGGCGACGGAGTGGGCCTCGATCGAGGTAGGGCTGGAAGTCCCCACGGGCGAGCAGGTCGACTCGATTTCGCTGGGCGCCATCGATGCCGAGGCGACCATCCAGGATGTACCGGGTGGGCTTGTCGGTGTCGTTGCGCTGAGCTCGGGGCCTTGTGAGTCGTTCACCGTGCGGTCGACATCGGATACCCCGGGTGCTGCGGCGGATGCGCTCCTGGGGTTCCTCCAAACCCTTCGGCCCATCGACGGTCTCGCCGATCACCTGGCGGAGCTCGAGCGGGCGGATGAGCCGGCCACGTGTCCGGCCGGACCGGCCACGCCGGTAGGCCCAGGAACCGTCCACGTGATGCTGCTGTGCGTGTCGAGCTTCCCCGTCTATCCGGTCGTGAGGCAGGTGCCGGAGGACGGCGATCCTGTCGAGTACGCGTTGGTGGCCTTGGTCGAGGGCCCCACCGACGCCGAGCGGGCTGCGGGGCTCACCGGAGCGTTCGACGGCATTGACCCCCGGCCCGGTGTCCGCATAGACCGCGATTCCGGTGTGCTCATCATCGGATTCGAGCACGACGGCGAGCCGTGGTCGCCACTCGGTTCGGTCGTCGGCTCGAGTTTTCAGATCAAGGCGTTCATGGACGCAATCCTCGCCACCGCCTTCCAGTTCGGCGGGGTAGAGGCGGTTGTTCTGGACACCTGCATCTCCGAGGTCGGCTGTGGGTATCGCACCTCGCGTGTCGAATTCGAGGAGTCCCAGGCGGCGGACTTCGGTGTCGAGCTCAGCGAGGGCTGTGGACTCGCTGGGTACTGGTCGGACATGGAATGCCGAGCGATGGCTGATTGAGCGAGGGTCTCGACCGGTGAGATGTCCAACCGATCGGTGCCATGTCGATGCCATTGCGGGAAGCCGCCGAGAAGCTCGGAGTGAAGCCGAGAATGCTGATCGGGGCGGCCGGGTCCGTCTACGGAGCGATCGTCGTGGCGGACGTACTGAGGCAATCGGACATTCGTCGGAACTCCCAGACGCGCAGGCCCTCGACTTCCCACTCCCGCAGGACCAACGCACCTTCGAAGGTGAAGTCGGGATACCCAAGCGAGAAGCACACGAACGCAAAGGTGGCCGATGAGGACCGGTGCGCGTCCTCGGACACCCACACGGTCGGGGCTCCCAGGCGCTGGTTGTAGTCGGAGATGACGTCGACGAGCCCGTCGAGGCCGGAATCTCCGAAGGTAGGTAGGGTCGAAGACCAGAGCGCGGGCGGCGTCGGCGTTACCCCCGACCGCAGCCATCACCCACTCCTGAGCGAGGGAGACCGCCAGCGAGGATGCGGGGTCTATCGGAACGCTGTCTGACGAGGGATCCGGCTGGCTGGAAGCGGAACAGGCCACCGCCACCAACATCACCGTCGTGCATGCCAGACCGCTACCGATGATCGCTCGCAGCATGGTCTGCATTGTTCACCACAGACTGCCACTCCGCCACCTAGGTGGATGGGAAGCCAGGCCATCGTGCCGTCCGACTCCGAGTTTCGCGGTGACTACGACGCTGTCTGCGAACCCGCCCCGGAAGCCTGAGATCCGAGGTGGCGAGGGTTCCCTTCATTGGGCATCTTCTGAGTATCCGGTTCCGGGGTGGGCTGGTGCGAGCCTCCATTGCCAGGGTGACATCGTTCATCTGTGCATCACCTCATTGCGGCGCGGATGTGCTGCGGTACAATGATGTCATGCGAAGGACCTTCACAACCAACTCGTTTGTCGTGGACACTGCCGCCAGGCTTCGAACCGAAGAAGCTATCCGGGAGGAGGTCGAGAGACGGCTCGGCGAGAAGGCCGCCGGGTCGGAGTCGGCGGCGCTGCGCCAGATCGCAGAGATCGGAGCGCGGGTGCTGGTAGAGGCTGCCGCTGAACGTGGCTACGGCGAACTGGCTGAACTACTCGAAGCCGAGCCTTCCCTCGATGGTGTCCAGACGGAACCTGTGGGAAACATCGAGGGTGAAGAGGAGTCTCAATTCGAAGCACTCTTTGCTGCTCTGAACGAGCGGTCGTGAAGACAGTCAACCGGGGAGAGGTCTGGATGATCGAGACCAGTGACGGTCAGAAGCCGTTCCTCGTGGTGTCAAACCAGCAGCGGAACCGCAATCTCACCACGGTGATTTGCGTCCGCATCACTACCTCTCCCAATCGCCCCAACATTCCGTCCGTGGTACCGATCGAGAGTCGAGACGGCGTAGTGGTTGGCCGGGTGCTGTGTGACACGTTGTCTGAGGTTCACAAAGACAAGCTCGTGCGACGAATGTCGAATGCCTTCACTCCCGGAGAGATGCGGCGGATCTGCGACGGGCTTTCGGCAGCGGTGGGGTGCGGATGACGGACCGGAGATTCGAGGATTCTTGACAGGCGCTGCGAGGAGGACGAGGTCGAAGCCGCCGCCACAGATGATCCTGCATACGCCACGTGGGGGCGGCTTACCCGCCCCCACGCTGTTTGGGTCGATTGTGAATGTCGCCCATCTGACGACTACTCGCATTCTGTGATCAAACCCGGAATGCTGCGGTGTGACAGTTCACATCAGCTGTGAAGTGTCATGAAATGAGAGCAAAACTGTCACGCTCGCATTTTGACGAGTTGGTCAGGCTCCCGCACGATGGTCGCCGTGGTGGGCAGGTCGAAGACTGCTGTCGCCCGCCCGAGGTTGAGGTTCGGTCCGGTGATGGGGAGACTCTCTAACCGGGTACCGGGAAGCAACAGTGCGGTGTGCTCGGGGAGTACCAATCTCGACGGCTTAAACAGCGGCGCGATAATCCATAGTTGCAACAGGCCAAGATTGAGGGCGATGGCGTTTACAACTCTACAATTCAGCCGGTTGGGGTCGGCGGTGACCACATCCGGGTTACCCGCACACCACAACACAGCGTTGGGTGCGGCGAGGCGGCCCGCCGCCACGATGAGTGTGTCGGGGACTTGGCCGGCGAATACCGAGCGAGCCAACGTCACATCAGGGACGGCGCCAACTCCGGGGGCGGACATGAACTTGCGGGCATCGAGATCTGCCCACATGAACACCACCAGGGTTTTCGCCGCCCACCGTCCGATTGTGGCGGCGTCTGCCTCCGAAAGCTCTTGGCCTTGCCGGAGAAAGCGCTCGAAGGCTCGGGCGGTGTCTCGTTCGAGATCCGACATCCACGTGTTGTTACAGGTCGCACAAGGCAGTTTGACCGACCTCTGCGCCAAGGTAGCCGTATGGCCCACAGCCCTAGTCGCACCGTCAACCCCGTATATGGGCGTGCCGGCACGGTCAATCGCGAAGACATCACAGATGGGCTGGGAGAACAGGTGCTCCCGAGAAAGGGTGGTCGCCTCGAAGCAGAATACGCATGTGCCGGGACGAGGAGGATTGGTGGTTTTCTGGAAGCGAGGTCCCGTGCGGCTCATGAGTTCAGATATTCGTCTTGTGATGGCGGCGTGAATTTCAAAGAACGTTCACGTGCGGTTGCCCAAACCGAGGGTGGGACGGGGTTGCGCTCATTCTGCCGGCTCATCCGAAGGTCCCGCCGAGCGCAGCGAGGAACAACCCGGCGACCAGAGTACGAATCGACCAATCCGCCCGTTCAGCCTTCATGACTACCAATCGCGACAACTCGTACGTCTGGTCTAGAACGCGATCTGAACCCAAACACCCGTCCACGAGAGCCTCAAAGAACGCTTGTTTCGAAGGGAATCGTGCCACGTCGCGGTAGAATCGGACGGACGTCGAGGAGCGCTGGGAATGCTGGTGCCGAGGAATCAGTGCTGACAGAAGCAACCAGATCGAGGTAACTACCAGAATGCTCCCGATCCACCATATCCATTCAGCTAGGCCAGCGAGATCAGTCGGCTTCCAACTACCAGCGATAACCCCCGTCACTACGATCGAAACGGAAAGGGTCGACGCGCTGAATAGCGTGCTCACCTTAGCGTCCAAGCGAACCAACTCTTCTCGGGTCTCGGCATGCAATTGCGCAAGTTCCGTCATCACCGACGGCGGAAGACCGCTCATGCAGCCGCGTCCTTGGGGACGTCCTTTCGTCCCTCGAGAATCCAAGTGCAATAGTTGTCGCCATGCGTTTCGCACCACATGGTCCTAAGCACTTGGACACGGGTGTCAGTCCCGGGAAGGACCTCGTTATCCTTTACCTTCCACAAAGGCGACGGTACCCTGTCATTGCCACAACCGCACGAGTGCGTGACGAGCCGATTGTTGCAGAAATGGTTGTAGACCGTCTCCGTCGACGGCGAGTTCGTGGGCATCGATACTCTGAGCGGCCTTGGTCGCCCAGTTGACCAATTTGCCAGCCCAAACAGGCTCGTTCGTTCCCCGTACTCCCACCTTCTTGACCACCACACTCGATGCGTGAATGCCAACTTTGATCCCTGTGTCCGGGAAATCGCTGTAGTGCTTCGTGATCGCTGGAACAAGATTTCTTTGCGAGAAGGTCTTCAGCGTAATGCCAGCGGCGAGGGAGCGCTCGTACCTTCTTTCGCCGTGAAAGATAGCGAATATACCGTCGCCTTGGATATCGATGAACGCAGGGTTGAATGGTGCAACCACTCGAACCATGTTACCCGTGAGCGCTTCATAGAATCGTGCCGACGACTGAGGATACTTGCCAAAGTTCAGCTTCGTCGATCCCCTCAGATCCGCTACGACACAAACGGCATCTTCGATACGATGCCATTTCGGCACTTCGACGAACATCTCGTCGAGGCTTGGGAAGTTGTCTTGCTTGATTATCTCGACCGGGGTCGTCAGAGACTCGTTAACTCGTTCGTCGAGATCGTTTAGCAAATCGGTAATCATGTGGGCTCTCCTACAATCCTGAAATATCTGTCTCTTTTCGACATGAAGGGGTACGAGCGAGTGATGAACGTCAGCTATGCGACTACCTACTCGCATTTTGGTGACGGATTTACTCGCATTTCGTGACGGAAACACTCGCATTCGGTGACCAAACCCCGAATGCGAGTGTGACAGTTCACATCAGCTGCAGCCGAGGCTGTTTCCGCAGTTGAGGCACTTGTAGCACGAGCCGTTGCGAACGGTGATGTGACCGCAGGTGTCACACAGCGGAGCGTCGCCCATCATGTCGCTGAGGGCGGCGTTCATGCTGGCGGTGCCGGCGTCGACCGATGCCATCGCCGTGGCACGACCGTGTTCGATCTTGGCTGCTGCCACCGCTGAGCCTTCGCGAGCGATTGCGATGGCACCGCCACCGCTGGGGGCGGTGACCGGTCCTGCGGTGAACTTCACGGCCCGGGCCACGGCGTCCACGTCGTGCTCGGCTGCCACGTCGAACAGCTCGGGCTGGTCGCCCGCCTCGGCGGCGATGCCCTTCTTGGGTCCGGGCAGTTCCCCGTCACGGATCGGTGGCACCTGGGCCAGCTCGTCACGATGCAGGTATTCCACACCGAGCGCCCGGAACACGTAGTCGACGATCGAGTTCGACATCTTGATGTTGGGATGTCCCTCCACCATGCCACGGGGCTCGAAGGTCTGGAACGTGAAGGTGTCGACGTACTCCTGCAGCGGAACGCCGTACTGCAGACCCTTCGACACGGCGATGGCGAAGCAGCTCAGGATGCCCTTGAGGGTGGCACCCTCCTTGGCCAGGTCGATGAAGATCTCACCCAGGGTGCCGTCCTCGTACTCGCCGGTGCGCAGGTACACCTTGTGCCCGCCCACCCGTGCTTCCTGGGTGTAGCCGCCACGACGGGCCGGCATCACGAACCGCGGCGGTGCCATACCCAGCGCATAGGCCTGGGTGGGCGACACACCGGCGGGGATATTGCCCCAGGCGATCTGCTTGTCGACCTCGTGGGCGGCGGCGATCTCGTCGGTCTCCTCGTCGGAGGCGCCGTCGTCGCTGCCCGAGTTGAGCGGCTGGGCGGCCTTCGAGCCGTCCCGGTACAGCGCCATCGCCTTCAAACCCAGCTCCCAGCTCAACCGGTACGACTCCTCGATGTCATCGGTGGTCGCCTCGTTGGGCATGTTGATGGTCTTCGAGATCGCACCTGAGATGAAGGGCTGGGCGGCGGCCATCATCTTGATGTGGCCGGCGTGGTGGATGAACCGGGTGCCGTACTTGCCGTTCTTGTTGGCGGTGTCGAACACCGACAGGTGCTCGGGAGCGAGGTAGGGGGCGCCCTCGATGGTCTGGCGCCCACAGACCACGTCGTTGGCCTCGTTGATCTGGGTCGGGCTGAAGCCGAGCGCCTGGAGCAGGTCGAACTCCCAGCTCGTGTACTCGTCGACTCCGAAGCCGAGCCGCTGCAGGGTGGCCTCGCCCACCACGAACACGTTGAAGGCGTGACGCAGCTCGAACACCGTCGGCAGCGTCTTCTCGAGCTTGGCGATCTCCTCGGCGGCGAAGCCCTTCTCCAACAGCGTCTCACGGTTGATGTGGGGCGAGCCGTCGAAGCTGGAGGTGCCGACGATGTACTTCACCATCTCGTCGATCTGGGCCTCGGTGTAGTCGAGGTGACGCAGCGCCGGCGTGACCGACTGGTTGACGATCTTGAAGTAGCCGCCACCGGCCAGCTTCTTGAACTTCACCAGGGCGAAGTCGGGCTCGACACCGGTGGTGTCGCAGTCCATGAGCAGACCGATGGTGCCGGTGGGTGCCAGCACCGTGGCCTGGGCGTTGCGGTAGCCGTGCTTCTCGCCGAGGGTGAGCGCCAGGTCCCAGCTCTCCCGGGCGGCCAGCAGCATGTCGAGCGGTGACAGCGTCTGGTCGATCGCCATGACATGGCTGGTGATGCCCTCGTACTCGTCGGGGGTGGCGCCGTAGGCGGCACGGCGATGGTTGCGGATGACCCGCAGCATGTGCTCACGGTTCTCGGCGAAGCGGGGGAAGGTGCCCACCACCGATGCCATCTCCGCAGAGGTGGCGTAGGAGTAGCCGGTGAGAATGGCCGTCAGCGATCCGGCGATGGCCCGACCACGATCCGAGTCGTAGGCGATGCCCTGCTGCATGAGCAGCGAACCCAGGTTGGCGTATCCCAGCCCCAGGGTGCGGTAGTCGTACGAGCCCTGGGCGATCTCCGCCGACGGGAAGTGCGCCATCGCCACCGAGATCTCCAACACCATCGTCCACACGCGGATCGCATGCTGATAGGCCTCGATGTCGAACGCACCGGTGGTGGCGTCGTAGAACTTCACCAGGTTGAGCGACGCCAGGTTGCAGGCGGTGTCGTCGAGGAACATGTACTCCGAGCACGGGTTGGACGCCTTGATGCGGCCGCCCTCCGGGCAGGTGTGCCACTCGTTGATGGTGGTGTCGAACTGCAGTCCGGGATCGGCGCAGGCCCAGGCGGCCTCGGCGATCTTCGACCACAGGTCACGGGCCTTGATGGTGCGACGCACCGACCCGTCCTTGCGGTTGATCAGCTGCCAGTCGCCGTCGTCCATGACGGCCTGGATGAAGTCGTTGGTGACCCGCACCGAGTTGTTCGAGTTCTGGCCCGACACGGTGGCGTAGGCCTCACCGTTGAAGTCGGCGGGGAAGCCACCGTGCTGGATGAGCAGACGGGCCTTGTCCTCTTCGACCTTCTTCCAGTCGACGAAGGTCTCGATGTCGGGATGGTCGACGTCGAGGATGACCATCTTGGCGGCCCGGCGGGTGGTCCCACCCGACTTGATGGCTCCGGCTGCCCGGTCGCCGATCTTGAGGAAGCTCATGACACCCGAGCTCTTGCCACCGCCCGACAGCAGCTCGTTCTCGGCCCGGATCGAGCTGAAGTTGGAACCGGCACCCGAGCCGAACTTGAAGATGCGGGCCTCACGGGTCCACAGATCCATGATGCCACCCGGGTTCACCAGGTCGTCCTTGACCGACAGGATGAAGCAGGCGTGCGGGGCGGGGCGGGAGTATGAGTCGGGGGAGTCGACCATGTCGCCGGTCTCGGGGTCGACGTACCAGAACCCCTGGGCGGGGCCGGTGAGGCCGTAGGAGTGGTGGAGGCCGGTGTTGAACCACTGGGGCGAGTTGGGGGCGGCCATCTGGGTGGCGAGCATGTACTTCAGCTCGTCCTCGAAAGCGGAGGCGTCCTCGGAGGAGGCGAAGTAGCCGTGCTTCTCGCCCCAGTGACGCCAGGTGCCGGCGAGGCGGTTGAACACCTGCTTGGCGGACCGCTCGGCGCCCAGCACCGGGTTGCCGTCGGCGTCGAGGATGGTGTTGCCGGCATCGTCGACCTGGGGGACTCCTGCCTTGCGGAAGTACTTCGACACCATGATGTCGGCGGCCACCTGCGACCAACCGGCCGGGATCTCGGCGTCGAGCATCTCGAAGACGATCGAGCCGTCGGGGTTGGTGATGCGCGAATCCCGGTGCGACCATTCGATGGATTCGTAGGCGTCCTGGCCTTCGGCGGTGAAGCGGCGTTCGATCCGCAGGCCCGTGGCGACATCTGACATGGTGGAGGTCCTCCCTCTTCGTTGTGTTCCACCAGTTGGCGCACCTGTATCAACCCAGATGAGCCCCTGATTACTCCTGTGCTACTCCCTCGGCAGGCTGTGGCGGTTCCCTCCGTCCGGAGGCCTGCGTCTCCTTCCTACCACAAGATGTTGTGGTCCTTTGCGTGTCGGACACCACATCTTGGGGCGGACACACAACTGTAATTACAGGCGTGTGGTTCGTCAACGACCAATTGCGGGAGTTTTCGCGAGCACGCCGTTCGGGCGCGTCCGCACAGCGGGAAGTGGGGGAAGTATCGGCCTCCCGAGCCGGTGATCGGACGGTAAACGGTGGGTGGCCGGACGCGAAAATCGAGCTGCAACGATCTTTTCGCGAGTTGGCATCGTCGGCTGGGACTGCTGCGCCGTGGGCGACAATGGGGCCGTGACAACGGCATACCTGGCGGCGGAGGGATACGACAAGGCGCTCGCCGATGAGTTGTCCCGGGCAGGCGCTCGAACCATGCGGGTGCACGAGCGCCTCCACGTGTGCCAGGGTGACCCGGTCGACGCCGCCTGGGCGGTGAACACGTGGTTCGATGTGGAAGAGGTCGAAATCGCCTCGATCGGGGACGCTGCGGCCAAGCTCCGGGCCAGGCAACGCAACTGGGCGGCATACGCCCCGACCCACCGGGGCCGGGCCGGTCTCATCACCGCCAAGCTGCCACCGCTGTCGAATCGGGTGCTCGAACCGGGAGAGGCCGCCCCCGACAGCCCACTGGGCTCGTGGACCCTGCTCGAAGCAGACCGGATGCTGATGGCACAACGCTGCTCGAGCGCCTTCCCGAACGGTGAGGTTCCGCTCGCCGAGATAAAGCACGGGCCACCCAACCGCGCCTATCGCAAACTGTGGGAGGCGTTCGTGGTGCTGGGTCGCTACCCCGACCCGGGCGATCTGGCCGTCGACCTCGGTGCCAGCCCGGGTGGCTGGACCTGGCTGCTGGCCGAGCTGGGCTGTCACGTGGTGGCGGTCGACAAGGCGCCGCTCGATCCAGGCGTGGCCGCCATGCCCGGGGTGAGAGAGGTGCAGGGCAGCGCCTTCGGGCTACATCCCGCCGAGGTGAGCGGACGGGCGCCCCAGTGGGTGTGCAGCGACATCGCCTGCTACCCCGACCGCCTGTTCCGGTTGATCGAGCTCTGGCGGGACTTCGAAGCACCGCCGACCCTCATCTTCACGGTGAAGTTCCAGGGCCCCACCGACCACGAGGTGGCCGACCGGCTCAGGGCCATCCCCGGTGCCCGACTCGTTCACCTGCACCACAACAAGCATGAGCTGACGCTCATGGTGTCGTGATCAGCGGCAGCGACAACCGGAACACCGACTCCTCGCCATCGCGGCGGTAGTCGACGTCTCCGTGCATGAGCCGGGCCAGGGTGCGGGCGACGCTCAACCCCAACCCCACCGAGTCGGTGGGGGCCGAGTCATCGGCGGCGCGGCCGTACGGCTCGAACATCGAAGCCACCACGTGGTCGGGGATGGGCGGTCCGTCGTCGCGCACCTCGATCGTTCCGGCCGCGGCGTCGAAGGTCAACCGACGACTCGAGCCACCGTATCGCTTGGCGTTGGTCGCAAGGTTGCGAACGATCTGACGCACCCGCACCGGATCGGCCGTCACCAGGATCGGGGTGGGCTCGTCGAGGATCCAGAGGTCCCCGGTGGACTCCACCACGCCGACCGCCATCTCCGCCACATCGACGGTTTGGGACCGGATCAGCAGGGTGCCGGTATCGGCCCGGGCCGTCACCAACAGGTCGGCGACGATGTCGGAGAGGTCCCGCACCTGTCCCAGCGCCAGGTCGAACAACTCCTCGCGTTCCGCCGGGTCGATTTCGTCCTCCCGAACGATCTCCATCATCCCCAGGGCGCCGGTGAGGGGTGTACGCAGTTCGTGGCTGATCGAGGCGATGAAACGGTCCCTGGCCTGAACCTGTTCGCTGAGGGCCTCGTTGGCCTGGCGTTGCGGGGTGTTGTCCATCAGGCAGAACATCACCCGTTCGAGAGACGGCTCCAGCGCCCGCCACGAGACCAGGAACTCGCGTCCGTCCTCGGTGTCGATGCGCCCCGAGCCCTCCATCTTCCCGAAGTTCAGTATCTCGGCCATGATCTCGCGGGACGAAGCCGAGAACGCAGGGTCGGGTCTGTGGCTCATGTCGCCCCGATCGAGCGCCGCGGAGATGATCTCTTCGGCGAGAGCGTTGGACTCGTTGAAGCGGGGCGTCCCCCGCAGCTCTCCATCGGCGAACCGCATCTTCGAAAGGTCGGCCTCGAAGATCGCCACCGGAGCGGTGTCGAGCAGTCCGGTGAACCGGTGCCTCGAAACGTGGGCGGTGGTGCTGAGCTGGCCGGCCAGACGGTAGGTGACTCCCAGGATCACGAGGGCCGCCGCCATGTCGATCGCCACCGTCAGCGGGTTGCCATCGAGGATCACCTGTGCCGAGAAGATCGCCATTCCCACCAGTGGGAGCATCGCCCACATGGTTCGTCGGGCGGTGCGCCCGCCGGCCAGGAACACGATCACACCGGCAGCCGACACCACCACGATCGGGGTTGCGTCAGAGGCACTGCCGGCGTCGCCGTCGAGCATCGCCATCACGAGGTAGAGGGTCGCCGCCACCGAGGCGGCCACCAGCATCGGAATCGGTTGCGGTCTGCCCGTCCGGAGGGTCCACCATCCCCACGCCGAAACGGCTCCGGCACCGAGCGGCAGGAACAGCAACTGGAAGTCGGGGCCAACCGCGAACAGCGCGACGGTTCCGATGACCGAGAGGGTGGCGGCACCTATCGTGACGATGCGGGCCATGACCAGCGGCGCCCGGGCTGGATCGCCGTCGATGTCGGTGGCGGAGCGGAGAGTTTCCAGGAGGTCCCGGACAGGCACGGTGGGGCCGATCGGTCGGTGGGTCAACTCGCCATGAGCAGGCCCGATGGCCTCGCCTCAGCGGCTCGGGTCAGCGACTGGCGGCCACTTCGGCGCCGAGCCCGGTGTGGAACCAGTGCAT
>JBHJOH010000197.1:0-4943 GCA_050329955.1 Acidimicrobiia bacterium | reverse complement strand
TAGACCTGTGACGGGGTGCCGAGCTGCTCGACGGTTCCACGGTTCATCACCGCCAGGCGGTCACTCATGGTGAGCGCCTCCTCCTGGTCGTGGGTCACGTAGATGAAGGTGATGCCGATCTCCTCCTGGAGTGCCTTCAACTCGACCTGGAGCGACTTGCGGAGCTTGGCGTCGAGGGCACCCAGCGGTTCGTCCAGCAACAGCACCGACGGGTTCAGCACCAACGACCGCGCCAGCGCCACCCGCTGCTGCTGGCCACCGGAGAGTTGGGTGGGCTTGCGCTTCTCCAGCCCCTGCAGCTGCACCAGCTCGAGGGCGTCTCCGACCCGACGGGTGAGTTCGTCCTTGGAGGCGTCCTGGTACTTCAACCCGAACGCCACGTTTTCACCCACCGACATGTGGGGGAACAGGGCGTAGCTCTGGAACACGGTGGAGACCGGCCGCTTGTGGGCAGGAACCTGGGCGGTGTCGGTTCCGTCGATGCGGATCTGCCCGGCGGTGGGGCGTTCGAACCCGGCCACCAGCCGGAGAGTGGTGGTCTTGCCGCACCCGGACGGGCCAAGCAGCGAGAAGAACTCTCCGGCGGCGATCTCGAGGTCGATCGAGTCGACCGCGACCACGCCTCCGAATTCCTTGCGAAGCCCGACGATCTGAACGGAGCCACCAGCCATACGGCAGCCGACGTTAGTTGCCGCGACCGGTGAGGGCCCTGGCAAAGACCTCCAACGTCTCGAGGTACAGATCGATGTCCTCACTGGTGTGCTGCACCGACATGAGCCACTGCTCGCCCTTGGCCCACGGCGGAAGGAACACGCCGCGGTTGAACTGGACGAGCCACGACGCCATGGCGTAACGGGGGTCGACCAGCTCGAGTGCCTGCCGGTAGTTGCGGATCCGCTGATTGCTGTAGGTGATCGAACCCTTGGCGCCGAGGTCGAGCACGTAGGCGGGCAGGTCGTACTCCTCGACGATGCGCCTGGCTCCGTCCCCCATCTGCCGTTCGATCGTCTCGAGATGGTCGTAGGTGGAGTCGACCAGCACCTCGGTGAGCATCGCCCGGGCGGCAGCCATGCACAGTGGGTTGCCGTTGAAGGTCCCCACCTGCTCGTAGTAACCGTCGACGATCAGGCTCATCACCTCGGTGGTCCCGCCGATGGCCGACATCGGGAGCCCGCCCCCGAGCGCCTTGGCGATGCACACCAGATCGGGCGACACACCGAAGCGTCGGGTGGCGCCGCCCCGGCCGATGGTGAGGCCGGTCTTGACCTCGTCGAAGGTGAGGAGCGCTCCGTTGTGGCGCGTCACCCGCCGCAGCCCCTCCAGGAATCCGGGCTCGGGCGGCACGATCCCGCAGTTCATCAGCACCGGCTCGAGGATCACCCCGGCGATACGTCCCGGGTTCTCGGCGAAGATCTCCTCGACCGCCTCCAGGTCGTTGAACGGGGCGATCACGGTGAGCTCGACGATCGCCTGAGGGATGCCGGGCGCGTAGGCGACGCTCTTGGGACGGCGGACGTCGCCCAGTCCCTCTTCGACCCAGGTCGAGACCTGAACCGAGTCGTGGTGACCGTGATAGGCACCCTCGAACTTGATGATGAGGTCGCGCTTGGTGTAGGCGCGCATCAGGTGGATGGCGTCCATGGTGGACTCGGTGCCACTGTTGCCGAAGCGCCACAGCGGCAGCCCGTAGCGGGCGGCCAGCTGTTGGGCCACCACCACCGCGTCCTCTACCGGCTGGGCGAAATTGGTTCCCTTGGCGACCCGGGCGGTGACGGCGGCGACGATCGCTGGGTGGGCGTGACCCGCCAGCATCACCCCGTAGCCTCCGTGGAAGTCGACGTATTCGTTGCCGTCGACGTCGAACACCCGCGATCCCTTGCCCCGGTCGGCCCAGATCGGGTGGGGGTCGGAGATCTGCCAACTCGACGAGACTCCTCCCGCCAGCGAGCCGGCGGCCGCCTCGGTCATGGCGGCGGATTTCTTCATTCGATCGAGGAACCTCGCACGCTCGGTGTCGATGATCCTGTCGAGGACGGCCACGTCCGCAGCGCGGGCGGTGGCAACCATGTCAGACTCCTTTGCTGAATCGTCATTCAGGTTACCCGACTAAGCTCCGCCGTGCCGCCGTAAACGAGGTTCCGATGCCAGCCCGAGCCCCGATCGATCCCGTCGCCGTCGAGGCGATCCTCGCCCGCTTCGGCGACAGCCGGACACTGCCCGCCGAGGCGTACACCTCCCAGGAGCTGTTCGCCTGGGAGGCAGAGTCGATCTTCGCCGGCTCCTGGGCGGCGCTGGGACGGCTCGACGAGTTGCTCGCTCCCGGTCAGCTGCGCGGAGTCGAACATGCCGGCGAAAGCATCCTGCTGGCCCGCGATGGCGAAGGGGCACTGACGGCGTTCTCGAACGTGTGCCGCCACCGCGGACATCCGCTGGTCGAGACGGGCGATCCCATCGACGCCCGCCAGATCCGCTGCCCATACCACTCGTGGGCGTACCGGCTCGACGGCTCACTCCGCACCGCCCCCATGCTCACCCAGACCGACGACTTCGATCCGGCCGAGTGGGGTCTGGTGCCGATCCGGGCCGACGTGTGGCTCGGCTGGTTGTTCGTCGATCTGTCCGGGACGGCGCCGTCGCTGGCCGGGACCTACGGCAACCTGGCCGATCTGCTCTCCCCCTACGAGCCCGAACGGCTGGTCACCGTCGCCCGCCACTCCTACGAGGTGGCCGCCAACTGGAAGCTGGCGATCGAGAACTATCACGAGTGCTACCACTGCACCGCGATCCATCCGGCTCTGTGCGAGGTGTCGCCCACCGACTCCGGAGCGGACTACCAGCCCACCGGGTTGTGGTGCGGCGGCTCGATGGATCTGAAGGATCACGCCTTGACCATGTCCCTCACGGGCGAGTCGGGCGGGGTGATGTTCCGGGGTGTGCCCGAGCATCGCAGCCGATCGGTGTTGTACGTCGGGCTGTGGCCCAACCTGCTGGTGAGCGCCCACCCCGACTACGTCATGACCCATCGGCTGGTCCCGATCGCCCCCGACCGCACCTATGTGGAGTGCGACTGGTTGTGGGCACCCGAGTCGATTGCCCTCGACGGCTTCGAGCCGGCCTACGCCACCGATTTCTGGGACATCACCAACCGCGAGGACTGGGGCGCCTGCGAACGGGTCCAGTCCGCCACCGCCAACCGGGGCTTCCTCCCAGGTCCACTGTCGCCGATGGAAAGCACCATCTACCAGTTCCTGTCGATGCTCGGTCGTGCCTACCGGGGCGAAACGGTGGTCCCCCCAGTGGTGCCGGCCCGAGGGTTCTACCAGCCCACCGTGTGATTTTGCGTCCATGCCGAGGGGGGACGACCCCCCTGACCCCCCGCCGACTGTGACATCCAGGGGGGACGACCCCCCTGACCCCCCGCCCGTGCTCGTGCCGCAGCTCGCTCGTGGTGGGCCGAGGGCTTTCGGAGCCACACGCGACATGAGGTCGCCACAGTGGACCGTCAACGGTCCACTGTGAACGGGTTCCGGGCCTCCTGCTTCCGGCTTCCGACCTCGCCTTCCTCCGCCTTCCTCCGCCTTCTTCCGAGGGGCTCATCCCACCAACGGTCCCGTTCCCCTCTTCCGGAGCTGGCCGGCGATGATCACCCGCTGGACCTCGGAGGCTCCCTCCCAGATCCTGTCCACCCGCAGCTCGCGGAAGAAGCGTTCGGCGACGTTCTCACGCATGTACCCGCGCCCACCGAAGATCTGCACCGCCCGGTCGGCCACCCGGTTGGCCATCTCGGAGGCGTACAGCTTCACCATCGAGCAGTGGGCGTGCACGGTCTTGAGGTCGGCTCCGGCATCGATCTCGGCCGCCACCTCGTAGGTCATGAGACGTGCCGCCCAGAGCTCGGTGAGCGAATCGGCCAGCATGAACTGGATCGCCTGGCGGTCGGCCAACGGCTCGCCGAACACCACCCGCTCCTCGGCGAAAGCCTGGGCCTCGGTGATGAGTCGCTCGGCGGCGCCGCAGCAGCGGGCGGCGATCATGAGCCGCTCGTAGCGGAACCACTCATAGGTGAAGCCCATGCCGTCGCCCTCCGACCCCACCAGGTGCGTCCCGGGCACCCTGACGTCTTCGAAGGCCATCTCCCAATGGTGGTGGGCGTAGGTGTGGGTGTAAGCGGGGGTGCGCAGATGGCGCACGCCCGGCGCGTCCATGTCGACGATGAACAGGGCATGATGTCCGGCGTGGGGGCCGTCGATCAGTTTGGCCTGAAAGAACACGTAGTCGGCCAGGTTGGCCGAGGTCACATGCCACTTCTCGCCGTTGAGGACATAGTGGTCGCCGTCCCTGCGAGCGGTGGCGACGATGGCGTCGACGTCGGAGCCGGCACCTTCTTCGGTGATGGCGTAGCACTCATGCAGCTCTCCGGTGATGGTGGGACGCACGTAGCGCTCCATTTGATAGGGAGTGGCGGCGGCGGGCAGCCACCCGGCCGGTGTCGAGACGACCCATCCGAGGGCGTTGGTGACCCGACCCGCCTGCTCCTGGATGAGTGCCTGCTGGAGGGTGGTGCGACCCGCCCCGCCCAGCTCCACCGGCTGGTTGATCGACGCAAACCCCTGCTCCCGGGCCATGGTCTCGTGACGGCGGCGGACGTCGTCGGGGATCTCGCCGTCATGCATCTCGGCATGGACCTCCCAGGGGATCAGCTCTTCGTCGACGAAGCGACGCGCCCGCTCCTGGATCTCCCTGTCGACCTCACTCAGCCTCATCGCGTCACCGCCTTCGTCGTCGTGACCACCATTTGCTCATTGAGGTCGCGCGGATAGGGGGTAGCTTTGTCCCCCTCGAGCTTGCGAGAGGGGGAAGGGGTCCCCGCGAGGAACGAGCGGGGTAGGGGGGGCCTATCCCTCGCGAGCATGATGACGCGTTCCTGGTCCTCGCGTGGCTGA
>JBHJOH010000196.1:0-7994 GCA_050329955.1 Acidimicrobiia bacterium | reverse complement strand
GTGATCGGTGTGAGCACCTCCAAGCAGGGCGCCCACCAGGCTGCCACCACCGCCCCCGTGTTCGCACCCGACGCCGTCGATGACAGCGCCGAGACCGATGCCGACATTCCGATCGACATTCCCGTGCTCGACAACGACACCGACCCCGACGGGGACCTCGACCCGTTCACCTTGTCGGTGGTGGGTCCGGCGGCCAACGGGACGGCCGAAGTGGTGGGCATCCAGGTCCGCTACACACCAGACCCCGGCTTCGCCGGAGTCGACTCGTTCACGTACCAGGTGTGCGACACCACCGGCTTGTGCGACACCGCAACCGTGACGGTGACGGTGGTGGCCACCAACTCACCACCTGATGCGGTCGACGACGAGGCTGTGGCCCAGTCCGGGGTTCCGGTCGACATCGGCGTCCTCGGCAACGACACCGACCCGGACGGGGATCTGGACCCGACGTCGCTCGCCGTGGTCGACCCACCCGCCAACGGGACTGCCACCGTGATGGGCGCCGGCATTCGCTACACCGCCGACCCCGATTTCGTGGGTGCCGATTCGTTCGCCTACGAGGTGTGCGACTTCACCGACCTGTGTGATCAGGCCACCGTGACCGTCACGGTGACGGCGATACCTGTGGCGCCCGAGGCGGTCGACGATGCCGCCTCGACCACGACCGACACACCTGTCACGGTCGACGTTCTCGGCAACGACAGCGATGTCAACGGTGATCTCGATCCAGCTTCGCTGGCGGTGACCGATCAACCGGTGTTCGGCAGCGCGGTCGTGGTGGCGGGTGGTGTTGAGTACACCCCCGATGCCGGATTCGCCGGCTACGACACCTTCGGTTACCAGGTCTGTGACCTGGCGGGAGCCTGCGCCACCGCCACGGTGGACATCACGGTCAACGCCGTCGATGTGGCACCCGACACCCGCAACGATCTGATGTACGTGGTCGACGGCAAGCCGACGGCGGTGTTCGTGCTCGACAACGACACCGACATCACCGGGGACATCGACCCGACGACGCTGGAACTGCTGAGTCAGCCGACGGTGGGGTCGGCTGAGGTTGTCATGCAGGCGGAAGGACCGGTGGTGGTGTTCACGCCGGCGCCGGGCCAGCAGGGTTCGGTGGCGTTCACCTATCAGGTGTGCGACTTCGGCGGCAACTGCGCCGAGGCAGTTGTCACCATCCTGGTGGGGATCGAGTGGTGCACCATCGTGGGGACCGAGGGTGATGACATCCTCAACGGAACCCCCGGCCGGGACGTCATCTGCGGCCTGGGAGGAGACGACACCATCCGGGGCTTCTCGGGCGATGACGTCCTCATCGGAGGTGACGGCAACGACACCATCCTCGGAGGCGGTGGCGCCGACCTCATCTTCGGGGGCGAGGGCGACGACTTCCTCGACGGCCAGGACGGGAACGATGTCATCTGGGGTGGCAACGGCAACGACCGCATCATCGGGGGCACCCAACCCGACATCCTCTTCGGAAACGCCGGGAACGACATCATCAACGGTGGCGTCGGCAACGATCTCATCTACCTCGGCACCGGCACCGATCAGGGATACGGGGACGAAGGGCTCGACACCATCTGGGGCAACCAGGGCGGATCCAAGGTGATCGGAGGAGGCCAGAGCGGTGACCTGCTCATCGGTGGTTCCCAAACCGACATCATCGCCGGCGGCGACGGCGCCGATCGCATCTTCGGCGGAGGCGGAGCCGACGTCATCTTCGGCGGCAGGGCCAACGACTTCATCGATGCCGGTCCGGGCGACGACCTCGTGTACGGCGGCGATGGCCAGGACACCCTGATCGGCGGCAACGGTGACGACACCCTGCTCGGTGAGAAGGGCGACGACGTCCTCTTCGGAGGAAGTGGCGACGACACCCTCAACGGCGGTGCCGGATTCGACACAGCGTACGGAGGCGGCGGAGCCGACACCTGTATCGCTGAGTCGGCGATCGGGTGTTAGCGACCAGCCACCAGCTCAGTCGAACACTCTGATCTGAAGGCCGTCGCGCGTGACCTGCGCAATCAGGCCGGACGATCTGCCATCGGCGACGAAACGTACGACGATGCGCTGAGCCTGCTGTTGCTCGACCACGAGTTCGAATCCTTCGTCGGGGACGGCTTGGACCAAACCGAGGGACTCGCCGTCGAATGAGATGGTGACACTTCCACCACGGAAGGTTCTCGTCTCGGTCTCGGTCTCGTTGTCGTTGTCGTCGTCGTCGTTGCGCGGCGGGTTGGTGGCCGGCGGTGAGGTTGCCGGCGGTGCGGTGGTCTCCACGGTGGTGGCGGGGGTGGCTTCCACCGAGGCCCGGGTGGTGGTGGTCGTGTCGACGACGGTGGTGGACGTGGTGGTCGACGGGGGCCGGGCCGGTTGGGCCTGGGCGGGAATGGGCGGAACGGTGCTGGTGGTCGAGGTCGCCTGACGCAGCGTTGCGAGCGAAACCACGGCGGGGCGTTCGGTCACTTGGGCGCGGACGGACTCGACCGCGGCGGTGGACACCATCACCGACAGCACCGTTGCACCAACCCAGGCAGCCAGTCCGAGATGTCGACTCACATTCATCATTGTTCCCGTCGCACCGATAAGGGGTGGCTAAGTTCGCGTCAACCCCGACCGCCATCGGCCCCACATTGTGGCGGTGACGGTAACTTCATGTCATATGGTGGCCGTTCTCGTGATCGAAGACGATGTGAGGATCCGCTCGGCGATCGCCGAACGGCTGGCCGAGCGCGGGCACGACGTCGAGACGGCCGACCGGGCGATGCCCGGCGTCGAGTTGGCTCTGTCGGGTCGCTTCGACGTCGTGGTGCTGGATCTGGGCCTTCCGGACATCGACGGGGCCGACGCCCTCAAGATGATCCGCTCGGTCAGTGCGGTCCCGGTGGTGGTGGCCACCGCCCGTGACGACGAGGCCGAGGTGATCCGGCTGCTCGATGCCGGAGCCGATGACTACGTGTTCAAGCCGTACTCGGCCGATCATCTCGAGGCCCGCATCCGGGCGGTGCTGAGACGGGCTGCCCCGGTCGACGAGGTACGGGTGGTCACGGTGGGCGAGCTCACCATCGACCTCGATGCCCATCACGCCACCCTTGGCGACGAGACACTCGACCTCACGGCGAAGGAGTTCGAGCTGCTTGCCTACCTGGCCGAGCGGGCCGGCAAGGTGATCTCGAAGCGGGAACTGCTGGCCGAGGTGTGGCGCCAGCCGTACGGGGGTGCCGACAAGACCGTCGACGTCCACCTGTCATGGCTTCGCCGTAAGCTGGGTGAGACCGCGGCGGAGCCCCGTTTCATCCACACCAAACGCGGGGTCGGGGTGAAGTTGGTGGAACCCGAAGCATGAGGCGGCGAATGGTGGTCCTCTCGGCCGCCGTGACGTCGATGGTGGCCATCGCCTTCCTGGTGCCATTGTTCGTGCTGGTGTCCGACCTCGCCTACGACCGGGCTGTCAACCGGGCCGAGCGCGACGCCGAGGGGGTGGCCCGGGTGCTGGCGGTCCTGGTTCCCCGAGTCGGCATCGACGACGCCGTGGCCGATTTCGAGGACGAGTTCTCCACCGCCGGTATCTCGATCGTGGTCGACGAACGAACCGTGCTGGGCGAGCCGCCGTCGGCCGACGAAGACCTGACACTCGCCCTCGGCGGTACCGCATTCCGCAACGACGAGGTCCCCGGCGGTGTCGCCGTGTACGTCCCCGTTCCCCGAACCGAGGGTCCGGGCGTGGTGGTGAGGGCGTTCGTGGGCGAGGATCTGCTCTCCGAAGGCGTGACCGGATCGTGGATCACCCTGAGCGGCCTCGGTCTCGTCCTCACCGTGATCGCCATCTTCGTGGCCGACCGGCTCGGGCGTTCGGTGGTGCGGCCGGTACGTTCGTTGTCGGCGTCGACCGCCCGCCTGGGCGAGGGGGACCTCTCGGTGCGGGTGACGCCGCAGGGCCCGGCCGAACTGCGGGAAGTGGGCACCCAGTTCAACCGGCTCGCCGAGCGTATCACCAAGCTCCTCCAGCATGAACGCGAACAGGCCGCCGACCTCTCGCACCGTCTCCGTACCCCGCTGACCTCGGTGCGTCTCGACATCGAGGCGCTCGAGGACGGCGTCGACAAGGAACGGCTGCTCGACGACCTGGCCGAGTTGGAGCGCATGGTGACGTTCGTGATCGAGGAGGCCCGCCGGCCGATCCGGGCTCAATCGGCCGTCACCGACCTGAGCGTTCTGGTGGCCGACCGGATCGGGTTCTGGGGGCCGCTAGCCGAGGATCAGGGGCGAACCGTGACCTCGAGGATTCACGAGTTCCCACTACCAGTCCGTTTCGGCCGCCCCGACGGGGAGGCGATGATCGACGCCGTGCTGGGCAACGTCTTCTCGCACACCGATGACGGGGTGCCGATCGACGTGGCGCTGGCCCGGCTGGCGGACACCGCAATCCTGCGCATCGAGGACGCCGGACCGGGCTTCCCGGACCTGGATGTGATCGAGCGCGGGCGCTCGGGTGGTTCCTCCACCGGTCTCGGCCTCGACATCGCCCGCCGCACCGCCGAGTCGGCGGGTGGTTCGATGATGATCTCGAAGGGGCAACGACTCGGCGGTGCAGTGGTGGAGTTGCGGATCCCCCTCGCCGAGTGAGCAACGACGAAGGCCCGGTCGCTCTCACGATCGGGCCTTCGTGTTCCGACAGGTCACTCGACCTGCCGACGTTCCTTCTCCTGAGCGCCTTCTCCTGAGCGGTGGGGAGATCTCCGACCCCCCTGTTTCCAGAGATCCCCCGCCGGGACCTCCCCACCAGGGCAGCTCAGGAGCCTGTGGGAGGCTTGTCTCTTCCGCGGTCTCCACGGTCATCCCCGCGGGTGCCGCGGTCGCCGGGTTGGTCCCGGTCCCGATCGCCCGGGTTCCTGGTGTCACGATCGGCGTCGCCGCGTTCGTCGCCACCCCGTCCGGGCTTGTCGGGCCTCTCGGGCTTCTCGGACTCGGGCTCGGTCGGGACGGCGATAGTGGTCGTGGTGGTTTCCTCGACCGGGTCGGGACGCTCGGCCGGGGGTGACACCATCACCGTGCGCACTGCGATCACCGGCTCGGCGCCGAGGCGCCCGTGCGTCATCAGCATGAGGCCCGCCCACCGTCCGTCCATCGAGAACTTGACGCCACCGCGTGATGCGAACGTCACCGTCGCCGTTTCGATGGCTGTGGTGGTCGTCGTTTCCTCGGTCATCGTGGTGGTGGTCGTCTCCTCGGCCACGGGCGCGACCACCTCGACTGGTGCCGGTTCCTCGCTGGGCGGTTCCGGATCATCCACCTTCGGCGTGTCGTCATCCGAATCATCGCCGCCACCCGAGGTGCGGTTGGTCGATGAGCGCAGTTCGTAGGTCGCTCCCGCCGGGAGACTCGACTCGTCGACCACAACGCCGGTGACGAGCGGGACGCCCGCCTCGTCGAGGACGATGTCATAGGTGACGGTGGTGATGATCCCGGTGCCGAAGAGATCGCCGGACCAGGTGTGACTACCGAGCGCGCCGTCAAGGGCACCCCGGTACACGGTGGCGACCTGGGCGGCAGGACGGGCGATCGGTCCCCGCGCCGGCGCTTCTGTGCCTGCGGTCGGACGGGTTTGGACCGGATCGGATTGGCTGCCGGGTTTGGCGAGGGCGACGGTTGTCGGCAACATCAGCCCGGCCGCCAAGGTGACCGCCAGTGTGCGCCGTAATCGGTGCTGGTTGTGGTGGGTGGTGTGGTTCGTGTGCATGTATGACTCCCCGGTACGGACCAGCACACCGTACGGGTACCGGAACTAATCGGGCGCTAACGACGACCCAAGGGTTGGGTACCCTCGTGACTTATGCCCACATTCGTCTATCCATCCGCCCGTCGGGATCCGCTCGTCGACTTGTGCCACGGTGTCGAGGTGGCTGACCCCTACCGGGGGCTGGAGGATCCGGGATCAGAGGAGACCCGGGCGTTCGTGGCGGCACAGAACCTCCTCACCCGGGTGCACCTCGATGGTCTGCCGTCCCGAGCCGGCCTGGTCGAGGCGATGCGGTCGATGTGGGACGTCCCCCGAAGCTCGGCTCCGCTCCGGCGGTCCGGCGTCACGCTGTGGACCTTCAACCAGGGGCTCTCGGAGCAGCCTTCGTTCATGATCGACGACGGTCGGCGTCCGCCGCATCCCATCCTGGACCCTTCCACCATGTCCGAGGACGGGGCGGTGGCCGTGAACGTCGCCTCGCTCTCACCGGACGGACGGCTGCTGGCGTATTCGGTCGCCGAGGCGGGCAGCGACTGGCAGACCATCCGCATCCGGGAGGTCGAAACCGGAGTGGACCTCGACGACGTGCTCCATCACGTCAAGTTCCCCGGGATCGCCTGGCATGACGGCGGGTTCTTCTACAACCGGTTCCCCGCCCAGGAGGCGGGCTCCACCGACCCCTCCTGGAACATGTCGGTCCACCACCACCTGATCGGCGATCACCAGGACGCTGACACCCTGGTGTACGCCAACGCCGACGACCCGGTCCCCGGGTACCACCCCAGCGTCACCGACACCCACCTGGTCCTGACCGAGTGGATCGGCACCAGCGTCCAGAACGGGGTGCTGCTGCGGCCGCTCGACCAGGCCGAGGCGCCGTTCCAACAGCTGGTGCAACCCGGGGTGGCGATGCACTCGGTGCTCGACGTTCGGGACGGCCGGGCCATCTGTCACACCGACCTCGACGCCCCCAACGGCCGGGTGGTGGCGATCCCGCTCGACGATCCGGGCACCATGGTCGAACTGGTGGGCGAACGTGGCGCCTCGATCGACAACGCCATGGTGGCGGCGGAGCGGCTGGTGGTGGTGTGGCTCGATGAGGCGTCCCATTCGATCGAACTGTTCGACGTGGATGGAGCGTCGCAGGGCGGTGTCGACCTACCCGGGGTGGGTTCGGTGACCGAGATCACCGGTCACCCGCACGAGGATCTCATCGGGATCGGATTCCAGTCCTTCGTACACCCGCCCACCGCTCTGACCTGGCACGGGGGAGCGACCGAGGTGTTCTTCCAGTCGCCACCCCCGGTCGACCCGTCGACCGTGGTGGTGGAACGCGTCCACGTCACCTCCAGCGATGGCGCCGCAGTGGGCATGTTCCTGGTCAGGGGCGTCGACACGGCGCTCCCGGCGCCGGTGGAGTTGTACGGCTACGGCGGTTTCAACATCAGCCTCACCCCCAGCTTCAGCCCGGCCCGGCTCGCCTTCATCCAGCAGGGCGGGGTAGTGGCCGTCGCCAATCTGAGGGGCGGCGCCGAGCTGGGGGAGGAGTGGCATCGCCAGGGGATGCTCGGCAACAAGCAGCAGGTGTTCGACGACTTCATCGCCTGCGCCGAACACTTGGTGTCCGAGGGGGTGGCAGCACCGGGAGGAGTGGGCATCAACGGCGGCTCCAACGGCGGCCTGCTCACCGTCGCCTGTATGCTGCAGCGTCCCGACTTGTTCGGGACGGTGGTGTCACAGGTCCCGGTGGCCGACATGCTCCGCTACCACCTCTTCACCGCCGGCCGCTATTGGACCGTCGAATACGGAGACCCCAACGACGCCGAGGCCTTTGCCTGGCTGCGGGCCTACTCCCCCTATCACAACGTCGTAGACGGGGTGACGTTGCCTCCGTTGCTGATCACCACCGCCGAATCAGACGACCGGGTGGTGCCCATGCACGCCCTCAAACTGGCCGCCGCCGTGCAACACGCCGCCGGCGGAGTGTCCGACACCCCGCTGCTGGTCCGGGTCGAAACCCGCGCCGGGCACGGTCTCGGCAAACCCACCTCGAAGCTGATCGAGGCGTCGGCCGACGTGTATGCGTTCCTGCTGGAGCATCTGCGGAGGTAGGTGCCCGCCGGAAGTCAGAACGCCGTTCCCACCTTTTGCACAATGTGCAGAACGCACGCGTTTCGCTCACCTTTTGCACAATGTGCAGAACGCACGCGTTTCGCTCACCTTTTGCACAATGTGCAGAACGCACGCG
>JBHJOH010000195.1:0-19389 GCA_050329955.1 Acidimicrobiia bacterium | reverse complement strand
CCAGCAGCGACAAAACACCCCCCACACCCCCAAAACCACCCCAACCCCAGGTCGATCGGTGGATCCAGGCTTCGTGGGGGACAAGACTCACGCCGTCACAAGAACGGGTTGGTACGCCGTTCGCGCCCGATGGTCGTCTCCGGGCCGTGTCCGGGAAGGACGCGGGTGTCGTCGGGGAGGTCGAGGACGCGCGTGCGCATCGACTCGAGCAGTTGCTCCCAGGAGCCTCCGGGGAGGTCGGTGCGGCCGACGGAACCGGCGAAGAGTTGGTCGCCCGAGAACAGCCAGCCTTCGGATTCGAGCAGGAAGCAGCAGTGTCCGGGGGTGTGGCCGGGGGTGTGTCGCACCTCGAAATCGAGCCCGGCGGCGGCGACTTTCACGCCGTCGGTGAGCTCGATTCGTTGGGCGGGTGCCGGGTAGTCGCCGGGGGGCACCATCCCGAACAGGGCCCGCATCTGGCCGACCGGATCCAGGGTGAGGTAGTCGTCGTCGGGATGGACATAGGTGAGGGCTCCCAGGGAGCGCACGCTTTCGGCTCCGCCCATGTGGTCGATATGGCCGTGGGTGAGGAGCAGGGCGACCGGGGTCAGGTCGTGGGCGGCGAGGAGGCGGGCGATGCCGGCGGGATCGGGCGGGGCGTCGATCACCACCGCCGGGCCGCCGGGAGCGGGGGCGATCACCCAGGTGTTGGTCTGAGCCAACCACAGCACATCGGAGTCGAGCAGCACCTTCGGCACGCTACCTGATCGCGCTCAGGCCGACGCCATCGCTGCCGATAAACGTTCGATGGATCCGACTGTCCAGATCACCGAGAGTGGATCGGTCATCACCCTGCGGGTGGAGGCCGCCCGCGCCCTGGACGATGCCCGCCACCACGCCGCCGACCTGATCGCCGATGCGGAACGGGAGGCGGAGGCGATTCGCAGTGAGGTGGCGATCCTCGCCGAGGAGGCACGGGCCGAGCTGGCGTCGGCGCAGGCACTGCGAGCCGAGGCCGACATTGCCGCCCTGGAGTCCCTCGAAGAATCGGTGGCACTGCTCGCCGAATCCGAGACCCAGGCACGCACCACCATCACCGAGGCACGGTTCAAGGCGCGGTTGATCATGGCTTCGGCCCGGAGCCAGGCGCGTCTGTTGGTTTCGGATGCCGCCGACTCAGTCGCCGGGATCGCTGACGAGACGGAAGGCGGCGAAGACGCCGTCGACCCCGCGCAGGTCGGCGATGAGCTTGGGCACCATCCCGGGGTCTGACAGCTCGATCTCGTAACGGAGGATGGCCACCCGGTCACGCCCCGTCACCGACGACGAGGCCGTGATGTTGCCGCCCATGTCGGAGATGGCGGAGGTGACGTCCCGCAACAGCTTGGTCCGGTCGAGCGCCTCCACCTGCACCCAGATGGTGAACGAGCCCACCCGTTCCGGCGCCCAGGTGACCTCGAGCATGCGCTCGCCGCCGGTGGCGGTGAGAGCCGCCATGTTGGTGCAGTCGGCCCGGTGCACCGAAACGCCACGACCCACCGTCACGAACCCGACGATGTCGTCGCCAGGGACGGGTGCGCAGCAGCGGGCGATGCGCACCAGCATGTCGTCGAGGCCTTCGACGATGATCCCGGGGCCACCCGAGGAGTAGCGGCGGGGCCGGACCGGGGCGAGCAGATCGTCGTCATCGACTGCAGGCCGGACCATCCGCACCACCCGGTTCACCACCGACTGGGCCGAAACGTCGTGCTCGGCCACCGCCGCCATCAGTCCGTCCACGTCGGCTCTGTTGAACTCGGTGGCCACCTCGGCCAGCATCGACTCGCGCTCGGACGCTCCCAGACCGAGGCCCTCCTTGCGGAGCAGCGTCATGACCTCGTCGCGGCCTTCCACCGTCGCCTGGTCACGCCGTTCCTTGAGGAACCAGCCCTTGATCTTCGACTTGGCGCGTGAGGTGATGGCGAAGTTGAGCCAGTCCCGGGACGGTCCGGAGTCCTGGGATTTGGAGGTGATGACCTCGATGATGTCTCCCGACTCCAGCTTGCTGGACAGCGGCACCAGCCGACCGTTCACCTTGGCGCCGACACAGCGGTAGCCGACCTCGGTGTGGACGGCGAAGGCGAAGTCGACCGCCGTCGACCCACGTGGCAGGCTCTTGACGTCGCCCCGGGGGGTGAGCACGAACACCTCGTCCTGGTAGAGGTCGAGCTTGAGCTGATCGAGAAACTCCTCGGGGTCGGCCACCTCGTCCTGCAGTGAGGGCAGCTCCCCCAACCATGCCAGCCGGGCGGCCTCGGGGCCTTCCTTGTAGCGCCAGTGGGCGGCGACACCGGCCTCGGCCAGCCGGTGCATCTCCTCGGTTCGGATCTGCACCTCGAGCGGCCGGCCGTCGGGTCCGATGACGGTGGTGTGGAGGCTCTGGTACAGGTTGAACTTGGGCATGGCGATGTAGTCCTTGAACCGCCCCGAGATCGGCACCCAGCGGGCGTGGACCAGGCCCAGGGCCCCGTAACAGGCCGGGATGGTCTGGGTGACGATGCGGATGCCCATCAGGTCGTGGATGTCCTCGAACGGGCGACCGGTCTCGACCATCTTGCGGTAGATCGAGTAGTGATGCTTGGGTCGACCAGAGACCACGGCGGCGATGTCGGACTCGGCCAGCATCGCCTGGATCTCGGTGACCACCTTGTCGAGGAAGATCTCCCGCTCCGGGGCTCTGATGGCCAGCTTGGCCTCGATCTCGTTGTAGGGCCCGGGGTAGAGGATGCGGAAGCAGCTGTCCTCGAGTTCGTGCTTGATCTCCTGCACGCCGAGGCGGTGGGCGAGCGGGGCGTACACGTCGAGGGTCTCGGCCGCCACCCGTTTTTGTTTCTCCTCCCGCAAGGAGTCGACCGTACGGATGTTGTGGAGCCGGTCGGCCAGTTTGATGATGAGGACCCGCAGGTCCTTGGCCATCGCCACCACCATCTTGCGGATGGTGGCCGCCTGGGCCTGTTCCCGGCTGTCGTACTGGATCCGGTCGAGCTTGGTGACGCCGTCGATCAGGTAGGCGATTTCTTCGCCGAACTCGGTGACGATCTGAGGCAGGGTGACATCGGTGTCCTCGACGGTGTCGTGCAGGATGGCGGCTGCCAGGGTGGCCTGGTCCATGCCGTACGCCGCCAGGATGGCTGTCACCGATAGCGGGTGATGGATGTATGGCTCACCAGACTTGCGGGTCTGGCCGTCGTGGGCACGGTCGGCGATGGCAAACGCCCGGCGCAGCAGATCGGCATCCCCCGCCGGGTGTCGCGCCAGGAAGGTCTCGATGACCTCGGTCTCGAGGCGGGCGGCCGGTTCGATGTCAGTCGTATCTGAGGAGGGCATGGTGCGACACCCCGTCCAGAGCGTGCATCCCGTTGAGGAAGACCAGTTCGATGAACACCGAAAAACCCACCACGTTCGATCCGAGACCCTTGAGCAGCGAGATGGCCGCTGAGGCGGTGCCGCCGGTGGCGATCACATCGTCGACCAGCAGGACGTTGTCGTCCGGTCCGACCGCGTCGGCGTGGATCTCGAGGGCGTCGGTGCCGTACTCGAGGTCGTAATCCCTACGCCGGACTTCGTAGGGAAGTTTGCCCGGTTTGCGGATCGGAACGAAGCCGGCACCGAGTTTCTCGGCGACGGGAGCCGCCAGCGTGAACCCGCGGGCTTCGATCCCTGCCACCTTGGTGATTCCGGAGGCTCGAAAGGGAGCCGTCATCGCCTCTATCAGACCGGCGAACCCGTCCGGGTCGGCCAGAACGGGCGTGATGTCGTAGAACAGAATCCCCGGCTTGGGATAGTCGGGGATCTCGCGAATGAGGGATCGAATGGTGTCCACCATGGAAGTCTACTTGGCTCCCTTGGGAGGCCGTGGCGGCCGGTTCTTGGCAGAGCCGCCGGTCGGCGGACGCCGACTTCCCGAGGTTGTGAGGCGCGGGGTGTACACCGGAGAGGGCTGTCGGCTCCTCTCGGCGGACTCGGTGCGCTTCGTCCCGACCGGGGCGTTCTTCTTCCATTCGGCCAGCAACGGCCCGGCGACCAGCACTGACGAGAAGGTGCCCACGCTGATGCCCACGAACAGCGCCAGGGCGAAGTCCTGGAGACTGGCCGCGCCCAACAGGATCGAACCCACGAACAGCAGGCTTCCGACCGGGAGTAGGGAGGTGACGGATGTTGCCAGCGAGCGGATCAGCACGTGGTTGGTGGCCTCGTTGATCACATCGGGATAACTGTCGGTTTCGTCCGCTTGGCCGGCGGTCTCGGCCACCTGGTCGAACACCACCACCGTGTCGTACAGCGAGTAGCCGAGGATGGTGAGAAGCGCCACCAGGGTGGCGGAGGTGACCGGAAAGCCGGTGATGGCGTAGATACCGACGGTGATGATCAGGTCGTGGACGAGGGCGGCCATCGCGGCGGCAGCCATGCGCCACTCCAGCCGCCAGCTCATGTAGAGCGAAGCCGCCGCTAGGAAGACCCCCAGAGCGATGAGGGCCTGACGGGCGAGGAGGGCGCCGAAGCGTGGCTCGACGGCGTCGAGCGACAGCTCGCTGCGATCGGTGCCAGTGACTGCCGCCACCGCATCGCGCAGTTCATCCTGACCCGCCTGGTCGAGCGGGAGGGTTTCGACGCGCGCCGCCTCGCCATCGTTGATGAGCTGGACGACCACGTCGCGAAGGCCGATCTCGGCGAGGGAGTCGGTGATGGTGGCAACGTCGGCTCCCGCCGGGTTGGGTGCCTGCACCGCTACCCCGCCCCGAAATTCGAGGCCCAGGTTCAGCCCGAAGATGGCGACCGCCGCCAACGAGATCGCAACAAACGCCCCTGAGAGGGCGAACCAGCGCTTGCGGAGGCCGACGAAGTCGAACTTGGTCCTGCCCTGCATCAGCCGGGAGAACGCGCTCATGATTCCTCCTCGTCGTACTTGGCGGCGCCGGCGATCGAGAACCAGCCGCCATCACCCAACCTGCTGGAGGCGAGGATGTAGGCGGCCCGGCGGGTGAACACCTTGGTGATGAACAGGCCCAGCAGCGTCGCGATCCCCAACGCCAGCGCGAAGCCCCGGACCGGGCCGACGGCCAACGCATAGAGCAGGCCGGCGGCCAGGAGCGACACGGTGTTAGCGGTGATGATGGTCCGGTAGGCGTCCTTGAAACCCTCGACAGTGGCGGTGGCAGGGTCGAGCCCCTCGCGAACCTCATCCTTGATACGTTCGAAATAGACGATGTACGAGTCGGCTGTGGTGCCGACCGAGATGATGATGCCGGTGATACCGGCGAGCGTGAGAGACACCCCGAGGCTCTCGCCGAGCAGAGCCAACAGTGCAACCAGAGCGGCTCCGAAGGTGAGCAGACCGACAATTGCCACCACGCCCAGCGCCCGGTAGAACACCAGCAGGAACACCGCCACCAGGATGAGACCAGCCAGCCCCGAGATGACGCCGATGCGCAGCGAGTCGGCACCGAGCGTGCCCGACACCTGACTCACGTCGGAGAGCTCGAAGGACACCGGCAGCGACCCGTACCGCAAGACGACCGCCAGATCCCGGGCCTCCTGCTCGGCGGAGGCGTCCGAGCCGACCGTGATGACTGCACTGCCACCATCGATCCCCTCGGGGCCGACCTCGGTGGAGACCGGTGGGGCGGTTTGGATGTCGCCGTCGAGCACGATGGCGATCTGACGACGGGCATCGAAGTAGGCGGTGGCCTGCCCGGTCATACAGGCGAACCGTTCGCCGCCCTCGGCGGTCAGGTCGAGCTGCACCAACCACTGGTTCTGGAAGTTGGATAGCGCCTGGGACACCTGGGTGCCGTCGACAATGGCCGGTCCCAGGTGCAACACCTGGCCCTCGTAGGGGAGGTAGGTCTCCACCGTGGCATCGTCGTCGACGGTGAGGCCCGTCACCGGATCCACCACCGGGGTGGTTGTCTCGGGGATCGTTCCTCCGGGAAGCTCGTAACAACGGTTGTAGGTGTCCACGGTGATATGTTCGACCGGCACCGCTCCGCCGTTGGCGAGTGGTCCGACCTCGCCGAACGTTGCCCCCAGCACCGGCCGGAAACTGAGCGACCCGGTGGCGCCCACCGCCTCGAGCGCACGCGCCTCATCGGTGATGCCGGGGAGCTGGACCAGGATGTTGGGGGGGGTGAGGGCGTTGCCGCCGGACGGTGCGATGTCGGGTTCCTGGACGCCACCGATCTCCTCGATCCGGCGCCGGATGATGTCGGCCGCCACCTCGAGCTTGTCGGTCTCGGTGCCATCGGGTGCGGTCAGCACCACCGAGATCCCACCCTGGAGGTCGAGTCCCAGCTTGGGAGTGGTCCCGTTGAGGAGCAGGGCGGCGAGCCCACCCCACGACAGCGCCAGCATCACGAGGACGCCGATCCAGGGTCGATTCACGTCAGGACTCGAGCTTGGCGGCGATGGCTCGGCGCTCGAGTCGGAGCTTGCCGACCTCGACCTCGATCAGGACGGTCCCGTCGTCCATCGACAGGATGCGTCCATGGATGCCTCCGGCGGTGCGGATCTTGTCGCCCACCGACAGCGATTCCTGCAGGGCGGCCGCCTGCTTGCGCATGCGCCGCTGCGGGACGGTGATGAGGAACAGAAACCCAACCGCCAACAGCAGCGGGAGGAAGGCGGTGAGCCCTCCGCCGGCGCCGTCGGTCTGGGCGAGGATGAAGGATGTGGTCATGTGGTGCATTCCAGGGGGTGGGGAACGACGGCAAGCTTAGAGCGTCGGGGCCACTCCGGCGCGCCTCCGCCGCTCCACCACCGCGGCGTGGTGTTCGGGGAAGCGACCCTCGACGATCGCACGGCGGGCTTCGGCCAGCAGCGAGAGCGTGAACGTCAGGTTGTGCATCGATACCAGCCGGAACACGGTCAGCTCGTTGGTGGCGAGCAGGTGGCGGAGATAGGCCCGGGAAACCGTCGAGCAGGCATGACAGGGGCAATCCTCGGCGAGCGGTCGCGGGTCGCGGATGAACTCGGCCCGTCGCAGGTTGTAGTCGCCGCCGGCGGTGAGGATCTTGCCGTGGCGGGCCAGCCGGGTGGGCCACACACAGTCGAACAGGTCGGCGCCGCGGGCGACGGCGTCGAGCACCCCTTCCGGGTCGCCCAAACCCATGACGTAGCGGGGCTTGTGGTCCGGGAGTTCGGGGAAGGTTGCTTCGAGGGCGGCGTTGCGTTCGTGGGGTTCCTCCCCCACCGCCAACCCGCCGATGCCGAAACCCGAGAACCCGAGTGCTTCGGTGGCCCGGGCACTGTGCGCCCGCAACGCCGAATCGACCCCTCCCTGGATGATGCCGAACAGCGCCTGGTCGACCCGCGTGTGGGCTGCCAAGGCCCGTTCCGACCAGCGCAACGTCTGTTCGAGGGCGGCACCCACCACTTCGGGGGTGTTGGGCAGGCCCACCAGCACATCGAGGATCATGGCGACATCGGGGCCGAGCAGTTGCTGGACCCGCATCGCCTCCTCGGGCGTGAGCCGCACCAGCGCCCCGTCATAGGTGGAACGGAAGGTGGCGCCGTCCTCGTCGACCTTGGGGTCGAGTGAAAAGATCTGATACCCGCCCGAGTCGGTGAGGATCGGGCCATCCCATCCCATGAACCCGTGCAGTCCGCCCAGTTCGTCGACCACTTCGGCGCCGGGGCGGAGCATCAGGTGATAGGTGTTCGCCAACACCATCCGGGCTCCCACCGCTCTGACATCGGTGGAGTCGAGCCCTTTGACGGCAGCCCTGGTGCCGACCGGCATGAAGGTGGGCGTCTCGACCTCACCGTGGGTCAACGACAGGATCCCGGCGCGAGCTGCGCCGTCCTGGGCGACGGGAGTCCAGGAGACGGCGTGGGTCATGGTTTGCTCACACGTTCGCAGATCATGGCGTCACCGAAGCTGAGGAATCGATAGCCGCGCGACAGCGCGGCGTCGTAGACCGGCCGCCACCCTGGCCCCATGAACGCCTCCAGCAGCACCAGCAGGCTGGAGCGGGGCATGTGGAAGTTGGTCACCATCAGGTCGACGACGTGGATGGGGCTTCCGGGGGTGAGGTACAGGTCGGTTTCGAGCTCGCCGGTGCCGACCGTGCCGTCGGGGCGGGCGAAACTCTCCAGGGTGCGGACGGTGGTGGTCCCCACCGCCACCACTCGACCGCCCCGGTTTCGGCAGTCGGCCACGGCGCCGGCGGCCTGCTGATCGATCCGGCACAGCTCGCGGTGCATGACGTGGTCTTCGATCCGGTCGACTCCGATCGGGCGGAACGTCGCCAACCCCACCTCGAGCTCTACCGTCGCCATCTCGACGCCGCGGGCGGTGAGTCGTTGCACCACCGCCGGTGTGAAGTGCAGCCCGGCGGTGGGGGCGGCAGCCGACCCCGGGCGGTCGGCGAACATGGTCTGATAGCGCTCGGCGTTCTCCAGCCTGGCGGTGATGTAGGGCGGCAATGGCATCTCTCCCACCCGGGCCACCGCTGCTTCGATGTCTCCGTCGGTGTCGATTGACACGATGGCCATCCCGTCGACCGGATCGGTCTCGATGCGCGCTTCCAGATCCCCGAATCGGAGCCGGCTGCCCGCCCGCAACCTCCGGGCGGGACGCACCAGGGCGTCCCAGCGGTCGTCGGGAAGCCGTCGCAGCAGGAGCAGTTCGACCGCTCCCCCGCTCTCCTGCTTCACGCCGTGCAGTCGGGCCGGTCTCACCCGGGTTCGGTTCACCACCACCAGATCACCCGGCTCGAGCAGGTCGGCGAGATCGAGGAACACGTGGTCCGAGAGGTGGCGGGTGTCGAGCAGCCGGGAGGAGTGCCGGGGCTCCACCGGCGTCTGGGCGATTCGATCCTCGGGGAGGTCGTAGTCGAACGACGAGATGTCCATGCCGCTCAACCGTGCCTGTTCACAGCTCGAGGGCGGCCTGGGCGGTGCCGGGTGGCTCCAGCCCCAGGTGGCGGTAGGCGCCGGCGGTGGCCACCCGACCGCGTGGGGTCCGGGCGAGCAGACCCGCCTGCAGCAGAAACGGCTCATAGGCGTCCTCGACGGTCTCGGTCTCCTCTCCGACCGCAATCGCCAGGGTGCCCAGACCCACCGGCCCTCCCCCGAACTTGCGCACCACTGCGTCGAGGATGGCTCGGTCGACCTTGTCGAGTCCGAGGGCGTCGATCTCGAAGACGTCGAGGGCGGCGTCGGCCACCCGGAAGTCGATGTGGCCGTCGGCCCGGGCGATGGCGTAGTCGCGCACCCGTGCCAGCAGCCGGTTGGCGATGCGGGCGGTGCCCCGGCTGCGTTCGGCGATCTGGCGGGAGCCGTGGTCGTCGATGTCGATACCGAGGATGCGGGAGGAACGCCGCACGATCTGTTGGAGGTCGTCGGCGGAGTAGTGGTCGACCCGTTCCACGATCCCGAAACGGTCGCGCAATGGGGCAGCCACGGTGCCGATGCGGGTGGTGGCGCCGATCAGCGTGAAGTGAGCCAGGTCGAGACGGATCGAGGTGGCGGCCGGGCCTTTGCCCAACACGATGTCGAGCTCGAAGTCCTCCATCGCCGGGTACAGCACCTCCTCCACCGCCCGCGGAACCCGGTGGATCTCGTCGATGAAGAACACGTCTCCCGGCTCCAGGTTGGAGAGGATGGCAGCCAGGTCACCGGGGCGTTCGAGCGCCGGACCGGAGGTCTTCTTCATGGCGGCCCCGAGCTCGTTGGCGAGGATGCCCGCTAGGGAGGTCTTGCCCAGCCCGGGTGGCCCGGACAGGAGGACGTGGTCGAGCGGCTTGCCCAGCGAACGGGCGGCGTCGATCGAGATGAGCAGGCGTTCCTTCACCTTGGGCTGGCCGATGAACTCGTCGAGCTTCTGGGGGCGCAGGGTGGCCTCGAACTCGTCGTCTGCCGGATCGAACCCGCCGCCGAGCACGCTCTCCTCCCTCACGAGCGTCGGCTCCGACCGAGCTCACGCAGCGCCTGACGGATCTGCTCGGCGACCGGCGCCTCGGGATCGACCACCGGCAGCACCTCCCGGATCTCGCCGGCGGTGTAGCCCAGACCCTCCAGAGCGTCACGGAACTGCGACGAGGCGGAGGCGCCGTCGAGGATCTCGGCTTCGAGGTCGGCCAGCTTCGGTTTGAGGTCGAGGATGATCTTCTGGGCGCCGCGCATGCCGATGCCCGGTACCTGGGTCAGGGCTTTGACGTCCTCGGTGGCGACGGTCTTGCGGAGGGCATCGGCCGAGAACACGCCGAGCATGGCGAGGGCGACCTTGGGACCGACCCCCGACGCCCCCAGCAGCACCCGGAACAGGTCACGATCGGCTTCGCTCGGGAACCCGTAGAGGGTCATGGCGTCCTCGCGCACGTGCAGGTGGGTGTGAACCACGGTGCGTTCCCCCGCCGGAGGTAGCGCCGCGATCGACTTGGCGGTCATGAGCACCTCGTAGCCCACGCCGGCAACGTCGAGGATGAGCCGTTCGCCCCGGAACGACACCACCGAACCGGACAACAGTCCGATCATGCGCCCACCCGCATTCGGGCGGACTGGAGGTGGCAGATGGCCACGGCCAGGGCGTCGGCGGCGTCGGCCGGTTTGGGACGCTCGGTCAGCCCGAGCCGACGCACCACCATGGTGGCCACCATCGCCTTGTCGGCGGATCCATCGCCGGTGACGGCCGATTTCACCGCCGTCGGGGTGTACTCGGTGACGGGGATGCCCGCCTGGGCGGCAGCAAGCAACGCCATTCCCGAGGCCCGACTCACCGCCAGTGCGGTGTGCAGGTTCTTGTTGGTGAACACCGCCTCGACCGCCATGGCATCGGGCTGGTGCTCGGCGATGAGGGCACACAGGTCGGCGTACAGCTCGGCCAACCGCACCGCCATGGCGGCGTCGGGTGAGGTCCTGATGACACCCACCGCCACCGGCACGGGTGGGTGGCCGCGCCGGACGAGGCCGTAGCCCATCCGGGTCAATCCGGGATCGATTCCGAGTACGAACATGTGTACGACCGAGGTTAACCGGTCGATCGGTCGTTTCATCGACTTGTCGCCACCCGATGGGACGAGACCACCCCCGGATCGACCGTCGGGAGGCCCGAGCGGGTGGTTGACTGAAGCCATGCAGCTTCCGTTCATCGCCGGCGACGAGATCAGGGCCCGCCTCGACATTCTCGGGCTGATCGAGGCGATGCGCCAGGGCCATCGCCAGCCGGCCCCGGTGATGGAGCGGGTGTTGATGGCCGAACCCGGCACCGACAACAGCTTCCTGGTGTGGCACGCCTGGGCGCCCGGTTCGATGATCGCCGTCAAGATGGGCACCATCTTCCCGGGAAACCCTTCCCTCCCGGGCCCGAAACCGGCCGTCCAGGCGGTGATCACCGCCTTCGACGGCGTCGACGGCAGCCCGGTGGCTCTGATCGACGGCACCGAGCTGACCTACTGGAAGACAGCTGCATCGTCGGCGCTCGGTGCCGACTACCTGGCTCGACCCGACGCCACCACCCTGCTGATGGTGGGCGCCGGAGGTCTCGCTCCCTACCTGGCGATGGCGCATCGGGCTGTTCGACCCACGATCGATCGGGTGCTGGTGTGGAACCGGAGTCGTCCCCGCGCCGACGCCCTCGCCGCTCGGCTGGGGGGCACCGTGGTGGACGATCTGGACGCTGCGGTGGCGCAGGCCGAGGTGGTGTGTGCCGCCACCGCCGCCACCGAGCCGCTCATCCACGGTGCCGTGGTCCGACCCGGCACCCACCTCGACCTGGTGGGCGGATTCACACCCGAGATGCGCGAGAGCGACGACGAGGTGGCCCGCCGGGCTCGCCTGTTCGTGGACGCCGCCATGTTCAACATCGACCATTGCGGCGACCTATGCCAGCCGATCGCCTCGGGGTTGCGCAGCCGCGACGACGTGGAGGCGGACCTGTTCGGACTGTGCCGGGGCGAACATCCCGGGCGGACGTCCGCAGACGACATCACCCTGTACAAGTCGGGAGGCGGCGCCCATCTCGATCTCATGGCCACCCGCTTCGCCATGGAGACGCTGACGTGATCCGCGGCGTTCACCACGTGCAGCTGGCGATGCCGGCCGGTCGGGAGGACGAGGCGCGGGCGTTCTACCAGGTGCTGTTCGACATCCCCGAGCGGATCAAGCCGCCCCATCTCGCGGTGCGGGGTGGTGTCTGGTTCGAGGACGACCACGTGAAGATCCACCTCGGGGTCGAGGCCGAGTTCCGCCCGGCCCGCAAGGCACATCCGGCCCTATTGGTGGACGACCTGACCGGACTGATCGACCGGCTCGACGCCGCCGGTTTCGTGCCGGTCACCGACGAACCCCTCCCCGGATACCACCGGGTCTACGTGGACGACCCGTTCGGCAACCGCATCGAGTTGCTCGAAGAGCTGGTGTGAGCGCCCCGGACCGCATCAGAGCGACGTGTGACCCTCCAGCTTGCACGGGCCGAACCAGGCTGGGTCGAGCAACGACACCGTCACCAGCCCGGAGGCCGCCTCCACATCGGGGAGTGCCATGCAGTGGAAGACCCGCGGGTTCACCACCCGATGATCCGACGTGGCGGGGGTGGCACACATGCGGGTGGCACCTTCGGGACGGTCTGCCGGTCCGTACTCGGAGAACGGCGCAGGGGTGTCGTAGAGAATCCACGGCCCGTTGCCCGGCACGCCGGCTTCCTCCACGGCCACGCTGTCGAAGAAGAAGTGGATGTGAACGGCCTCGCCGGTGGAGATGAGCGGTTCGTAGTTGGCCGAGTACTCCACCAGATATCGGTCTCCCTCGAGTTCGATCCCCGTGATGATGACCCGATCTCCCGGTTCCACCGTCTGGGCAGCCGCCGCCGGAATCCATCCCGACACCGGCTCGGAGAGCTCGATCCACTCCTCACCATCGACGCTGGCATAGAGGCCGGTGGTGGTGAAGGTGGTGAGTGCGCTCAAGGCGCCCACCTCGGGAGCGCCATCGCCCGCTTCCGCTCTGACCGCCACCGACCCTCCGTCCACGGCATCGGACACCTGCAGCGGTTCCGGATCCCTGACCGGCACGGTCGTGGTGGTTGTCGTCGGAGCAGTGATGGTGGTCGTCGCCTCCGTGACGGTGGTCTCGACCGCGGCCACGGTGGTCTCCACCCCGGCGACCGCTCCGAACGTCGTGTTGGATGCGCCCGAGCCGTCGCCCAGGCTGGAAGCGACGAGGGCCACCAGAGCGACCACCCCTGCCATCCCGGCGCCGGCCAGTACCCGTCCCCGGCTGCGGCTCGGCCCCGGGTCCGTCGTGAGATCGGAGGGCGGGGTGATCGGGATCGTCACCGGCTCGGACTCCGGCTCTGGCTCTGGCTCGGGCTCGGGCTCCGGCTGTGGCTCCGGCTCCGGCTGTGGCTCCGGCTCCGGGGACGGCTCGGGCAGCTCCTCGGCAGCCTTCACCACGACCGGCTGGGTCCGGTTGTGGGAACCGCCGTCGGCGAACGCCGCCGCGATCGCCGCCCCCATCGCAACCGTGTGCTTGGGATGGATGTCCACCGCGATCGGGCGTCCCACCTCGGCCGCCACCAGCTGGGCCACCAATGGGATCTTGGAGGAACCGCCGACCAGCAGGACTGCCGCCAGATCATCCGGCGCCACGCCGGCACCCCGGAGCGCTCGACGGAGGGCTTCGATGGTCTGGCCGATCGCCGGTCGGATCATCGCCTCGAATTCGGCCCGGACCAGACGCACCTCGGTCTGCACATTGGGGAGAAACACCGGGATACTGACATCGGTATCCGACGACAGCGCCTCCTTTGCGTTGACGCACTCCTGGCGCAACCGGGCGATTCCCTGAACCGCGGCCGGATCGTCCGGGTCCAGTTCGGAGATGGCGGAACCGAGGTAGCGAACCACATACTGGAAGACGGCCTCGTCGAAATCGATCCCTCCAAGACGTTCGATTCCCTCGGCTTCTCCCAACATCTGGAAGCGCTGCTCGGAGTCGGTCTTCCGCAGCACGGCAGCGTCGAAGGTGCCGCCACCCAGGTCGTAGACCGCCACGATCTCGCCCTCCGCCAGCCGTTCGGTCCAGGCGTAATGGATCGCCGCCGCCTCCGGCTCGCTCAGCACGATGGCGTGAGATGCGTCGGCCATACGAAGCGCCTGACGCAGGATGTCGAGCTTGTAGGGGCCCCAGTTGGCCGGGTGGGTGACACCGAGCCCCTCGGGCGGACCCCCCTCCCGTTGTGAGACGACCCCCAGAATCGTCTCGAACAGCTCCGCCATCAGCGCGTCGGCCGAATACGGAGCCGTCCCCACCATGATCGGAGTGGGGTCGCCCATGCGGCGCTTGAACTCCCGCACCACCCGGGTCGGCTCGGAGAGCCCCCGGCGGACCGCCGGGTCACCCGCCAGCACGTCACCGTCGTCGCGGAAGAACAGAACCGAGGGCACCACCGCCGAGCGATCCCCCAACGTGATGATCTCTCCTCGCCCGTCACTGAAGCGGGCGGCACCGGTATAGGTGGTGCCGAGGTCCATTCCCAGGTAGTACGACATGGTTCATCCCTTCAACCATCGAGAAACTCGAAGAATCGAGTATCGAAGCCGGTTCTGGATACTCGGTCTTTGCACAAGGGCCGATCGAATCGCAGCTGCACGGGAGAGACAACCCGAAGGGCCCTAGGGGCAGAGAAGGCGCGAATGGAGGTCCCATTCGCCGCATCGGGAAGGAACAGGACAATGTCAACTCTCGAAGGGTTCTACCAGTGGCTCATCAGCCTCTTCAAGGAGGGCGAGCACCAGGACTACGACGCCATCAAGGACAAGATGGAGCAGGCCGGCTACGGGGACATGACCGGACACGACGTGTACAACGCCGTGAACGCCATGGTCGAAGGAGGCGACGTGTTCACCTCGGATCAGTCGTCGCAGCTCACGGCGTACACCGGCGGCAATCAGGTGAATCAGGGTGCCTACGCCCCCACCACCACCTCGATCGCAGCGACGGGTGGAGGTGGTGGAGCACCGGCCGCCCAGGCGCCCGTGTACCACACGCCACCTCCGCCACCGCTCGATCCGGGCTACGGCGAGACCGAGCTGGATGCCGCCATCCGCCAGATCGTCTACGTCAACAACGTGTCGAACAACACCTACACCGAGGACAACGACTACTTCTCCGACGATGACACCATCATCGACTCTTCGGTGAACCAGACGATCCTCGCCGACGGTGACGTCCATCAGGACTTCGACAGCGCTGTGGCGTCGGGTGAGTCGGTGGCCAACACCGGCGAGATCCGCGACAGTGCGGTGATCGGCGGAGGAGTCGAGGACAGCGTCGTCGCAGGCGACGACGCCCACCTCGAGGGATCGGCGGTCGGGGACGGCAACACCATCCTCAACGACTCGGATGGTGCCATCGTCGGCGACGGCAACACCTCGCTGTACGGCAACGACATTGATGGCGCCGTGGCACTGGGCGATGGTGATGCCACCGTGGCCGAGCAGATCGCCGGCGGCGACGCCATCCAGGCCGAGGGCAACGTCAACACCGGGCACGGCGATCAGGTGAACGCCGAGGACAGCGTGGTGGGAACCGGCGGCTCCGAGGTCACCGGCAACACCGGCCACATGGACAACTCGAACATCGAGTCCGGCGAGGGCGACATCAACGCCGTCCAGGACTCCGAGACCGAGGGCACCGCCTTCGGGTCGGGTTCGGCCGAGGCCAACGACATCCAGATCGACGACAGCGTGGGCGTCAACACCGGCGACCATGGCGACGCCGATGGTGAGACCGACTACCAGGTGGTCGACATCGACGACAGCGCCGGAGTCGGCGTGTCGAACGAGGGCGACGCCGAGGGCGAGTTCAAGCCCGAGCTGGAGATCGACCTGTCGGTCGAGGAACAAGAGCTCGAGTACGAGCACTGAGCGAGCGATCCGTGTGTGTCCTTCCCCGGGGGAAGGACACACACGCCGCCCGCTCGAAGACCTTCTCAGGGATGCACCACCATGAGCAACGACACAGCCTTGGCGCTGCTCGACCTGGCCATCACCGCCAGTCGAGCCTACGGTCGGGATGACCTGGCCGACCGCCTCACCACCCAACGGGCCAACACCGCCGATCCCAGCTACCGGGTGATGGTGGTGGGCGAGTTCAAACAGGGGAAGAGCTCGCTGGTCAACGCCCTCCTCAACGCCGGCGTGTGCCCGGTCGACGACGACATCGCCACCGCCGTCCCCACCTTCATCCGGCATGCCGACACCCCCTGGGCCCGGATCGTGCGCGAAACCGACGACGGAAGGCAGACCGAGGACGTCGACTTCTCGCTCCTTCCCGGCCTCATCACCGAGACCGCCTCCACGTCCGGCCTGCGGGCCGCTGAGGTCGGGATCCCCCGACGGCTGCTCGCCGACGGTCTCACCATCATCGACACCCCTGGGGTGGGCGGCCTGGGTTCAGCCCACACCGCCGCCACCGTAGCGGCACTCCCCCACGCCGACGCCATCGTCTTCGTCTCGGACGCCTCCCAGGAGTTCGGCCGGCCCGAGCTCGACTTCCTGACGGTTGCCCGCCAGGCATGCCCCGACATCGCCTTCGTGCTCACCAAGATCGATCTGTATCCGGAGTGGAAGCGCATCCGCGATCTCGATGTCGAGCACCTCTCCCGGCTCGGGATCGAGGCCGACATCATGCCCACCTCGGCCACCCTCCGTCAGCTGGCCGTCCGCACCGACGATCGCATCCTCAACGCCGAGTCCGGCTACCCGGAGCTGGTCACGTTCCTGACAGACCGGGTGACACTCACCGGGTCGGAGCGCGCCGCAGCCCGGACCGCCGAGGTGGTGGCAGAAGCCGTCGACCAGATCGACGCCACCTTCGCCGGGGAAGAGGCCGCCCTCACCGACCCCGAGCAGATCGAGGCGATGACGGCGCGTTTCGAGGAGTCCCGCCGCCGGGCGGAGGCGCTGCGAGGCAACGCCGCCCGCTGGCAGGTGACCCTGAACGACGGCATCGCCGACCTGAGCGCCGACTTCGACCACCGGCTCAGGGCGCGTCTCCGCTCGGTGATCCGGGAGGCGGAGGACGCCATCGACACCCAGGACCCCGGTGAGGTGTGGCCGCAGTTCGAGGAGTGGCTCACCCGCCGGGTCGCCCACGATGCCGCCGAGACCTACGTCGAGCTGTCGGCCCGCACCGACGCCCTGTCCGAGTCGGTGGCGGCCCACTTCGACACCGGGCGCGGTGCGCTGGGATTGTCGCTCGACCCGACGACCATCATCCAGAAGGCCTCGGGCCTCGAGGTGCGGAGCCGGGTCGAGGACAACACCACCGGCCTGGTCGGCTCCGGTCTCACCGCCATGCGCGGCAGCTACGGCGGGTTCCTCATGTTCGGCATGCTCGGACAGATGGCCGGACTCGCCATGATCAACCCCGCCACCGCCGTCATCGGCATCCTCATGGGCGGGAAGGCAGTCCGCGACGAAAAGGAACGGCAGCTGTCGATCCGCCGCCAGCAGGCCAAGGCGACCGTCCGCCAGTTCGTCGACGACGCCACCTTCGAACTGGGCAAGGAGGTCCGTGACGAGCTCCGCCGCCTGCAGCGGACCCTGCGCGACCACTACACCCTGTGCGCCGAGGAGTTGAACCGGTCGGTGGCAGAGACCATCACCTCGGCCAAACTCGCCGCCGCTTCCACCCAGTCGGAACGCGACAAACGCCTGGCCGACGTCACCGCCGAACGGGCCAGACTCGCCGGTCTCCGGGCTCAGGCACAGGCACTGGCCGGAGGTGGCCGATGAGCGCCCTGCTCGACTCGGTGCGGGACCTGCTGGCCGCCACCGCCGCCGCCGCACCGGGTGCTGCCGCTGAGGTGAAGGCCATCGGCGCCCGACTCGACGAACCGCTGCGGGTGGCGATCGCCGGTCGGGTCAAAGCCGGAAAGTCGACGTTGCTCAACGCCCTCATCGGCGACGAGCTCGCCCCCACCTACGCCGGCGAGTGCACCCGCATCGTCACCTGGTACCGCCACGGCCACACCTACCGGGCCACGCTCCACCTGCCCGACGGGACAACCCGCCAGACGTCGTTCACCCGCCAAGGTGGGCCGATCGAGGTCGACCTGGCGGGCCTCGACCCGGGCGACATCGACCACATCGTCATCGAGTGGCCCACTCCCCGCCTCGAACACATGACCCTGATCGACACCCCCGGGATCGCCTCGGCCAGCACCGAGGTGTCCGAGCGCACCCACCGCTTCTTCGAAGCATCACCCGATGGTTCCGGTGCCGCCGATGCCGTGTTGTATCTGATGCGCCACCTGCACTCGAGCGACATCGACTTCCTGGAGGCCTTCCACGACGGCACGGTTGCCTCGACTCCCGTCAATGCCATCGGGCTGTTGTCACGGGCCGACGAGATCGGGGTGGGGCGACTCGACGCCATGCGGTCGGCGAACACCATCGCCGCCCGCTACCGCAGCGACCCCAAGCTGCGTGGGCTGTGCCAAACCGTGATCGCCGTCAACGCCCTGCTGGGCGAGACCGGCGCCACCCTCACCCAGGACGAGTACGCCGCCCTCACCCGGCTCGCTGAAGCGCCGCGGGGGGAGACCGACGCCCTGCTGCTGTCGGCCGACCGGTTCTGCGCCGACGGTGTCGCAGCCGGCCTGTCCGGCGTTGAGCGCACCCACCTGCTGATGCGCCTCGGCATGTTCGGTGTCCGGGTTTCGATCGCCGCCCTCCGTATGGGGTCCACCCCCACCGCCGGCAAGCTGGCTCAGTCGCTCGTCAAGAAGAGCGGCGTCGACGAGGTCCGCCACGAACTCTTCGGCCAGTTCGCCGCCCGCAGCGACTCGCTACGGGCCCGGTCGGCACTGGCCGCTCTCGAAACCGTGCTGAGCGGGCACGGCGGCGACCCGAGACTGTGGGGTGAGCTCGAACGGATCAGGTCGTCGGCACACGAGTTCGCCGAGATGGCCGTGTTCAACGCCCACCGGGCCGGCGCCGTCGACTTCGGAAAGGACCGCCCACTTGTCGACCGGTTGCTGTCGGCGGGCGAGCCCAGGCAGCGACTGGGCCTGGACGATGCCGCCTCCCCCGACCAGGTCCGATCCGCCGCCCTCGGCACCATCGAACACTTCCGCCGACGGGCCGAGAACCCATTGTCGAGTCGGGGACTGTCAGAGGCCGCCCACGTTCTGGTCAGGACGTGCGAAGGCATGATGGAGGCGGCTCGGTGATCGACGGGTTGCGGGCAATCGACTACGTGGGGAAACGCACGATATAGCACGCTAAACCACTTGCACTACCCCTTAGTATCGATTACAATCGAACACATGTTCGATTCATCTGGATTGTCGACCGACGATCTCGAACAACTCATCACCACGCTCGAAGCAACCATTGCCCGAGCACGAGCGATCCAGATCAAAGC
>JBHJOH010000194.1:0-8599 GCA_050329955.1 Acidimicrobiia bacterium | reverse complement strand
GGCGGGGGTCGAAGGGGGGGCGTCCCCCCTGGGCATGACCGGCGGGGGTCGAAGGGGGGTCGTCCCCCCTGGGCATGACCGGCGGGGGGTCGAAGGGGGTCGTCCCCCCTGGGGAAGGTTCACCGTTCACCGTTCACCGTCGAACCGTGGCAACACCCCGCACGCGAGGACTTCCACACCCCCGGCCAAACCCGACGCCACCTCAAACCAGCACCGGCGGGGGGCCAGGGGGGTCGCCCCCCCTGAGTATCAGACCCCCCCTGGGCATGATCGCGGTCTTCTGCCTCTCACCGGGGAACGGCCCGTTCCCATACGCTGGGGTTGTCTCTTGGAAGGAGATTTTGTCATGCGACGACTCGGATACGGCCTGGTGACGCTGGGGATCGGGGTGGCGGCCGCCGCGCTGCTCGGTCCACTGTTCTTCGGGGCGATCGACTATCACGTCCCGGACGACGTTCTGAACCAGGTGATGGGTGGCGATGCCGTTGCGCTCTTCCTGATCGCACCCGTGTGTGTGTTTGCCGGGGTGCTGGCGTTACGTAACCATCGGGCGGCGCCGCTGGTGGGGATCGGCCCGGCCGGGTTCGCCGTGTACACCTACGCCCAGTTGGCGATCGGCGGGGAGTTCGCCACCGAGAAGGGCAACAGCGAGATGTTCTTCCCGCTGTTCCTGGGGCTGTTCGTGCTGGGTGGGGCGGTCATGGTGATGGCCTGGAACGCGGTGGGTGAGCTGCCCCGTCCGGCCATGCGCACCACCATCACGGTGGTGTTCCTGCTGTTGGGTGGCTTCCTGGCGATGGGTCTGCATCTACCCGGCCTGGTCGAAGTGTTGGGTGGAGCCCCCGGTGATGTCGGCTATTCCCAGAGCCCGACGGTGTTCTGGGTGGTGAAACTGATGGATCTGGGGATCGTGGTTCCGATCGCCGTGGCGACCGCGCTTGGACTGCTGCGGGGGTCGGCCTGGGCCGACAAGGCCGCCTATGCCGTGCTCGGCTGGGGGGCGATGCTGGGGTCGGCGGTGGCCGGTATGGCCGTGGTCATGCAGATCAACGACGACCCGGAGGCGGTTTTCGCCAACGTGGTCATCATGGGCTCGTTCGCCATCGCCTTCCTGGGCTTGTTCGTGAAGGTGCTGCAACCGTTGTTCGCTTCCGGGGCGCGGCGCGGACCGGCGCCGGATCGCACTGGCGATATCGCTCCTCCGACCAGCCACCTCGAGATGGGACAGGACTCACACAATCGGGACTCCGCCCTGCGGTGAGCCGGACGGGCGTGCTACGTCTCGGTGAACTGGCGTTCGGCCAGGTCGGCGTAGAGGCCGCCGGCCGCCATCAGTTCGGTGTGAGTTCCCTGCTCGACGATGCGACCGCCGTCGAGGACGAGGATGCGGTCGGCATTGCGGACGGTGGAGAGCCGGTGGGCGATGACGAAGGTGGTGCGTCCCTTCATGAGGACGGAGAGGGCGTCCTGAACGACCGCTTCGGACTCGGAGTCGAGCGCCGAGGTTGCCTCGTCGAGGATGAGGATCCGCGGGTCTTTGAGCAACGCCCGGGCTATGGCGACGCGCTGGCGCTGGCCACCCGACAGTTTCACGCCCCGTTCTCCCACCACCGTCTGATAGCCGTCGGGGAAGCCGCTGATGAACTCGTCGGCGTTGGCGGCGACGGCGGCGGCCACCACTCCGTCGTCGTCGGCGTCGGCCTTGCCCATCCGGATGTTCTCGGCGATCGTCCCCGAGAACAGGTGCGTGTCCTGGGGTACTGCTGCCATGTGTGACCGGAGCTGGGCGAGCCGTATCCGGCGGATGTCGACGCCGTCGACGCAGATCCGCCCCGACGTGGGGTCGAAGAAGCGAGCGACCAACTGGACCATCGTCGACTTCCCGACGCCGCTGGGACCGACCAGGGCCACCACCTGGCCGGGAGCGGCTTCGACGTCGACGGCCCGCAACACCTCACCCGCCCGGTCCGAGTAGGCGAACGACACATCGTGGAAGGTGACCGTTCCCTCCAGCGCCGGCAGGTCGATCGGATCGGTGGGCTCGGCGACCTCCGAGACCTCGTCGAGCAGTTCGAAGATCCGGCGGGTGGACCCGAGCGCCTCCTGGAGCTGGGAGTACAGCCCGGTGAAGGTGCCGATGGCTCCGGCGACCGTGAAGGTGTAGAGCAGGAAGGTGACGAGGTCGCCACCGGTGATCTCCCCGGCCAACACCAGCCGACCCCCGAACCACAGCACCAGCGAGATGGTGGCGAACACCGAGAACTGCACCGCCGGCACGAACAGGGCCCGGAGCCGCGCCCGACGCAGGGCGAGGCGGTAGGAGTCCGAGATCGAGCCGGAATAGCGGTCGACCAGCACCTGCTCGGCTCCAAACCACTGCACCACCCGGATCCCGGCGATGGCCTCTTCGGCCACCGAGTTCGCTTCGGCCACCTTGTCCTGGAACGCCATCGAGATCCGCTCGAGTCGTTTGCCGAAGAACCGGGCCGCCACGATCAGCAGGGGAAGGATCACCAGCACGGTGGCCGACAGTCGGGCGCTGATCACGAACAGCATCACCACGCCACCCAGCAGCGTGAGGCTCTGGGAGGCGACCGACGCCACCGACTGGGACACGGTTCCCTGCACCACGCCGACATCGGAGGTGAGCCGCGAGGTGATCTCGCCGGTCTTGCGGGATTCGAAGAACTTCACCGACAGCAACATGAGGTGGGCGTACAAACGGGTGCGGAGATCGGCCACCACCCCTTCGCCGACGGCGGCCAGTTGGTACTGCTGGACGTAGTTGAAGATCGCCTGGACCGCGAACACTCCCAGCAGGAACAGGGCGATCCGGTTGAGCGAGGCCACGTCGCCGGCTGCGCTCTCGGCCAGGGCGGTGTCGACCAGCCGCCCGATCACGAGTGGGAACACCAGCCCCATCGCCGAAGCCACCGCCACCGCCCCGATCGCCATCGCCAATCGCCGCTTGTACGGCTTCAAGAACGCCAGCAGCTTTCGAAGCTGTTTGAGGTCGTCGACCCTGATCGGAACCTCGTGATCTTCGGGAGCGCCGACCGGCCCACGCCGTCTCCGCCCACCCCGCGCCGTCATCGAGTGTCACCCATGTGTGCGGTTGTACCAGGAGCGTGCAGATAGCGGGGTCGACAGGTCAACAGGTCAACAGGTCAACAGGTCAGGCCAGAAGCCCGAAGCCAGAAGCAAGAAGCCCGCTCGTCGCCCCGGTGCCCCCTCCGACCTTGTGCACATCTGCTCGGAAGAACCGGTTCCTACGTGTTGCGTGTTGCGTCGGACGTCGGACGTTCCGAGCCAGCAGCCGGCAGCTCTCCTCCGTATCCTCTCCTCATGCTCGGTCCTGCTCCCCACATCGCCGTCCCCCATCCAGGCCCTCGATCGCGGGAGGTCATCGAACGGGTCCGTTCGACCGAGGCCGCCGCCGGGCTCACGTTCGGCCTGGCCGAGGTTCCACCGGTTTTCGCCCGGGCCGAGGGCTGCGTCATCGAGGATCCCGACGGCAACCGGTTCCTCGACATGGTGGCCGGGTTCGGATCGCTCAACCTGGGCCATTCCCATCCGGCACTGGTCGAAGCGGTCACCCGTCAGGTCGTCGACGGCCAGCAGGCCATGTCGATGGTTTCGACCGTCCGCACGGAACTGATCGGGGCGTTGTCACAGCTGGTTCCCGGTCTGCCGATGGTGATGCTAGGCGCATCGGGGTCCGAGGCGGCGGAGACGGCGCTCAAACTGGCCCGGCGGGCGACCGGGAAGCCGGGAGTATTGGCATTCTCCGGTGGGTTCCACGGCCGCACGATGGGGGCTTTGGCGCTGATGGGGCGGGCCGGGCAACGATCCGGCCTCGGTCAGTTGGGTCCGGTGATCCATCTTCCCTATCCCCATGCGTTCCGCTCTCCGTTCGGGTCTGATCCGACCACCGTCTCGGAGATCACGCTGGAGCTGATCGATTCCCAGCTGTCGGATCCGGCCGGAGGATGGGACCAGATCGGCCTCGTCATGATGGAACCGGTGCAGGGCAACGGCGGCATGATTCCGGCTCCGGCGGGGTTCATGGCCGGACTCCGCCGGATCTGTGACGGCCACGATCTGGTGTTGGTCTCCGACGAGGTGATGAGTGGCTTTCATCGGACCGGACGCCGCTTCGCGTTCGAGCACGATGAGGGCGTGATCCCAGACATGGTGGTGATGGGGAAGTCATTGTCGGCGGGACTGCCGCTGTCCGGGGTGCTGGTGTCGAGGGAGATCGCCCAGGCGAACCCGGCTGGGACCGAGTCGAGCACGTATGCCGGCAACCTGGTGTCGTGCGCCTCGGCGCTGGCCGCCCACCGGGTGTACGCCGAACAGGACATGTCGTCAGTGGCGGCTTCCCGCGGTGCCCATCTGCTCTCCGAGCTTCGATCCGCCCTCGACGGCAAACCCCATATCGGCGAGATCCGCGGTCGCGGGCTGATGGTGGCGGTCGAGCTTGTCTCCGCCGGTACCGAGCCCCACCCGGTCGCACGCGCCGTCAGCCATGCCTGCGTGGACCGGGGGCTCCTGGTGTACCCCGGCGGCCACCATGGCAACGTGGTCGCCATGTTGCCGCCGATCGTGGCGACAGACGATCAGTTGTCGACCGCCGTCGACCTCCTGACCGGGGTGCTCTCCAGCGTCGTGTGAGTCCGGATGATTCGATCGACTCATTCCCGGCTGAGGCGGGAACCCTCACCCTGATCAGGTGTCGTGCTCCGCGACTGGGGAAAGGACACAGTGGGAACGATTGTGGAGTCGATCGCCGGCATTCTCGAACGCAGTGAGGTCCTGAGGACGCTGTGCCCGGACGAGGATTTGGGCGATCACCGAACCGTCCGACGAACAGTGGACGCCACTATCGGTGTGGTGATGGGAGCCGTTGCCTGCCACATGGAGGAGGCGCTTGGCGCCCGGGTGGTGTGGAATGTGGTGGCGGGTGACGACGGATGGCTCCTCGACAACATCGACGATGTGAACTGGCTGCTGCCGTCGGTGTTCTTCGGTTCAACCCGAACCCTGCTGGAGCGTCGACTCGTCCATCACACCGGCCTCGAGCAGCGCTGCGTGGCCGCCTTCATGGCGAAAGTGCTGGCGGTGTATCTCGATCATCTGCGACGCCGAGTCGTGCAGGAGCGACTCGATGTGCAGCGGTTCCGACGGGCTGTGCTCGACGAGCACGAAGAGGCGGGCCGACACGTGCCCCTGGTCGACCTGTTCGACGCCTTGGACCGGCCGACCGGGGAGTTCCACGATGCGATTCGTCGGCTTCGCATGGAAGCACCCACCGGTGCTCCCCGCTGACCCGTAGTACTCAGGAACCGAGGTCGCGGCGGTCGAATCGGTGGGCCACTACCAGCATCGCCAGAATCCCCACCGCAGGCATCCACAGGAACGACACCTGCCATCCCCCACCGATCGGTCCCCCGCCCAGCGCCTGCTGGAACGGCGAGAACACGCGCCATGTCTCGGCCCAGTCCACGAACACCCCCGCCACGTAGAGCAGGTAGGACGCCACCGCCAGGGCGGAAGCAGATCCGAGCGCCACGCCCCGGACGCCGACATGGGCTCCGACCGCCAGCGCCACCAGGCCGAACTCGACTCCCATGGCGACCATGGCCGCTGTGGCCGCCGCTGCCTCGGCCAGAGGAACACCCATGTCGAAGAGCGCCGAGGTCGCCACCGTCGACGCCAGGGTCACTGCTCCCAGCGTGGCCACGGCGACCACCAGGACCGCGGCCTTCTCCACGAGTATCCGCACCCGGGGAACCGAGAGCGAGGCCAGCATTTCGAGGGTTCCGTCCTCTTCCTCCCCGGCTACCGAGCGCGCACCGCGGGCGATGCCGAAGACGAGGAAGATGATCGGCAGCATGATCGAGAACAGCTCGACGTTGAGGAACCCGGAGCCCGACGTCATGGCGTCGATGTCGAACAGATCCCGCATCTGCTCGGGATAGGCTTCGAGGAAGGGTTCGATGTGTGCCATGTCGCGCATCGACGGCCAGAACGCCCCCATGATCCCCACGGTCATCACCACTCCGATCGACCAGCCCACCAGTCCCGGAACCTGATCGCGAAGGTCCTTGCCGAAGATGCTGCGTCTCATAGGGATCGCCCCGCTTCGTGACCGCGTCCCTCCACGTCGGGGGAGTAGTGGCTGAGGAAGATGTCCTCGAGGTCGGCCTCGTGGGTCCGCACCCGTTCCACGCCGAGCGGTCCAATCCGACGGAACAGCTCGGCGGCGCTGCCTTCGACCGTCACCAGGGCGCTCGATCCGGCGGCCACCACCTGGCGGACTCCGGAGATTCCCGACAGCGACCGGGCGTCGACCGGTCCGGCGAAGTCGATCTCGATGCGATGGGTGGCGCGGGCTTTCAGCGTCTCCAGTCGTTCCGTAACGATGAGCCGGCCCGAGCGGAGGATGGCGACGATGTCGGCGACGGCCTCCACCTCGGCGAGGATGTGGCTGGAGAGGAACACCGTGCGACCTGCATCCCTGACCTCGCGCACCATCGTCAGGAACTCGCGCTGCACGAGCGGATCGAGCCCGGTGGTGGGCTCGTCGAGGATGAGCAGCTCCGGGTCGTGCATGAATGCCTGCACCAAGCCGACCTTCTGGCGGTTGCCGTGGGAAAGATCACCGATCTGGCGATCCAGTGGCAGCTCCAGCCGGTCGGCGTACTCCAGCATCCGGGCCGGATCGATCCGGCCACGGAGGTTGGCCAGATAGTCGAGGTAGTCGCGGGCAGTGAGGTCCGGGTAGGCGACGAAGCTGCCCGGCAGGTACCCCACCTTCGACTGGACGACGCACCGTTGTGTGACGATGTCGAAGCCGAGCACGGTGGCGCTGCCCGAGGTTGGCCGCAGGAGGCCCATCAGCAGCCTGATGGTGGTGGTCTTGCCGGCGCCGTTGGGGCCGAGGTAACCAAGGACGCTGCCGGCGGCAACCTCGAGGTCGAGGGACTCCAGGGCGGGGGTGGAGCGATAGTGCTTGGTGAGGTGGCGGGTCGAAACCACGCTCGACGGACCGACCGGGGACCCGGCCGGGGAAGGGGCCAGTTCCGTGTGCATCGGATCTCCTTTCCGAGATCGCACACGTTCAACGTTACGGGGCGCCCCCGTTTGCAGCCACGGGCGTTGGACCCGCTATCGACGACTCACGGCGAGTTGGGCCCGATCCCCGGTGGTGAACTCCGCCAGAATCATCACCAACGAGGAAAGATCCTCCTCGGCGACCTGCCAGCACAGGGTGCCGGTGGCGACTGACCCGGGAGGGGTCTCGACCCGATCGGAGATGGGATCCGGGATCACGCCGCACGATCGGACAAATCCTTCATAGGCCACTCTGCGAGCTGCGCCGACCGCCTTGGCCCCGATCTCGGCCGTGAAGCTTCCGGCGGTTTCCGCCGTGCGCTGCGCCGACAGTTCCACCAGCACATACCGGTAGCCGTCGACAGGGTGGTCATTGAACTGATTCTCGGCGAGGACGACCTCGGCCGCATCGTCGTCGACGCCCACCACCGTGACCTGCCATCCGCCCAGGACCACGGGGTCACCCACCGCCACCGGGTCCAGTCCGAACCGCGGCAGGTCGGTGGGACTGGTCGAGCCGGACACTGGCTCCGCCTCGGGGTCGAGCGAGAACCGGGTTGGCCTCTGGAGACCTCCACCTGAGGCGACCACCTCCATCACGAGGTCCGCTGCGACATCGGAATCGACCGTCCAACACGTGGCGCCCGTCACGGTTCCACCAGGGAACGCCTCGCCGGCGAAGTCGATGTCGTCGGGAACCACCCCGCACGATGGTTCCCAGGGCTCGAAACGGGTCCCGTCGGGCCCGGTAACGGTGAAGCCGAGGTCGATCCACAGCGGAGCCGAGGTTTCGCCCAGGTAGGTCGCCTCCAGTCCGGCCAGAACGTACTGCATGCCGTCGGGCGGAGGTTCGTTGAACTGGTTGTAGGCGAGCACCTCATCGGTGCCGTCGACGTCCACCGATGCGACGCGGAGCATCCAGTCACCCACCATGGCGGAGTCGCCCACCGCCAGCACCGGTGCTTCCGAAGAGTCGCTGGTCGAGGGGCTGTCGGGCTCAGCCCCGACCGCGGTACCGGGGAGGGCACGGTCGCCACCCCTACCCAGCATCTGCCGGGCATCCGACCCCCCGCACGAGGCCAGCACCAGTGCCAGCCCGACGACTATCGCCCTCGTCATCGGGGCCAGGATTCCACGAAACGCCGCTGGTCGTCGGTCTCGGGCGACCGGGCAGCCCCACCATCGATCGACGCTCTGAGCTGGGCCAGTGTCGCCACCGCGGTGTCGGGCCCAGCGAGCCCATGCCGGATGAGCCAGCACCCGATCACCGTCCCGGTCCGTCCGAGTCCACCGAGACAGTGCACGTACACCGTTCGCTGCTGGTCCAGGCACCGGTCGATCGCCTCGAGGATCGCTTCCTCCTGTCCGACCGACGGCGTGCCGAAGTCGACGATGGGAAACCGCTCGACAGTGGCGCCCGACGAGCCGGCCTCGAGGATCGACCGGTAGCCATCGCCCGGAGATCCGGGCTCGGTCAGGTCGA
>JBHJOH010000193.1:0-16532 GCA_050329955.1 Acidimicrobiia bacterium | reverse complement strand
TTGGCCGACTTGATCCACCACAGGTAGAGCTGTTTGGCCGACGCTGCGAAGCCCTCGAAGGTGGTTTGTGCCTGCGGATTGGTGGCCAGGGCTGCCGCCAGATCGTCGGGGACCACCAGGGCCTCGACGTCGTCGAGGGCGTTCCACGATCCATCCGCCTTGGCGGCTTCGATGACGGTTCGTCCAGCATCGGTCATGAGACCTGCCGCTTCCAGGCGCTCCACCCGCTCCTTGTTGGACCGTGCCCAGTTCCCGCCCTTCTTGCGGGGCGCGAAGTGCTGCCTGCGGTAGAGGTCGTCCTGTGGCCGGGTACGGCCATCGATCCACCCGAAGCACAACGCCTCCTCGACGGCGTCGGCATAGGCGACGCCATCGCCGCCGCGCTTGGGGAGCACCAGCCAGCATCCTGGGGCGGAGTCATGGTGTGCTTCGAGCCACCCGCGCCAGGCGTTGCGGTCGGGCGGTCGGAGCAGTTCGAGATCGTCGATCACACGCCCAGCGTATCGCTCCGTCGGACGGCCGCGTTCACGGGCCAGCGCAGACCGGGAACCGCCACGGCGACGGCGACCACCAGGCCGGCTGCACCCTCCCACCACACCGTGGTGTCGGACGTGCACGTCCTGGTGGTCCCACCCCCGGATTCGCCCGCCCCGGAGGTGCTCGTCTCGATGGTGCTCGTCTCGGTGGTGGCGCCCCCGAGACCGATGTCCCATCCCGTCGGAGCGCCGGGGTCGACGGTGGTGAGCGCGGTGCCATCCTCGGCGACGGTCGTGCAGACCGGATCGAGGTGCGATCCCATCGCCACCGCTGGGAGGACCAGGGCGGCGGCCATGAGCGGGCGCTTCCACGGGCTCACACGGTCGAGTGCCTGAGCCCGGCGTCGATGGCCGAGCCAGAAGAGCAGGGCCGGGACCAGATGCACCGGTGGTACGAGTACGAACAGCCCGACCACCGCCACCACCAGTGACGACATCGCCGCCGCCGGGAGCAGCGACGGCCGCCGGTCGAGGCTCAGCCAGGCCCACGCCGCAGGAACGCCGAGCACGGTCACCCAGGCGAGGGCGGCGAGCACGTTTCCGGCCCCCCATTCGATGTTGGTGACGAAGGCCGCGAGGCCGGCCAACGCCAGACACAGACTCACCCATAGTCCGGCGAGCACCAGGCTTCGCGCCGAGCGGATGTCTTCATAGGTTCCCATCGTCATCCCCTCCCACACACGGGTGTCGACCAGTTGTAGAAGTCCACCGCCAGCACCACCCCGGACTCGAAGCCGTTGTCGTCGACGAACGTTCGGATCTGCTGCGACGGGCCGGTGACCACCAGGGTCGCCACTCGGCCCTCCATCTCGACATGGCGCCGAGCGCTGTCGAACGCCTCGTCGGAGAGTTGGGCGAGATCGGCGGCCATTCGTGGATGGTCCACCAGGTTCCCGAGTGCCCGCACTACGTTTTCCTGCGCCAGCGTCACGCTGGACGGCGAGAAGAGGCCACCCCTCGAGCCGCTCGCCGAGGTCGCCGACAGGAAGCTCTCGTCGAACTCCGAGGCCGGATCGACGCAGGTGGGGTAGCCGTATACGTCCCCCGACGACTGGGGCCACCCTTCGGCGCCCGCGAACCCGGCCCACACCACCCGGGTATCGGTCGCAGTGGCGTCGGCCAGCGACTGGGCCTCGTCGACGGTGAGAGGATCGTCGAACCAGACCTGAACCGTTGCCACGGTGCCGTCGCCGAGCCGGTCGAGCGTGTCAAGCACGCTCGAGACGGCATCGGAGCCGGCGAAGGGCCACACGCCACCGCCCTGCTCATCACCGAAGCCGACCGGTCCGATCGCAGTGGTGACCTCGCCGATCGGCTCGATCGCCGATCCGACCGGCATCCCCACCTCGGCGGTGAATGTTCGCCTGAGCCACGAGGTCTGGATCGAGAAGTCCGTGAGGGTCGCGCCCGGGTTGTACATCACGGCCACGTCGATCGTTGCCTGCGCGGCTGCCGCCGCCCTCCCGCCCCGGTTCACCATCAATGGTTGGATCAGCAGCGCTGCCAGCAGCCACACAGCCATCCAGACGGCGAGCAGCATCAGCACGGCGTCGAGGACGGTACGACGCATGGCCCGCCGCACCGATCGACGCAGGTGCCGCTCGTCCACCAGTGGCGTATGCATCGAACTGAGATCGACGGGGGTTACGTCGTCGAGGATCGCCCGACACATCCCGCAGTCGGCGAGGTGGCTGTCGACGAGCCTGCGGGTGGGCCGGTCGAGCGTCTCGTCGACATACCCCTCGAGGAGATCCTGGATCTCGTCGTGGTCGGTCATGACTCTTCTCCTGTGTATGAGGCCTTGAAGTTGGTTCGGGCCCGATGGATGAGGACCTTGACGGCAGCGGGTGTGCATCCCACCGCTTCGGCCACCTCGGCGTAGGACAGGCCCACCTGGTCGCACAGCACCAGCGCCAGCCGCTGGCGATCGGGCAGGGTGGAGAGGGCCCGGGCGATGGCATCGGCCTCGGCCAGATCGGGGTCTGTGACCGGCGACTCGGCCATCTCGGCGACCGGGACCGGTCGTCGTTTGCGAACGTCGTCGAGGAACACGGTGCGTGCCACCGCGAACAGCCACGAGCGGGCGTTGCCGCCGCGGTAGCCAGAGATCGACCGGGTGGCCTTCACGAAGGTGTCCTGCATCAGGTCCTCCGCCCAGGTTCTGTCACGGCACAACGACACCAGGAAGGCGTACACGGCAGGTGCGTGCTCCCGGTAGAAGGCTTCGATGGTGTCAGCGGCGTCCACACGTCTCCCGTTCCTCCACATTCAAGGGGTTGAATCTCGCGGGTGGGACGGGAGCCGGCCCCGAATGGTTACGGTCGAGACGAACGGATCGGCCGGAAACGCCGAGAGGGAGGCCAGGTGCACCTGGCCTCCCTCTCGGTTGTAGCTATCGACAGTGGTTGTATCGTCCGAAGGGACGCCGACCTCTAGTGATAAATGGGATCTCTAGCGGCGGTCCTGGAGCTTGGCCAGCAGGCGCAGGATCTCGAGGTACAGCCACACGATCGTCACCAGCAGCCCGAAGGCGGCGTACCAGTTCATGTAGGCGGGGGCGCCACCCTGCACGCCACGCTCGATCAGGTCGAAGTCGAGCAGCAGGTTGAAGGCCGCCAGCCCGACCACGGCGACACTGAAGAGGATGCCGAGCGGGCCCGAGTCCCACACGAGCGGCACATTCACGCCGAGGAACGAGAGTCCGAAGCTCACCAGGTAGAACAGGAAGATTCCGCCTGTGGCAACCATGATGATCGATCGCATCTTCTCGGTCACCCGGATCGTCCTGGTGGCGTACAGCACCGCCATCACCACCACGGTGAGGAAGGTGGCGAGCACCGCCTGGAACACGATCCCCTCGTAGGCGGTGGCGTACACCGCCGAGATCGCACCCACCAGGGCGCCCTGGGCCACCGCGTACACGGGGCCGATGATTCGCGCCCACGTCGGCTTGAACATCCCGACGATCACGCAGCCGAGTCCGAGGACCACGGCGCCGAGCATCCATGACGGGAACCGGCCCTGGTCGATGGCGACCGAGGTCCAGCCGAAGAGGGCTGACGGCGCGAAAATGGCCAGCAGGATCAGCGATGCCCTCGACACGCCTGCTGCGGTCATCCTGTCGTCGGAGACGAGGGGCCCCGACTGTTCATTGAAACCTCGCGTCATGACCGGATTGGCCACGGTGTCATCCTCCTGGGTAGATCGCACACATGATCCCACATCGCCCGCCGAGTGGTGAGTCGAATCTCGGCGGTTCGGATGCGATCATGGAACCGATGACAACGCCATCGATCTCGCCAATGGACGTGAACGACTTCGTTGCGTCCGTGTATCCGGCGGCCCACGCCACCGGTTTCCGCTGCGACGACCTGGGCGAAGGCTTCGCCGTGGCCCGCTGGACCTACGACCCTTCGAGCCTCCGCCCGGGCGATCTGATCTCGGGGCCGACCCTTTTCACCGTGGCCGACATCGCCTTGTGGCATCTGTCGTTCACCGTGCTCGGACTGAAGGCGATGGCGGTGACCTCTGACATCCACATCACCTTCCTGCGCCCTGCGGCCGGGGGAGACGTGATCGGTCGGGCAGAGCTGCTCCGGGCGGGACGCACCCGGATATCCGGTCAGGTACGCATCTGGGTGGACGGAGCCGAGCACCGGCCGGTGGCCCACGCCGTCGGCGGGTACGGGGTGTTGTCCTGACGGCGCTTCACACCATCGAGCGGACGGTGGCAAACGAACCGGAGGCGGCGGCGGCGATGTGCTCGGCTACTTCGTCCCACATCCCGACCTCGATGCCGACCGTGACCCGGACGTGCGGCGGCGATCCTGGGCGGCGTTGGAACGGCGATCCGGGGGCCACACCGATCCCAACCGAGGCCAGCGCCACCATGGCGTCGCGTTCGTCGGCGACCGGGATCCATAGGTTGATGCCGTCGCCTCCGCCCACAGCCACTCCGCGTTCGGCGAGAAGGTCGACCAGTTGCCGGCGCCGCCGCGAGTACTCGGCTCGGGCGATCCGTACCTGATCGACGACCTCTGGGTCGGTGAGCATGTGATGCAACACCCGCTGCAGCACCCGCGGAGTCCACACCGGTCCCAGGCGGCGCCGCTCCACCACCGCATCGATCACCGTCGAGGGGCCCATCAGCGCTGCCATTCGCAGATCGGGGCCATGGGACTTCGAATAGCTCCTGATGTGAGCCACCCGAGCGGGATGGGCAGCCGACAGGGTGATCTCGGGGGCGCACGAGATGTCGCCAGCCGAGTCGTCCTCGATGACGAACAGATCCGGATGTCGGGCGACGAATTCGGAGATGCGTCGAAGTCGCGCCGCCGACACCGACACGCCCGCCGGGTTGTTGGCGCGCGGTTGGAACACCAGGACCGTCGGGTGGGTGTCACCGGCTGCCTCCAGCTCGTCGGGCTCGAGCCCTTCTCCGTCGAGCGACACGGGAACCAACCTTCCCCCGTGTTCTTCGACCAACTCGGCGATCGGGGGGAAGCAGGGATCCTCGACGATCACCGAGGCGCCTCGCCGCACCACCTGCGCCATCACCCGGTCCAGGGCATCGATGGCTCCGTCGACGATCGTCAGGGCTTCCGGGTGAAAGCCGAGCTCGGCACGGATGGCCTGCTCCAGCTCGGGGAGCACCACCGGACCCAGGTAGCTGCGGGCCTCCGGACTTCCGGCGCCGATCCGGGTGATCACCTTTGTCAGGTCGGGGAGCAGGGTCGGATCCGGCGTTCCGGTGCTGAGGTCGAGTCGGTACCGTCCCGGCTGACCCGACAGCCACGCCCGTCTGCGGGGGGCGGCGGACTCGACCACGAAACTGCCCGCCCGGCCCCTGGTCTGGATGATTCCGCGTTCGGTGAGCTTCTGCCAGGCCGCCGCGATCGTGGTGGGGCTGACCTCGAGTCGACGGGCCAGCTGGCGCACGGTGGGGAGGCGGAAACCGGGGGGGAACGCCCCGCGAGCAACCAATCCCTCGATGGCGGCAGTGATCGACTCGGCAGTACCCGCCGGCGCTCCGGCAGCGATCAATCCGATGCTTTCGGCTGCGTCGATCGGCTCCACGGGGGTCACTCTACGGCTGGGTCTGTTACAGAAAAGTAACAATAAAGCAATGTTCCACCCTCACTGTGGCGAATACCATCCGCGGATGGAGACGAAACCGGTGCAGAAGTGAGATCACGTCGACGGGCGGTGGTGTCGTTCGTGGCGATCATCGTCGGCTTCGTGCTCCTCTGGGAGGCCTACAAGGCGATGGGTACCGCCACCGGTGGAACCTGGCCGCTCACCGATGTCGAGCTGCCGGTACGCACCAACGAACGGTCCATGCCCCACGTGTGGGACATCGTGGGCTCGTTGTTCCAGCCCGCCCGCCGCGGTGGCGAGGACATCCTGCTGGTCATCCTGTTGCGAGCCGCCCTCTACACCTGGCGCTCCGCCCTCATCGGCTTCGTGCTCGGCTCGCTGATCGGCTTCGGTCTGGGAGTGTTGTTCGTGCGCTCGTCGCTCGCCGAGCGTGGCCTCATGCCCTACGTGGTGGCCAGCCAGACAGTGCCGATGCTCGCCATCGCACCTATCCTCGTCGTGTGGAGTGGCCGGCTCGACCTGCCGACCTGGGTCCCGGTCGGGGCCATTTCCGCCTATCTCGCCTTCTTCCCGGTGGCCATCAACACCCTTCGCGGCCTGCGGTCTCCCGAGGCCACCTCGGCGGAGCTGATGCGCTCGTACGCCGCCAGTCCCGCCCAGGTGTTGCGCAAGCTGCAGATCCCCGCCGCCCTGCCGTACCTGTTCCCGGCGTTGCGGGTTGCGGCCACGGCGTCGGTGATCGGTGCCATCGTGGGCGAGCTCCCTTCCGGTATCCCCGAAGGACTGGGGCGGGCCATCCTCGGATTCGCCTCGTCGTTCTCTAGCGCCCCCGAGAAGCTGTTCGCCTCGGTGCTGGTGGCGGCACTGCTCGGCATCGTCTTCGTGGGCCTGGTGGCCGTCGTCGAGCGGCTGGTGGTGCCGGCAGGAAGCAGGAAGGTGGTGGTCGACATGGAACCCGACCACATGGCAGGCGCGCGAGCGCTGGCGCCATGAGCGTGCTCGATCTACGTGGCGTGGGGATGGTGTTCAACCCGGGTTCGACCAACGAGGTCACGGCTCTCGATGGGATCGATCTCGACATCGCCCCGGGCGAGTTCATCTCGCTCATCGGCCCATCCGGTTGTGGCAAGTCCACCCTGCTCAGGGTGGTGGGTGACCTGGTCGCACCCACATCGGGAACGGTCGCCGTGAACGGAAAGACACCGCATCAGGCCCGCCTCGACCGCGACTACGGGATGGTCTTCCAGTCGGCCACCCTGCTCGAATGGCGGCGCATCGCCGACAACGTCGAGCTGCCGCTCGAGGTGATGGGCTACTCCAAGGACGAACGCGAGCGACGGGCGACCGAGATGCTCCGGTTGGTCCAGCTCGAACGCTTCGCCCATCACTACCCATGGCAGCTGTCGGGTGGGATGCAGCAGCGGGTGTCGATCGCCCGGGCGCTCTCCTTCGAGCCCAAGATCCTGCTCATGGACGAACCGTTCGGGGCGCTGGACGAGATGACCCGGGAACGCATGCAAATGGAACTGCTCCGGATCTGGAGCGAGACCAACATCACCGTCATCTTCGTGACCCACTCGATCCCCGAGGCCGTGTTCCTCTCGACCCGGGTGGTGGTGATGTCGCCCCGACCGGGCCGGGTGTCGGACATCGTCGAGATCGACCTGCCGCAGCCACGCCAGTTCGAAACCCGCGAAGACCAGCGCTTCTTCCAGTTGCTGACCCGGGTGCGGGAGTCGTTGCGCAAGGTCGACACCGAGGATCTCGAGTCGTGATGGCGGATCGGATCCGTCGCTCGAGCCCCGCCATCGTCCTGTTCTTCGCCGCCCTGGCCTCCTGGGAGGTGGCGGTGCGGGCGCTCGGGATCAAGGGGTTCATCCTGCCGGCGCCATCGGCCATCGCCACCGCCTTCTCGGAGGAGTGGCCCGATCTGTGGCGAGCGGGTATCGGCACGTTCCTGTCAGCACTCGGTGGACTGGTGCTGGGCTCGGTGCTCGCCTTTCTGGCCGGGCTCGGCGCAGCCCGTTGGACGGCGGTCCGGGAGGGGGCGATGCCGCTCGCCATCGCCGCCAACTCGATGCCCATCATCGTGCTGGCACCGGTCGCCAACGCCTGGTTCGGGCTGCTCAACCCTTTCGGGACGATCGCGGTGGTGGCGGTGCTGGTGTTCTTCCCGATCATGATCAATCTGGTGCGCGGGCTGCTGTCGGCACCCGCCACCCAGCACGAGCTGATGCACTCCTACGGAGCGGCGAAGCGCACAACGATGTGGAAGCTCCAAGTGCCGGCCGCCCTTCCGTACCTGTTCTCGGCGTTCAAGGTAGCGGCCGCCCTCAGCCTGATCGGGGCGATCGTCAAGGAGTACTTCGGCGGCCCCCAGGAGCGGCTCGGTCAGTACATCACTCGCAAGGCCGGGTTGTTCCAGTTCGAGGAGGCCTGGTCGGCCATCGTCCTCGCCTCGGCCTTCGGGATCGCCCTCTACGCCGCCATCGTCATGGTGGAGCGCCGGGTCATGCCGTGGCACGTGTCGGTGCGGGGGCCCAGATGACCGTCGATCCGGGCGGTGCACAGGTTTCGGCGGCTCTCGCCGCCGAGGAGGAGGGCCGCTCCGGCGGCCCTGACACATGAGGAGGAAATCGATGAGAACCATGAGATGGCGTCTTCTGGCGCTGGTCGCCGCGCTTGCGCTGGTGGCGGCTGCCTGTGGAGGCGGAGACACCGAAGCAACGGAAGCGACCACGGCCGAGACGACGGGAGAAACCACGGGTGAATCGTCCGGAGAGCTGACCCCGGTGAGCCTGCAGCTGCAGTGGTTCGCCCAGGCCCAGTTCGCCGGCTACTACGCCGCAGTCGCCGAAGGCTTCTACGAGGAGGAGGGCCTCGACGTGACCATCCTGGAAGGTGCGGTCGACATCGTGCCCCAGCAGGTGGTTGCCACCGGTGGTGCGGAGTTTGGTATCGCCTGGGTGCCCAAGGCGCTCGTGTCCAACACCGAAGACGCCGGGCTGGTCAACGTGGGACAGGTGTTCCAGCGTTCCGGCACACTCATGGTGTCGTGGGCCGACTCGGGTATCGACAGCCCCGAGGACTGGGCCGGCAAGACGGTCGGCAACTGGGGCTTCGGTAACGAGTTCGAGCTCACCGCCGCCATCGAGCAGTTCGGCGTGGAGGACGTGAACCTGGTCACCCAGAACTTCGACATGGAGGGCCTGCTCAACCGTGAGCTCGACGCCGCCGAGGCGATGATCTACAACGAGTACGCCCAGGTGCTGGAGGCCATCAACCCCGACACCGGCGAGCTCTACCAGCCCGAGGATCTGACCGTCATCGACTTCAACGATGTCGGCACCGCCATGCTCCAGGACTCGCTGTGGGTCACCGAGGACTACGCCGCCAACAACGGCGAGACCATCGAGGCGTTCCTGCGGGGCACCTTCAAGGGGTGGATCTTCTGTCGGGACAATGCCGACGCCTGCGTGCAGCACGTGCTGGCCGCCGGCCCCACCCTGGGGACCAGCCATCAGACCTGGCAGATGAACGAGATCAACGCCCTCATCTGGCCATCGGCCGGTGGCGTCGGCGTGATGGACACGGCGCTGTGGGACCAGACCGTCGGGATCGCCACCACCCAGATCCCCGAGCTGCAGGGCGTGGAGATTCCCGCCACCTCGTACAACTCGAGCTTCGCCGAGGCGGCGGTGGCCGCCCTCAACGAGGCCGGGTTGGATACGGTTGGGGACGGATTCGAGAAGGCAACGGTCGAGCTCGTCGCAGGCGGCGACTGATCCGATGACACGGGGTGCCCTCCACGGGGAGGGCACCCCCACCAAACCGGGAGAGAGGAGGACGTCATGGCCAACATCGTGCGTGCTGCGATCGTGCAGACCGAGTGGACCGGTGACAAGGAGTCCATGATCGAAAAGCACGAGGGTTATGCCCGCCAGGCCGCCGAGCAGGGCGCCCAGGTGATGTGCTTCCAGGAACTGTTCAACGACGCCTACTTCTGCCAGGTGCAGGAGGACGTCCACATGGACAGCGCCGAGGCCATCCCGGACGGTCCTACCGTCCAGCGGATGATGGCGCTCGCCAAGGAGACCGGCATGGTGCTGGTGGTGCCCATCTACGAAAAAGAGGACGACGGCTTCCTCTACAACACCGCCGCGGTGATCGAACGCGACGGCACCTACCTGGGCAAGTACCGCAAGACCCACATCCCCCACGTCGGTGGGTTCTGGGAGAAGTTCTACTTCCGCCCCGGCAACATGGGATATCCCATCTTCGACACCTCGGTGGGCCGCATCGGGGTCTACATCTGTTACGACCGCCACTTTCCCGAGGGCTGGAGGGCACTGGGTCTGGCCGGCGCCAAGATCGTCTTCAACCCGTCCGCCACCAGCCGTGGGTTGTCGATGTACCTGTGGAACCTGGAACAGCCCGCCGCCGCCGTCGCCAATGAATACTTCATCGGGGCGATCAACCGGGTCGGAAAGGAGCCGTTCGGGACCAACGACTTCTACGGCTCCTCATACTTCGTGAACCCACGCGGCCAGATCATCGGAGACCAGGCATCCGACACCGAGGAGGAGCTGGTCGTGCGTGACCTCGACATGGACATGCTCGAAGAGGTCCGCAAGGTGTGGGCCTTCTACCGCGATCGCCGACCCGACGCCTACGGTCCCCTCGTCGCCCCCTGACCGGACACCACCCGACCGAACCCCCAGAAAGAGACTGATCTATGGGCAAACACGCCGAGCTGCTGGCTCGACACAAGCAGGTCCTCCCCAGCTGGATGGTCCTGTACTACGGAGAGCCGATCGCCCTCGTCGACGGCGAAGGCCGTCGGGTGATCGACGCCGAGGGCAACGAGTACCTCGACTTCTTCGCCGGCATCCTCACCACCATGACCGGGTACAAGGTGCCCGAGGTGGTGGACGCCATCAAGGCGCAGGCCGAGAAGATGCTCCACACCTCCACCCTGTATCTGATCGAGAACCAGATCGAGCTGGCCGAGAAGATCGCGGCGGTGTCGGGCATCCCCGACGCCAAGGTGTTCTTCACCAACTCGGGCACCGAGGCCAACGACGCCGCCCTCATGCTGGCCACCCAGTACCGCCGCTCCAACCAGGTGCTGGCGATCCGGGGCAGTTACCACGGCAAGTCGCATTCGACGGTGGCCATCACCGGGCAGCGCAACTGGTCGTCGACCAGCCTGTACCCGTTCAACGTCACCTACATCCACGGCGGATACCGCTACCGGTCCCCGTTCGGGCACCTGTCTGACGCCGACTTCACGGCGGCGTGCGTGGCCGATCTCGAGAACATGATCGAGGTGGGCACCGCCGGCGACATCGCCTGCATGATCGCCGAACCGATCCAGGGTGTCGGCGGGTTCGTGACCCCGCCCGACGGGTTCTTCGGCGCCATGAAGGAGGTGCTGGACCGTCACGGCATCCTGTTCATATCCGACGAGGTTCAGACCGGCTGGGGACGCACCGGCGAGCACTTCTGGGGTTATCAGAGCCACGGGATCACCCCCGACATCTTCACCTTCGCCAAGGGCCTCGGTAACGGGATGGCGATGGCGGGAGTGGTGGCGAGCGCCGAACTGATGGACAGCCTCCCCGCCAACTCGATCTCGACATTCGGCGGGAATCCACTGTCGACGGCGGCAGCCATCGCCAACCTCGACTATGTCTTGGGCCATGACCTCCAGACCAACGCCTACAAGGTGGGCAACCACCTGCGGAATCGCATCGAGGGCCTGGCCGAACGGGTCGAGATGATCGGCGAGGTCCGCGGCAAGGGCCTGATGCTGGGCGTCGAGCTGGTCAAACCCGGCGGCAAGGAACCCAACGCTCCGGCGGCGGCGATGGTGATGGAAGAGGCCAAGAAGGAAGGCCTTCTCATCGGCAAGGGCGGCATGTACGGCAACGTGCTGCGCATCGCCCCCGCCCTCACGCTCACCGAGGAAGAGGCGGACGAGGGCTACACCAAGCTCGAGACGGCAGTGCTGCGGGCAACCGAGGGCTGAAACCGACCACGGGGGTCAGCGTCAACCCAGGGCCCAACCCTGGGTTCACGCTGACCGTCACGGTCGGTCTGGGCCCACAGAACGAGAGGAGCGGGAATGCGGACACTCATCAAGAACGGCACCGTCGTGACGCACGCCGGCCGGGTCGGAGCCGACGTGCTCATCGACGGCGAGGTGGTGGTGGCTTTGGCCGCCCCCGGCAGTCACGACTGGGAGGCGGGCTCGGACCGGGTGATCGACGCCGCCGGAAAGTACCTGTTCCCCGGCGGTGTCGACGTCCACACCCACATGGAGCTCCCGTTCGGTGGCACCTACGCCTCCGACGACTTCGAGACCGGGACCCGGGCCGCCGCCTGGGGTGGGACCACCACCATCGTCGACTTCGCCGTGCAGTCGATCGGCGAGCCGATGATGGACGGGTTCGAGGCGTGGATGCAGAAGGCCGAAGGCCGCTGCGCCATCGACTACGGCTTCCACATGATCGTCTCGGATGTCAACGAGCAGTCGCTCAAAGAGATGGACATCCTGATGGGGGAGGGCGTCACCAGCTTCAAGCTGTTCATGGCCTACCCGGGTGTGCTCTACTCCAACGACGGCCAGATCTACATGGCGATGCAGAAGGCTGCGGAGAACGGCGGCACCATCATGATGCACGCCGAGAACGGCATCGTCATCGACGTGCTTCGGGAACAGGCGATCAAGCGGGGCGAGACCGACCCGATCTACCACTCGCTGACCCGCCCGCCCATCACCGAGGCCGAGGCGACCCACCGGGCCATCTCCTACGCCGAGCTGGCGGGCTGCCCCCTGTACGTGGTGCACATGTCGGCCAAGCAGGCCGTGGCAGAAGTCGCTGCTGCCCGAGACCGGGGCCTCAACGTGTTCGGCGAGACCTGCCCCCAGTACCTGTATCTGGGATGGAACAACCTGAAGGAGCCGGAGTTCGAGGGAGCCAAGTACGTGTGTTCCACCCCGGTGCGCAACTGGGAGGAAGAGCATCAGGAGTGGATGTGGAAGTACCTGGCGACCAACGACCTCCAGGTGATCTCCACCGACCACTGCCCGTTCTGCATGAACACCCATCCCACGCTCGGAGTGCAGAAGCGCCTCGGTGAGGGCGACTTCACCAAGATTCCCAATGGGCTTCCCGGTGTCGAGGAGCGGATGCGCCTCATCTACGACGGGGCGGTGTCCGACGGCCGGATGAGCCTGGAGCGCTTCGTCGAAGTGTGCGCCGCCACCCCGGCCAAGATGTTCGGTCTGTACCCGCAGAAGGGCACCATCGCCATCGGCTCCGACGCCGACATCGTGGTGTGGGATCCCAACGTCCGCACCAGGATGTCGGTGGAGGTCAACCACATGCGAGTGGACTACTCCGCTTACGAGGGCAAGGATGTCCAGGGAAAGATCGAGATGGTGATGGCACGCGGCACCGTGCTCATCGAAAACGACCAGTACCTTGGTTCACCCGGAGACGGCCGCTTCCTGAAGCGGGACACGAACCAGTACCTGATTTGAGAGAGAACCAGATGATCACACATTGGATCGGCGGCAAGGCCTGGGAGGGCACGCCCGAGCGGACCGGGGCCGTTTACAACCCCGCCACCGGACAACAGTCGGCCGAGGTGGCGATGGCCACCCGGGCCGAGGTCGACGCCGCCGTCGCCGCCGCCAGGGAGGCCTACGAGTCGTGGCGGTTCTCGGCGCTCACCCGCCGGCAGAACATCATGTTCGCCTATCGCGAACTGGTGGCGGCCCACCGCCAGGACCTGGCCAAGCAGCTCACCGCCGAGCACGGCAAGACCATCGACGACGCCCTCGGCGAGGTCCAGCGCGGGCTCGAGGTGGTGGAGTTCGTGTGCAACATCGCCCACCTGCTCAAGGGCGAGTACTCCGAGCAGGTCTCGACCGGGGTCGACACCTACACGCTGCGCCAGCCGCTGGGTGTGGTGGCGGGAATCACCCCGTTCAACTTCCCGGCGATGGTCCCGATGTGGATGTACCCGGTGGCGATCGCCTGCGGCAACACCTTCGTGCTCAAGCCGTCGGAGAAGGATCCGTCGGTGTCGATGATGGCAGCCGAACTGTTGGCCGAGGCCGGACTGCCCGAGGGCGTGTTCAACGTGGTTCACGGCGACAAGGTGGCGGTCGATTCGATCCTGCAACATCCCGATGTCGCCGCTGTCAGCTTCGTGGGTTCCACCCCCATCGCCCGCTACATCTCCGAGACGGGGACCGCCCACGGCAAGCGGGTGCAGGCGCTCGGTGGCGCCAAGAACCACATGATCGTGCTGCCCGACGCCGACATGGATCTGGCGGCCGACGCCGCCGTGTCGGCGGGCTACGGCTCGGCCGGCGAACGCTGCATGGCGATCTCGGTGGTGGTCACGGTGGGCAACGCCGCCGATCAGCTGCTGCCAAAGGTCGCCGAACGGATGGCCAAGCTGCAGGTGGGCCCCGGCGACCGTGAGGGCTCTGAGATGGGGCCGCTGGTCACCAGAGAGCATCGCGACAAGGTGAAGGGCTACATCGACGCCGGCGAGACCGAAGGGGCGACCCTGCTCGCCGACGGCCGTGGCCTGCGGGTCGAGGGCTTCGAGGAGGGCTTCTACCTCGGACCGACCCTGTTCGACAACGTGTCGCCGGACATGTCGATCTACCGCGACGAGATCTTCGGTCCGGTGCTGTCGGTGGTACGGGTCGACCACTACGAGGATGCCATCAAGCTGATCAACGACAACCCCTACGGGAACGGCACCGCCGTGTTCACCAACGACGGTGGGGCGGCCCGCAAGTTCCAGAACGAGATCCAGGTGGGCATGGTGGGCATCAACGTGCCGATCCCGGTGCCGCTCAGCTTCTACAGCTTCGGCGGATGGAAGGACTCCATCTTCGGGTCACACGCCATCTACGGGCCGGAGGGTATCCGCTTCAACACCCGCCAGAAGGTCGTGATCAGCCGCTGGCCGGATCCGATCCACCGCGGCGTCGACCTGGGCTTCCCCCAGCACGGCAAGTAGGCGAGCCTGACCATGGACTTCGGAGTGGTACTCCAGACCGATCCACCCGCCCGCCGGGTGGTCGAACTCACCGCGCTCGCCGAGAGCCTTGGGTTCTCGTATTCGTGGACGTTCGACTCCCACGTGTTGTGGCAGGAGCCGTTCGTGATCTACGCCCAGATGCTGGCGGCGACCGAGCGGATGATCGTGGGGCCGATGGTCACCAACCCCGGCACTCGCGACTGGACGGTGTTGGCGTCGCTGTTCGCCACTCTCAACGAGATGTCGGGCGGACGTACCGTGTGTGGCATGGGGCGCGGTGACTCGGCGCTCCGTTACATCGGCCGGACCCCCAAGACGCTCGACACCACCGCCGAAGCGACCAGGGTGATCAAGGACCTGGTGGCCGGGCGCGAGGTCACCTACAACGACAAGCAACTCAAGATCCCGTGGGTGGGTGACTCGGGCTACGAGCTCCCGGTGTGGATGGCGGCCTATGGGCCCAAGGCGCTGGCGTCGACCGGCACCCACTACGACGGGTTCATCCTGCAACTGGCCGACCCCCAGATCGCTGCCTGGACGATCGGGGCGGTGAAGGAGGCGGCCGCCGAAGCCGGTCGCGACCCCGAGTCGCTGTCGTTCTGTGTGGCCGCCCCCGCCTACGTGGGCGACAACATCGCCCACCAGCGCGATCAGCTCCGCTGGTTCGGCGGCATGGTCGGGAACCACGTTCACGACATGGTCAACCGCTACGGCCACGACGACGAGTCGAAGGTACCCAAGGTGCTGGCCGACTACATCAAGGCCCGCGAGGGCTACAGCTACGACCACCACGGCAAGGCCGGAAACCCCTCCACCGATTTCGTCCCCGACGAGATCGTCGACCGCTTCTGCGTGCTGGGCCCCCCCGAAGCCCACGTAGCCCGCATGGAGGAGCTGGCCTCGCTCGGTGTCACCCAGTTCGCCATCTATCTCATGCACGATGACATGGAGGGCACGCTCGGGGCGTACGGCTCCCACGTCATCCCAGCGGTGAACGGCTGAACCGGACGCAAACCGCTGAGAGTGGCCGGCGTCAGCGCCGCCGGTACTCCTCGTCGGTGACCTTGCGCGGTTCCCACACTGTCGCCCCACCGGTGGTCAGCGACAGGTGCATCATCGGGCTGTGGTCGTTGGCGCCGTGCCAGTGCAGCTCCCGAGGCGGGGCGTACACCACGTCACCGGCGGAAATCTCCACCGTTTCGCCGTCGGCGTTCTGCACCAGGCCGGCGCCGGATACGACGTAGAGCGTCTGGCCGTCCGGGTGCCAGTGCCAGTCGGTGCGTGCCCCGGGAGTGAACTGGACGGCCAGGGCGTTGAGTGCCCCTTCCACCTGGGAGAGCGGTCCGAACCAGACGTCGCCGGCGAAGTTCTCGGCGGGTGACCTGGTCCATTCGTGGGTGTGGGCGGGTTTGTGCTCCATCGTTCGAGGCTAGCTCTGGTGATCGAAGGAGGTGGCCGTGCATCCGGGCGACGGGCTTTCTACCATCGAGGTGGACAATGCGAGAGTGAGGGATCGGTCGTGAAGTCGACGAAGGGGTTCCGGTTGGTCGTCCTATTGCCCTTCGTGCTGCTCGTTGCGTGTGGCGGCGGTCAGGTAGCGGCCGGCGATGCCAGTGAGCTCGTCCTCGGGTCGTGCCCCGAGGACGCTGGGGGCGACCGGATGCCGGCTGTCGATCTGATCGCCGAGATCGCCATGGTGATGGTTGCCGGCACGGATGCTCTCTCGGCCGCCGTGCAGGAGGCCGAATCGAAGGATGACCGTTTGTGGATCCAGACGGCGTCAATCGGCGACGGCGAACTCGTGAAGGGTCGATCGCCATTCGATGT
>JBHJOH010000192.1:0-3377 GCA_050329955.1 Acidimicrobiia bacterium | reverse complement strand
AGGTCGGTCATCACGGGGTTGGAGATCAGCTCGTCATAGATATGCCCCACGTGCTCGACCTCCACAGTGCATCCGGTGGCGAGTGCGCCCGCCTCGAAGCAGGCCTTCACCTTGGGGAGGAGCTCCTCGAGGCGCTGGCGGGTCTGTGCCCGGACGTACCAGGAGGAACGGGTGTAGTCGGGGATGATGTTGGGGGCCTGGCCACCTTCCACCACGATCCCGTGGATCTTGTCGGTGGGGTAGAGGTGCTGGCGCAACGTGGAGATGTTGACGTACGCCTGCACGAAGGCGTCGAGGGCGTTCATACCGAGCTGGGGATAGGCCGAGGCGTGGGCGGTCTTGCCGTGATAGTGCACGTCGAGCTCGGCGATGGCGATCACGTTGGGGTCGACCACGTCGCGGGGTGACGGGTGGATCATCATCGAGGCGGCGGCTCCGGCGAACGCCCCGGCCGCGATCAGATCGGCCTTGCCGCCGAACTTCTCCTCCGCCGGGGTTCCCAGCACCGTCACCCGGAACCCGAGCGACTCGGCGAGCGGTTGCAGGGCGATACCGGCCCCCAGGGCGGCGGTGGCGATGATGTTGTGGCCGCATGCCTGACCCACCCCGGGCAGCCCGTCGTACTCGGCGCAGATGACCACCTCGGGGCCTCGGGAGCCGGCCCTCGCCACGAAGGCGGTATCGATCCCGTAGGCAGGATGCTCCACGGCGAACCCGTGCCCGGCAAGGAACTGGGCGAGGCGGGCACTCGACTGGTACTCCTGGTATGACAACTCGGGATTGTCGTAGAGCCAGCGTGAGATGGCTCGCAGGTCGGCGTCGATCTCCTGGTAGCGCTGCTGCGCCCGTTCCTTGGCGTTCATGCTGCGATCCTACGTCGACCCGTCGGTACCCTGGGGCCCATGAAGAGACTCCTCGGTTTGGTGCTGGTGATGGCGGTGGCCGCCTGCTCGGACGCCACCGCCACCACGACCACGGCGCCACCCGCCGTCACCACCACCACCGTGGCGGCGCCGGTCACCATCGCCACCCAGGACTGCGGATTGGTCCCCTACGAGGTGGGGGTGCTGCCGAGCCGGGTGGACGCCGACCGTCCCGGCACCGACGCGGTGCCACAGGACATGTTCACCACCATCCCCGGCACCAACTCCAGCATCTGGTTCGACTCGAACGGCGAACCCGCGCTCGTGTTCGTGCGGGGCGCCCTCCCGCCGGTCGAATGGCCGGGGGCACGGGGTGAGGTGTCGATCGACGGCGCCCGGGGTGTTGCCGGCCCGCTCGACGACGCCGGTTGGATGGTGGCCTGGTTCGAGGCGGAGGGAGAGCCCTGCGACCAGTACTTCATGGTGTTCTATCCGCCGGTCGACCCCGCCGAGGTGGAGGCCACCGTCGCCTCCCTGAACCGTACCGCCGGCTGAGGTAAACCCAGGGTTTCAGACCACACCACGTGTAGTCCTGAGCCCACAGAATGAAGAAACCCTGTCAGGTTCTCGTGGGTGCGGCCACATACGGGGTGTGAGGACCATGAGTGACATAGATGAACGGGCCGAGATCGCGGTCTCCAGGTACCGGGGCCACATCCACGCCTATTGCGTCCGGCGTCTGCCGGCGAGCCATGCCGGCGACGCAACCTCCGAAGTGATGACGGTCACATGGAGGCGACGGGCCACGCTGCCTGAGGAACCAGGGACCCTCCCCTGGATGCACGGCGTGGCACACAAGGTGGTCGGAGGTGTGTGGAGATCAGAGCGACGCTGGCTGGCCCGGGCCGAGCGAGCCGCCGCAACTGCCATCAACCACAGCGAGCCGGTCGAGTCGGGAGCAATCCAGATGGAAGAGGAACGACAGGTCCGCCAGGCGCTGTCACGCCTTCGCTCCGCCGATCAGGAGATCCTGCGCCTGGCCGCATGGGAGGGCCTCTCCAACCGCCAGATCGCCGAGATCATGGACCTCACACCCGCCGCTGCCGATCAGCGGCTGAGTCGGGCCAAGAAACGCCTGGCAGAAGAATTCAACGCCATCGCGTCCGGGAAAGGAGTCGTGTGATGAATCCAGAAGAAGTCTTTGCTCTTCTCCGGAGAGCCGATCCTGCTCCGGACGCGCCCCGAGAGGAGTTTTCCGTGACAGACATCAACAGGCGCCGCCGCAGCGCACCGGCATGGGTGCGCCCGGCCGGCATCGCCGCCGCCGCCGCCCTCGCAGTGGTGGTGGCCATCGGGCCACTCGGACTGCTGGGCGGTTCCGACCCCGATGTGATCGCCCCGGCTAAGACGCTGCCAACGCCGACCACCACTCCCAATGATGAGCCGACCGAGGCACCGTCGACCGAAGTCAACCCGGTCGTTCCCGAGGCGGGAGCCGGAGGATTGGTCATCTCCAATGTCGAGACGGTCGTCTGGGGCGAGGCGGGCGGTGTCGACGTCCCCGCCAAGATCGTGTACGACGACCTCGCCGGTGGGATCGTCTACCAACTGTGGCTTCCACACGTGGGGGACACCGGCGACAGCACCGTCTATCACCTGCCGGCCGGGGCAACCGAGCCCCGCGTTCTCAGGGCGCCGTCGGGCGCCGCCTGGGAGTGGCTGATGGCGGTGACCTCTGTCGATGGTTCGCCCACCGCGCTCGTGGTGGAGCGTCGGGATCCGGTGTCGTTCGAGGACGCCACCGACACGCTGTTCGAGATCGACCTCGCCACCGGCGAGTCCCGCGAGCTGGCTGTCGTCGGAGGCTGGGAGAGCGGGCTGGAGGCAATCAGTTGGGATGGCTCGGTGTACGTGGCATCGAGGTTCGCCGAGGCATACACCTTCCTCCACACCATCGACCGGGACGGGACGTTCACCGAATGGGAGGGGGCGCTCCCCACCGAGTGCTTCGACGATCCAACCTGTCCCAGGCACGTGGTGGCGTCTCCCGACGGCGAACGGCTCGTCATGATCCGCAGTGGAAACCTGGTGGAGTGGGATCGCAGCACCGACCGCGAGGTGCAGGAGATCGAGCTGCCCGAAGGCATCTGGCTGGCCCCGATCCTGTCCGGTGACACAGTGGTGCTCAACCAGTACTCGGATGGGTTCTACGGTCACAACGGCGTCGCCCTCATCATCGACCTCTCTGATGGCAGCATGACCAACGCTGCGTCGGCCGGGTTCGCCGACTGGATCGACGGCCCCCAGCTCGACCTGGGTCCGATCGATGTCGGTTCGGTCGACAGCGCCCGGGCGTTGCTGCTCGACGGCGTTGTTCAGGTGGGGGCCGTGGCGTGCTCGGGCGCCGACGGTGCCGTCGTGTTCGTCCTCGATGACGAATCACGGGCGATGGTCGGCTTCGAGGAGGGGACATTCCTCCGCTACATCGACATCGACGGCACCGTGTACGAGACC
>JBHJOH010000191.1:0-4818 GCA_050329955.1 Acidimicrobiia bacterium | reverse complement strand
GGAACACCAACCCCCAACCCTACGTATGGACCAAAACCGCCGACCAGATCCTCGACCGCCTCGCCGGCTACTGCGCCCAAATCACCGCAACCCCATATGACAACGCTTCAACCTGACAGAACCCTAGTGTCGTCCGATCGGAGTAGTCGGATGTCGGGGATGCCTTTGCGCAGCATCACCAGTCGGTCGAGACCGAGGCCCATCGCCAGGCCCGTCCACCCGTCGAGGTCTGAGCGGTGGAGCACTGCGGGGTGGGCGAGGCCACATTCGAGGATCTCGACCCACGCGTCACCGTCGGAGACGTCCACCTGGCGGCCGTGGGTGGAGTAGGGGTGTTCGGCGATGAGATGCCGATTGAGCCGGCCGGGGGCGGCCTGTTCGATGACCAGCCGGGCCATGGTGTCGAGGTCGGTTTCCGCCAGCGGCTTCCCGCGACGGACACGCCACAGGTCCACCTGGTGCGGTGTGCCTGTGTGGATGCGATCGATCGAGTCGCGTCGGTACACGATGCCGGGGCTCACCAGCAGCACGTCGTCGACCGGGTCGGAGGCCAGCTCCCGCAACCCCTGGGGGATGTGGGCGGTGGAGTGGGTGCGGAGAACCACGTCATGGGATAGGTAGCGGGTGTACCGGATGTCACGGCTCACCGACTCGGGCGGGATTCCGAGACGGTCGTAGTTGTCTTCGATCGAGACGATGGGGGAGCGGCGGATCCAGCGAACCTCACAGCCCCACACCTCGGCAAGTCGGTCGACGATGCGTCCGAGGAGTTCCTGGATGGCGTGCGGACCGTTGGCGGGGTCGGTGAGGTCCGCGATGGAGAGCAGCCGGTTCAGCGCGGCGGTGTCGAGCAGTTGCCGGTCGAGCAGATGATGGTTGGCGGACATGTGGAGTTCCTCTCGGGTCTTCGGGCGGGTGGTGTGTGAACCCCGAACCGGGAGGAGGCGTGTCAGCAGGGCGCGTTCGCTCGACTCTCGGTCGGGGCGCCCGTAAATCGCTTCGCCATGTCCATGGGGTCAGCTTATCGCCGTCGGCCGGACAGGGGGCGGAGTGGCAGATCCGATCGTCGACTCGGCCTGCAGGGGGAGGACGGGATCCGCCTCGGAGGGGAGGCGGTAGTCATGCACGTACGGCACCATGGGATATCGACGAAAGGGCTCACACCGTGACCGATGAGGACCATTCCGGTCAGGCATCTACGACTGCATCGTCCGCCGGCCTGTTCGCCGTGGGAGTTGCGTTCCTCGCCATCGCCGTGACCTCGAGCAACTGGGCGTTTCTGGCCATTGCGATCGTGTTCGTCTCGCTCGGCGTCACGAAGCGGGGAGCCGCCGACAGCGACGAGTGACGCACAACATGACCTCGGTTGGCGGTCACCTGATACGCGCCGGTGCCCCGGTCGTCGACCGGGGTGGCGCTCCTTCGGATGGTTGGTGGCTCAGGTGGATGGTGGTGGGGGCCGGTTGAGGCGTCTTCGGCCGGGTGGGCTCTCGGGGTCGATGGTGAATCCTCGGCGGTGCACGAAGACGTGGTGGTGTGCCCAGCAGAGGGTGGCGAGGTTGGCTGGGTCGTCGGTTCCGCCGTTGGATCGTTCGATCACGTGATGGATTTCGAGGCGATACCTGGATGTGCAGCCGTCGATGACGCAGGCTCCGTCGCGGGCGATGATGGCTCGGCGGAGGCGGGGCGGGAGGCTGGTGGTGGTCCGGCCGACACCCATGAGGTTCCCGTCGTCGGTGGTGACGTTGAGTTCGGCTTTGCCGACGCAGAGCAGTTCCTGGAGGGCCATGGCGCCGATGCGGGGCCCGGCGGCGACTTCGGCCCCGGCTTCGCCGTTGGTGGCGAGGAGCAGGGTGGCGTCGGCGGTGATGGTGACGATGGGGTCGCCCGACCCGTTGGTGCCGGCCTCGGCGTAGAGAGAGTCCTGGCAGATGGTGGTGAGGGCGAGCGCCATGCGGAGACCGGGGGGAATGTCGACGCCGAGTTCTTCGGCGCGGGCGTTGAGGGCCTTTTCGACGATGGCGCCCTCGTAGCCTTCCAGGGTGGCCCACAGGTTCCATCCCCCGCCAGCCAACGACGGCTGGATCATGACCTGCTGAGCGAGGAATGCGTTCTGTTCGTCCCTCGGGCAGATGCGGGTGTGCCGCGCTGCCAGTCGGCGTACCCCGGCCAGGTCGAGGCCGCGGGAGCGGAGGATGGTCTCTTCTGTGGCGCCGGTGGTGTGAAGTCGGGTTTCGGCGATGGCACGGTCGAATGACACCACGCCGTCCGCCAATTCCTCGATGAGAGCCTCAGGCATGGTGCGGGAAGCGGATACGAGTTCGCGTGCCACGTCGTGGCGCAGGTCGAGGCGGGAGGAAACCCAGTCGACCATGGTGCGGCTGCCGTCGGCGATAGCGACCTGGGCGTGGTCGAGTTGGCCGATTGCCTGCACCTGAATCGCCCGGAGTCGGGCGATGGCTGTTTCGGCGGTGGTGACGAGTTGTTCGAGGTCGTCTGTCGACAAACTCTTCGGATCGAACATGTGTTCGATTGTAGGCAGTGGTTAGAGATAGTGCAAGCTGTTTAGCGTGGTTTGCGGGTCCTTCTCGGCGAGATCGCGTGTCTACTGCCCCGCCGGATGCAACGTTTGGCCCGATGAAGGGATCATGTACCGAGAGATGGCAGAGCAGCGGCACGAGCGACGGTCAACCGAGCGGGACAAGCCCGGTTTTGAGGATCTGTATTCGAGCACCCGTTCGGATCTGGTGCGGCTCGCCCATGTCATCACCGGATCGAACCACCTGGCCGAAGAGGTGGTCCAGGATGCGTTCCTGGCGTTGCATCTACGGTGGGCGCGGATCGAGAATCCCCGTGGGTATGTATGGCAGTCGGTGGTGAACGGCTCTCGGAAGATTCTCCGCCGCCGGGTGACGGAACGCCGTCATCCAGCCGAGTACCAGCATCTGGTGTTAGAACCGGAACTCGACGACACCTGGCAGGCCATCCGAAGGCTCCCGGAACGGAGGAGAACGGCGCTGGCGCTGCGCTACTACGCAGATCTGTCGACGCCGCAGATCGCGGAGTTGATGGGAGCCCGGGAGAGCACGGTGCGATCGCTCATCCATCGGGGTTTGGAGTCACTCAGACAGGAGTTGGAACCGTGATCGACTTGGAAGACCGCATCCGCCGGGCCATGTCCGCCGTGGCGGACAGCACTGTGATTCACACATCGCCGGTGCCTGCTTCGAGGCCCCGCCGGGCCACGGGACCGCTGGTCGGTGCCTACGCATTCCTCGCCACGTTGGTCGTCTTCACCGTGGGCATCCTCGTCACCAGCGGAGAACCGTCGACGGTGGGATCGAGGCCCGACGATGCGACGGCGGCCACGGCGTCATCGTCTGCGCCGTCGACCGCGTCCACCGTTTCCACCGCGTCCACCGCGTCGCCCTCGGCGTCGGAGGCGCCGCTGATCTCGGTTGACATGGCCGCGCTCGGGTTCGAAGTCGTGCAGTCGAATCCCTGGGAGGACTGGACCCCAATCGCCGGGTCTGGTGAGCGTTGGCTGCAGGCTTTCCGTTCCGACGTCCTCGACTTCACGGGACCCGCCTTCTGGGTCGACACCGATTTCGACGGGACGGACTGGTTCCGTGGCGGGTACGCAGCAGAAGGCGAGCCAGTTCGTTTCGGGGAGCATGACGGCCACCTCTCGACCGACCCCATGACGTTCGCTTTTGAAGATGGCGAGTGGGACGTCATGGTTGTCGCAACGGGCGCGACCGATGCCCAGCTCCAGTCGTTCGCCGCTGGTCTGGTACGCGAGCGCGACCGTTGGGAAGCCACTCGTCTTCCGCCGTCGGTGGCGCTCGTCTCGGACGGTCAGGGTGACCCCGAGTTCCCAGAGGGTCGGGTGGCCGCTGAGTACGCAACCACGGACGGCAGCGTCTATGCGGCGACCGGTTCCGGCGACTTGCAGGTGATGGAGCGACACCTGTTCAGTGCGGTGCTGGCGGGTGCCCATCCGGCCACGGCACGGATCGCCGAGCGAGATGTGATCCTGGCCGAACGTCCGGGCTTCAGCGCTGAACGTCCGGCGTTCAGCTCTGCCATGTGGTTCGAGTTCGACGGGCAACTGGTGGTCGTGCACGTCGACCTACCGATCGATGTGCGCGACGTTGTCCCTCGCGTCACCGTCGGTGAGGTCCCGCCTGGGGAGTGACGGTCCGGCGCCATGCCAGAGCTACCGATCACAACCTACGCAATTGGGTACCGTTCGGGGCCTATGAGGCTTCCAGTCGTTCTCGTTGCGTTCGGTCTGCTCGCTGCCGGGTGTTCACCCGAGCCGGCGGCGGGAACGGCGGCCGACACCGCGACCACCACCACCACCCTCGCTCCCACCACCAGCACCACCGTGGCAACGACCACGACCACCACGGAGCCGACCACCACCACGACGGTGAACATCTACGCCCGGCCCGATTGGTTGGGAACGCGGCTGCTCGCTCTGCGGCCCGACGAGTTCGGAGAGGTGGTCCCGACCCCGCCCGAGCTGCAGCAACGGGCGTTCGAGACCTACGACCTGCTGCCGCCACCGGAAGGCGACGTGTTCGTGTGGACCATCTCGTCGGTCCCGCCCGACGTGGTCGAGCGGTCCACCTGGCGGGAGGACTGCCCGGTCCCGCTCGACGAGTTGTCGTACATCACGGTCTCGCATTGGGGGTTCGATCAGAAGTTCCACACCGGCGAGATGATCGTGAACGCCGCCTTCGACGAGGAGATCGTGGGTGTCTTCGAGAAGCTGCACGCCGCCCGGTTCCCGATCGAGCAGATGCGGGTGGT
>JBHJOH010000190.1:0-10902 GCA_050329955.1 Acidimicrobiia bacterium | reverse complement strand
CTAGTCAGGTCAGGGGCGACGGAAGTCGCCGGCGATGCGGGCGATGGCGACGTCACAGGGGGCGGCCTCGGTAAGGCCGGCGGCGATGGTGCCGAGCAACGTCAACTTGGTGGCCCCCGCCCCCCTGCTGGTGGTGACCAACAGGTCGGAGCCCTTGCGTCGTACGGTCTCCTCGATCGCCTCGATGGGGGGACCGTCCACCACCAGAGCCTCCACCCGCTCCCACTGGTCGGCGCACTCCGCCAGCTCCGAGCGAGCCGCCGCCAGCCGCTGGCGGCGCAGGCTGTCGATCTCCTCGGGGAACATACCGGCTTCGGCCATGTAGCCGTCGAAGCGGGTGGGCAACGCATAGACCAGGGTGAGCTTGGCGTCGGGAGCCAGCGCCGACGCCAACTCGACGCCGCGTGCCGATGACTCCGACAGGTCGCAAGCAATGATCACGTTGCGATAGGTGTTGCGGGGCTGACGACGCACCACCAACACGTCACCGCGGGCAGCTTCGGCCACCCGACTCGCCACCGGGCCGACCCGACCGTGGTCGAGTGTGGAGGTGCCCACCACCGTGAGCTCGGCGGTCTTCGATGCCCGGGCGATTTCCCACACCGGTGAGCCCTTGACCTCGGTGACCGTCACCGACCTGTCGGTGCGGCTACGGATCCACTCCCCCATCGCCTCGGCCGACGAGCGCCGGTGGCGCCGCAGTAGCTCCGCCACGTCGTCGACGATGAACGCCTCTGACATGGGCTCGATGACGTGGAGCAGGGTCAGGTCGATCTCGAGCGTTTCGGCGACGAGCCGAGCCCGGTCTGCCACCCGACGCCCAAGGGGCGTCAGGTCGACGGCGGCCAGAACCTCGGTCACCGGTACAGCTCAATCATCCGAGCGGGACTTTACCCCTCCGGCCGGCGGCCCGGGCCGTCCCAGTCGATCGCAGGTACTGCCAGGGCCCGTTCCAGACGGTTCAGGTAGTCGAGCCGTCCGATCTCGACCACCCCGAGCGAGACCAAATGATCGGTGGCCCACTGGACGTCGAGCAGTATGCCGCCACCGGCCCGCACCCGTTCGACCAACCCGACCAGAGCCACCTTCGAGGCGTCGGCGGCCCGGTGAAACATCGACTCCCCGGCGAACAGGCCGCCGATGGCGATACCGTACAGCCCCCCGACGAGTTCGCCATGATCGTCCCAGGCCTCGACCGAGTGGGCCCATCCCAGCCGATGGAGTTCGCCATAGGCGGCGGTGATGTCATCGGTGATCCACCCGTGGGGGCGCCCCGGGTCGGCACAACCTTCCACCACCGCCGCGAACGCCAGATCGACGGTGCAGCGGTAGCGGTCGATCGAGCGGCGCAGGCTCCGGCTGACCCTGAGTCCGTCGAGTGGCAGCACACCTCGCTGCCAGGGCGACCACCACGCCAGCGGCCCGTCGGGAAGATGCATCGGGAAAAGACCCTTCCGGTAGGCCGACAGCACCGTTCCCGGTGCCAGGTCGCCACCGATGGCGATGACATCATCGACGCCGGCCCACCTCGGGTCGGGCAACTCGAAGCGGCTCGGGGGTGGCTCGATCGGCTGACTCATGGGGCGGCGAGGCCAACCGGAAGCAAGGCCAGCCCGCGCAGGAAGAAGTCCGGAGTTCGCGGGAGCTCCGACTCGTCGCGGACCTCCTCCAGTGCATCGTTCCAGAACGCGTCCGGATCGGGCCGGTAGGCCGGATTCCACGGGTCGAACACCGAATCAGTCATCGCCGTCACGGTACTTGTACAGCATCGTCCACAGGTGAACGGGCCAACAGGTTCACCAGGTCGGCACGCCGCGCAACTCGGTACCCTGCCCGCCTGGAGGTGCAGCTCATGGACATGTGGATCGATGGCGACTGGTCGAGCGGAACCGGTACCCGCGACCTGGTCAACCCCGCCACCGGGCAACGACATGCCACGGTGGCCGAGGGTGGAGCCGGTTCCATCGACCAGGCGGTCGCAGCTGCCCGGGCCGCGCTGAACGGGACCTGGCGGGACACCACACCATCGGAACGAGCGACGACGCTGCTGCGACTGGCCGACCTGGTGGAAGCCAACGCCGTCGAGCTGGCCACCCTCGAGGTCGAAGACACGGGCCGCCCCTATGCCACGATGCACGATGGGGAGATCCCGTTCCTGGTCGACAACCTGCGCTTCTTCGCCGGGGCGGCACGGTCGGTCAACGGAACGGCTGCGGGTGAGTTCTCACGCGGCTACACCTCCATGATCCGCCGGTATCCGGTGGGTGTGGTGGGGGCGATCGCCCCGTGGAACTTCCCGCTCATCATGGCGGCCTGGAAGGTGGGGCCGGCGTTGGCGGCCGGATGCACCGTGGTGCTGAAACCCGCCCCCACCACGCCGCGCACCTCGGTGATGCTCGCCCGGCTGGCATCGGAGGCGGGGGTACCGCCCGGAGCATTCAGCGTGGTGACCGGCGGCGACGAGGCCGGACAGGCGCTGGTCGAACACCCCGATGTGGCCATGATCTCTCTCACCGGGTCGACCGAGACCGGCAAACGGGTGATGGCGGCGGGGGCGGTCACGCTCAAGCGCATGCACCTGGAACTGGGTGGCAAGGCACCGGTGGTGGTGTTCGCCGACGCCGACATCGCAGCCATGGCCGGAGGGGCGGCGCTGGGAGCCACCTACAACAGCGGACAGGACTGCACCGCCGCCACCCGCGTCTACGTGGAGCGGGCTGTGTTCGACGACGCCGTCGAAGCTCTGGCCGAGGCGGTGGGGAGCATCCGACTGGGCGACCCCAACGATCCCGCCACCGACATCGGACCGCTGGTATCCGCCGAGCATCGCCGGCACGTGGCCGGGTTCGTGCAACGGGCGGAAGCCGACGGCGCCCAGGTGGTGACCGGCGGAAGCGAGCCGGAGGGCCCCGGGTTCTTCTTCCGCCCGGCCGTGATCGTCGACGCCGACCAGCGCTCCGAACTGGTGCAGGACGAGGTGTTCGGACCGGTGGTGGTGGTGCTGCCCTTCACCGGGGAGGAGGAGGCGGTTCGACTGGCCAACGACGTCCGGTTCGGTCTGGCGGGATCGGTGTGGACCTCGGACGTGGGCCGGGCACTGCGGGTGAGCGACCGCCTCGACGTCGGGGTGGTGTGGGTCAACGACCACCTGCCCATCGCCTCGGAGATGCCCCACGGCGGGTTCAAGCAGTCGGGCTTCGGCAAGGACATGAGCGAGGAGTCGGTGCTGGCACACACGGTTGGCAAACACGTGATGCTCAAGCACGCCCCGATCGTCGCCCCGGACGGTTTCCGCCCGTCCTGACGACGGCTTCTGTGTGCATTCCCGGGCGGAAACCGCCCGGGAATGCACACAGAGCGGCGCTCAGACTCTGGCTTCCACGCCCAACTCGGACAGCAGGCCCCGCACCCGGGACTCGATGTCGTCACGGATGGGACGGACGTCCTCGAGGCTCTTGCCGGCGGGGTCGTCGAGCTCCCAGTCGACGTAGCGCTTGCCGGGGAACACCGGGCAGGCGTCGCCGCACCCCATGGTGACCACCACGTCGGCGGCCCGCACGATCTCGTCGGACCAAGGCTGGGGCAGCTCGCCCGAAATGTCCACACCCACCTCGGCCATCACCGCAACCGCCGCCTGGTTGACCGAATCGGCCGGCTCCGACCCGCCCGAGAACACCTCAACACCGTCACCGGCGAGCTTGCGCATCCAACCGGCCGCCATTTGGGATCGACCTGCGTTGTGGACGCACAGGAAAAGAACCCCGGGGTTGGTGGTTTCTGAACCACCCTCCAGCCGAACCAGTGCCCGAAGCCGATCGCGGGCAAACCGTTCCGCCAGCAGAGGAATCCACTGCACCGTCCGGGCCCTGGGAAGCAGCACATCGAGCGAGTCGTTCATGAACCGCTCGATGGTCTCGGCATTGAGAGCTCCCGCGAACTCCCGTTTGAGTCGCTCTGCCCCCTGGCGAATCTGCAGCTGCTGTTCTGTGGTCAGTGTGACCGCGCTCATCTGATCTCCTCTCGTGTCGGACGTAGTACCGCGGTAGCGCCGACCGCCAGGGCGGCGCCGATGAACTGGGCGGCGACGAACCCCGGAACCGAAGCGGGGTCGATACCGGTATAGGTGTCGGTGAGGGTGCGCGTGACACTCACGGCCGGGTTGGCGAATGCGGTCGACGACGTGCCGAAGATGGCCGCCGCCACCCAGGCACCCACTGCCGGCGCCACCAGGGATGTCCGCTCGATCTTGATGAGGACCAGGATCAGCAGCACGAGCACGAAGGTGACCACGACCTCGGAGACGCCGGTCCCGAGCGAGATCCGCTCGGTGTCGGACACCGAAGCCGCGGTGGCGCCGAAACTGATGTTGGCGAGGACCACGCCGACGGCACCTCCGACCAGCTGGGCAGCGATGTATGGCACCACTGCGGCCGGCCCCACGATGCGCGCCTGCCACAGCGACACGGTCACCACCGGGTTGAAGTGGGCCCCGGAGATCGGTCCGAACACGATGATCAACACTGCCAGCCCGGCCCCCACCACAATCGCATGGGCGAAGAGGGCGACGGCAGGGTCGAGTGCCAGACGTTGTGCCGAGATGCCACTCCCAACCACGATGAACAGCAGCAGGAAGGTCCCGAGTCCTTCGGCGAGGAACTCGCGCTTCATTTGGAGCCGGTCCACGCCGAGAGCCGCCGGTCCAGATCGTCGAAGGCACGCCGGAACGCCTCGATGTCACCGACGGCTACCGGGTCGGGCACCGACCAGTGGACGTGCTCGCCGGGAGGCAGCGTGTCGGCTTCTCCGGCCCGGTCGCACACCGAGACCACCACATCGAAGTCCACTTCCAACGTTTCGTAGCCGGCCGGTGCGGATCGGGAAAGGTCCAGTCCCCGTTCGGCGGCGACTTCCACCGCCAGCGGGTGCACCCTCGCTGCCGGCTGCGTGCCGGCACTGGCTGCCGACGCACCGGTGATCCGTTCGTAGGCGGCGGCGGCATATTGGGAGCGCGCCGAGTTGTGGGTACACACGAACACTGCTCGTTTCGGAAGGACGACAGGGGCCACTCCGGCGGCCCGCAGGGTGGCGTGGCACAGCACCAGGTAGCGGCGCCGATGATCGCCCTCTGACATCCGCCGCTCGATGAGGCCGGCTTCCTCGAGGACCTTGACGTGGTGGGCAAACAGATTGGTGGCGAGTCCGAGTTCCTGGGCGAGATCTCCGGGCGTGCGGTCTCCGGCAACCAGGGCGTCGACCATCGCCAGCCGGTGTTCATCGCCGAGAGCGGCGTGGACGCGAACCCGTTCGATCTGCTGCACGACGCCACACTATTGCCTCAATCGTCGTTGAGCAAATATTGGGACGATCCTGGCCGACCGTCCCGAAGCTCCGGGCACAATGGCGCCATGTTGATCGAGAAGAGGTTCTGGGAACCGATCGAACGGGGCGAGGTGACCGTCACGTTTCGGCGATGGAAACGATCCCAGGTGCTTGCCGGGCGGACCTACCGGACGGCAGCTGGGCGACTGGCGGTGGACACCGTGGACGAGGTCGCCCCTGAGCGGATCTCCGATGCCGACGCCCGCCGGGCCGGCTACGCCGATGCCACAACACTGGTCGGCGACCTTCGAGGCGAAGAAGGCCAGCCGGTGTTCCGGATTGCCTTCCGACACCTCCCGGAGCCCGACCCCCGCACCGAACTAGCCAATGACGACGCATTGGACCCCGAAGCCATCGCCGCCATCACGGCAAGACTCGATCGACTCGATCGCTCTTCTTCGCATGGACCTTGGACCGCCAGCTACCTGGAGGCGATCGAGTCCAACCCCGAACGGCGCGCTCCGGACCTCGCCGAGACGTTCGGGCGCGAGACCCAGCCCTTCAAGCTGGATGTTCGCAAACTCAAGAACATGGGATTGACCGTCAGTTGCCCCGTGGGATATCGACTGTCCCGACGGGGTGAGGCATATCTGGCCGCGCAACGGCAACGGGAAGCGTGAGCGAGAACACCGTCTCGCCGTGCTCGCGGCGGTGTTCGAGGTTGCCACTCATCAAGTCAGCCAGCCTGCGCGCCACCCACAGCCCCAGACCGACCGACCCCGGCTGGGTGAGCGTGTCATGGGCCGACTCGAACGCCTCGAAGATGCGCTCGACCGCCTCCTGCGGCACACCGCCGCCATCGTCGCGGACCTCGAGGTGAACCCGGTCAACGTCCTTCGCAATCCTGACCCGGATCCGGTCCCCGCCGTAGCGCTCGGCGTTCGACACCAGGTTGCGCACGATCTGGCGAACCCGGGCGGCGTCGGCGTAGGCCACGCCGTGTCCCTCGAACAACAGCCCCCGGCCATCGATCTGCCGGCCGCACGCCAGCTCCACCTGCTGACGGAGGTCGACGAACTCGGGATGCAACCGCAGCTTTCCGATGTCGGCCCGTCCCACCACGAGTAGATCCTCCACCAGCCCGGCGACGTCCTCACTCTGGGTGACGATCAGGTCGATGACCTCCCGCGCCTCCTCCTGATCGAACGCATGCCAACGCGACTGGAGCACCTGGGCGAACCCGATCACCCCGGTCAGCGGCGTCCGTAGTTCGTGGCTGATCGAAGTGACGAAGCGGTCCTTGGACTCGATGAGGGACTCCAACCTGACCCGGGCCTCGACCTGTGCCCAATGGGCGCCGACCATGGCAGCGGCCGTTCCGAGCAGCTCCACGTCGGCGGCCCTCCACGAGGCGCGGTCCGCTCGTGCCAACAGGGCGAGGGTGCCACGCCGCTGATCCCGAACCAGGATGGGGACCCGCATGGCCTCGAGCGAAGGGGACGGTCCCTCTGATGCGCCGGGGCGCGCCTCGCCCACACAGGCAACCACCTCGGTGGTGTCGGCATCTCGGATGATCCATGCGCCCGGGACGTCGACGACGGGCAGCAGCGCCAGCAAAGCGTCGGTCTCGGGCGACTCCGACTCCTGCGCCAGCAGCACCTGGGCGCAGCGGACGAGCGCCGTCTGGCGATCGGCGTGGTGGCGGCTCTCCTCGGAGCTGATCGACAGCGAGCGTTCCAGCCGGTATCGGGTCTTGTCGGCGTCCTCGTAGGACTGCTCGACCGCCGCCAGCATCTCACGCCAGGTGTCAGGATCGGGTGGCGTGTCGCCATCCAGGCCGAGGCGTCGGAGCTGTCGGGCCAGAACCTTGTGCATCATCGCTCCGAGATCGCGGTGATCGTCATGGTCTGGTTGTGGAGATCGCAGCGCCCCAGCCCGCTGGGCGACAGCTCGCCGAAGGAGTAGAAGCCGATCTGGGTGGCACCCGGGGCCAGCACAGAGTGTGCCGCCTCGACCTCGTCCTCGACACGCTCACCCAGGACCAGCTTGCGACCGACACAGCTCACCGCGACGGCGAGGGACTCGCAACCCGGTTGCACCCCGAAGGTCGCCATGGTGGCGGCTCCCTCGGCGCCCTCGACCAGCCGATCGAAGTTCGCCTGCATGAGCTGGGCCCATGAACCTTCTTCCACATCGCCGGCGAACACGATGCTGCGGGCCTGGCGGTCGATGGCGAGCAACGTACGTACCACCTGGTCGGCCGGGTCTTCAGACCACACCGCCAGCGGAAAGAGCAGACCGGATGCGGGTAGCTCACTCGCCAGCTCGCCCAGGTAGCGCTCATAGAGATCCAGGGCCGGCTCACCGTCGAGTTCGTAGACCACGTTTCCCGTCGACCTGGTCACGCGGCGCTGCGGACCGAAGATGTCCCACCCGCCCTTGAACCCGTAACCGACCTGTACGGCGTCACCGTAGAAGCCAACCGCCGACACCGCTCCCACTGTTGGGACACCGCCCGCCAGCACCCAGGTGCGTTCGAACCGAGCGGGGTCCGCCGCCAGCCCACCGGTGATGACAACCGAAGTACCGAGGTTCGAGGTGAGCCCTCTGGCCAGCTCCGACCCGTTCACCAGCAGGCCTTCCGACAGCACGAGCACACCGACCAGATCGGGCGCCACCAGCTGCTTGGCGATGGTGGCTCCAGCCATCCGGGACTCCAACGGATCCTCGATGACGGCCATCGCCGACCGCAGCACGGTGTTGTCGAAGGACGACACCGCTACCACGACGTGGTCGTCGAGCACACGGTCTCCCAGGACCCCACCGGCGCCGGAACACCCGACCACGACCGACGACGGGTAGGCGGCGCTGAGGTCCGCAAAAGGAGCGGGGTGGTCGAAGTAGTCGGCGGCGGCGAACACGAGGACGAGCGTCGACGGGGAATCCAGTGCCGGAAGCGGTCCGGACCAACCGTGCACGCGATCGTAGGTGACCGTTGCCGTCTTCATCAGGGCACCTTCCTCGCACGGGGGGCATCCGCTGACCTGTCGGCCGCCGACCAAGAGGGGAAAGCACTACCTCATTCGTAGAACTCGATGCCGGGTTCGGACGTCACCCTGGTTCCGACGGTGCCTGCCACCACCTCGGCCGCATCCTCGAGACGGCCGATCCCAGCGGTACCGCCGGTGGCTTCGAGGAAGCGACACGCAGCCTCGACCTTCGGCCCCATCGAACCGGGCGCGAACGACCTCGACCGCAACTGATCCGGTGCGGCCCGCTTGATCTGCCGAGCCCGGTCGGTGCCCCATCTGTCGACGACGGCAGGCACGTCGGTGAGACTGATGAACATCTCGGCGCCGATGAGCTGGGCGAGCAGCGCCGAAGCCAGGTCCTTGTCGACCACCGCCTCGATACCCTCGGTCCAACCATCGTGATCGACCACCGGCACCCCGCCTCCTCCGGCGCAGATGACCAGCACACCCTGGTCGGCCAGTCGCCCGATCAGATCGGCTTGTACGATCCCCTGCGGCTCCGGCGACGCCACCACACGACGAACACCGTCCCCGTCCTGGGCCAGCGCCCAGCGGTGCTCACCCGCCAGGATCTGAGCGGCGTCCACGTCGTCGTAGACGGGCCCGATCGGCTTGGTGGGCCAGTCGAAAGCCCGGTCGGCAGGGTCGACCACGGTGCGGGTGAGCATGGTCAGGATGTCGCCCTCGAAGACCCGGTCGATCGCTGTTTCCAGGATGTAGCCGATCATCCCCTCGGTCTCCGCCACCAGCACGTCGAGCGGGTACAGCTCCACGTCGTGAAATGCCGCCCCCTGTAACGCCAGCAGGCCGACCTGAGGACCGTTGCCGTGGGTGAGGATCACCCGATTGGCGGCCAACACCGGACCCAGGGCCCGCGCGGCCCGCTCGGCCGCCAACCGTTGCACCTCGAACTCCAAGGGCTGCCGGCGGGGCGAGAGGGCGTTACCCCCGAGTGCGATGAGCAGCCTCATGACCCGCTCCCCACCAGCATGCCGCCCAGCAACGCCACGATCAGTGCTTGTTCGGTGTGGAGCCGGTTTTCGGCCTGATCGAGCACCACCGAATGGGGACCGTCGAGCACCTGGTCGGTCACCTCCTCATTGCGATGGGCCGGAAGGCAGTGCATGAACAGTGCATCGGGGTCGGCTTTCGCCATCAGCCTCTCGTTCACCTGGAACGGGACCAGCAGCGCCTTCCGGGCAACTGCGGTGTCTTCGGGGTCACCCATCGACCTCCACACATCGGTGTAGACGACGTGGGCGCCCGCCACCGCTTCGGCGGGGTGATCGGTGAGCCTGACCGAGCCTCCGTGGTGTGCCGCCAGCCGTTCGGCCTCGGCGGTGATGAGTGGGTCGGGCGCGAACGCGGGAGGGGTGGCCACCACGATGTGCGCCCCCACCAGGGCGCCGGCCTCCATGAGGCTGTGCGCCACGTTGTTGCCCGCTCCCAGATAGGCGATGCGGGTGCCGCGCAGCTTCTCGCGGCGTGACCGGATCGTCATGAGATCGGCCAACGCCTGGCACGGATGGTGTAGATCGGTGAGAGCGTTGACCACCGGAACGGTGGCGGCCCCGGCGAAACGAATCACCTCGGAGTGACTGAAGGTGCGGATGATGAGCACCTTGGCGTAGCGCGACACCACCGCCGCCGTGTCCTCGATGGTCTCGCCCCGCCCCAGTTGCAGCTCGTTGGGCCCGAAGAACTGGATCTGTCCCCCGAGACGGGCGACGGCCTCCGCCAGGGAGACCCTCGTCCGCGTCGAGGGCTTCGAGAAGTAGGCGAACACCGACTCATCGGCGAGAAGCCGGTCGTGGCGGTAGGGGTCGGTCCGCAGTTCGTCGGAGAGATCGAGCAGCAACTCGACATCCCCGGGGGACAGATCGGCGATACGCAGAAAGTCCTTCATGACGTTGTCCTCCACGAGTGTTCCCGGCTCGATACCGGCCCGACCTCACGCTATGGCGCCGACACGGCCCGCACTCACCGCCAAAAGCCACCGCTTGCCCGACGAACGGCCCCCAGAACCGCCTTCCGCCCCTGGACCCGGCCCACACCGAGCGAGATACTCGACGGGAGACTTCGTTAAGGAGGTGGGTCTCATGACAACAAAGCCTCGGGCATTGGGGCTGTGGCTGGCAACCGCCCTGGTCGTGGGCAACATGATCGGGTCGGGTGTCTTCCTACTCCCGGCGGCGTTGGCCGAGTTCGGCGGGATCAGCCTGGTGGGATGGCTGTTCACCGCGGCGGGAGCGGTCCTGCTGGCTCTGGTGTTCGCCCGGTTGGGGCGGACCTATCCCAGAACCGGTGGACCCTATGAGTACAGCCGGAGAGCGTTCGGTGACTTCATCGGCTTCCAGACCGCCTGGGGCTACTGGATCGCCGTGTGGGCCGGCAACGCCGCCATCGCGGTGGCATTCGCCGGATACCTGGGCGTGTTCTTCCCGGCCATCTCGGAAGAGCCATTGCTGGCGGCGGTGACGGCACTGTCCGCCATCTGGCTGCTGACCTGGGTGAACGCCCTTGGGGTCCGCCAGGGCGGCATCGTCCAGGG
>JBHJOH010000189.1:0-2438 GCA_050329955.1 Acidimicrobiia bacterium | reverse complement strand
CCGAGTATCTCCAGCAAGCGTGAACAGCTTTGTCCCCCTCGAGCTCGCGCCGGACGGACCCCTTCCTCCACTGCACTGCGTGGGGGACAGAATCTATTGAGCCTGCCAACCGGTGACGTTGCGGGGGGTGATCAGGATCCACGGTCCGGCGGGGGGCTGCTCGGTGTACTGGGGGTACCGGTCGGTGAGGGCTTGGCGGACGGCGGGATCGGGATCGTCCGTGACTTCGGCTGTTCCGTCGACGCGGACCCACCACAGTTCGGTCCAGTCGTCGGCGTAGTGATGGCACAGCAACGTCACCCGGGGTTCGGCGGCGATGTCGTCGAGGCGTCGGAGGGCTCGGGTCGACTTCGGTTTGTGGTCGACCGCCGTCACCAGCCGCCGGTCGTCGGTGACCCCGAAGACCACCGGAACCGATCGGGGTCCGCCGTCTACCCGCACGGTCGACAACACTGCCACGGGCGATTCTGATATCAGCCGCCAGCACGCCTCCGGTTCCATCGGTCGAGCCTAGAGGCACATCCGTTCGATGAGCCGTCGATAGAACCTGACGGCGGGCTCGGCGTCGGCGAGTCGGATCCGCTCGTCGTCGCCGTGAAAGCCGGAGAGCTCGGCCTGGTCCATCCGGAACGGCAGGAACCGCAGGACGGTGTCGGAGACCGCCGAGAAGTACCTGGCGTCGGTGGCGCCGATCACGATCCAGGGTGCCACCACCACGTCGGGGAACACTTCGGTGATGGTCTCTTCCAGTGCCCGGTAGCCGGCGGAGGTCGTGTCCGAGACCGGGGCGGCATCCCAGCCGAGGTGGGGGGTGATGGTCACCGTGTCGCCCACCACCGAGTGCACGTGGTCGATCACGGTGCCAGTGGTGTCGCCGGGGAGGATGCGGAAGTTCACGAGCGCCCGGGCCGACGACGGCAGTACGTTGGCCTTGATTCCACCTTCGATCATGGTGGGTGCGGTGGTGGTCCTGATGAGGGCATCGGTGCTGGGGCGCTTCGCCAACAAACGTTCGGCCAGTCGTCCCAGCCGGGGGAGTGCCGCGATGAGCTGTCGCAGAGGTGGGCGGGCGGCTCCGGCCGCCGCCGCGAAGAATGCCGCCTGGCGTTCGATGTGGGCGGGGAGCGGATTGGACTGCAACGCCGCCACCGCCGCCGCCACTGCACCCACCGCGGTCACCCGCGGTGGGGCCGAGGAGTGCCCGGGAGCGGCACTGGCGCTCAGCTCCACATCGAGATAGCCCTTTTCGGAAACACCGACCAGCGCTACCGGGCGACGGGTGGCGGGGACGACGCCTTCGGTGATGAACCCGCCCTCGTCGAGTACCAGGTCGGCTGTGATCGCGCGCCGGGCGAGGGCGGAGGCGATCGCTCCGGCGCCGTCGGCCCCCATCCGTTCCTCGTCGTGGCCGAGCGCCAGGATGAGCGTCCGGCGCAGGTCGGTTCCCCTTTCCAGCAGTGCTTCCACCGCTTCCAGGATGGCGATGAGCGATCCCTTGTCGTCGATGGCACCCCGTCCGATCAGGTGGGTGGCGGTGCGGGTGGCCTCGAAGGGCCGCTGTGACCATGTCGAGTCGTCCTCGACGGGCACCACGTCCTGGTGCGCCATCAATACCAGCGCCGGTCCTTGGGGGTCGCTGCCGTTCCAGGTGAGAAGGCGTGCGTGAGTCGAGAAGGCCTCGACTTCGAGTCGGGCGAACGTGGCCGGATAGGTGTGCTCGAGGAACGCCCGGAACTGGTCGAAGGCGACCTGATCGACGGCCGCATGCTCATCGTGGGAGACGGTGGGAATCCGTATCGCCGCCGCCAGGTGGTCGAGGAACCGATCGCCGACTGTCACGGAGTCGAGACTACCGCCCGATGTGATCGCGGCGGGCTCAAGCCTCCGGGAACCGTGCCGATACTTGGTTCACGACCTGTGCGCTACCCGTGAACGTAAACTCATCCACAGTGGTTGAAAAGTCTGGGGAAAGCGTCCGAACAACGTCGACAATCGTTGAATCCATTCTCGGCGTGCCTGCTCGAACAGGGTGATCACGAGCATGGCGGCGAAGGCCCCCAACGCCAGCGCCGGCAGCATGGTTGACCGGAGGGTTTCGGTGGCGGTCCCGAACGACACCGCCAGCCGTTCCAGCGGTCCGATGGTCAGTCTCACGGAGGGCTGCGACGGCGAGATCGAAACGTCGCCGTCGCTGGTGATGATCAGCCCTCCCCGGTCGATCTCGACGGGCCCGCCGGCTCCTTCGCCGGCTCCTTCGATGGGCGGGTCCTCTCCTCCTACGGTCAGGGTCGGCTGGTCGTCGACTGTTGAGCTCGTGGTGGTCGTATCCCCGTCGGGCGGGGCCGTCGTGATGGTGGGCCCGCCGGCGATCGTGGTGGTGGTGGAATCGCCGCTCGGAACCCCGGTGGTGGTGGTGGCGCTCCCGGGCTGGGTGGTCG
>JBHJOH010000188.1:0-14642 GCA_050329955.1 Acidimicrobiia bacterium | reverse complement strand
AAGGGGGGTCGTCCCCCCTGGGCATCACAGCCGCGGGGGGTCGAAGGGGGGTCGTCCCCCCTGGGGATAGTCGTCCCCCCTGGGCATCAGAAGAACGCCGGAAGCAGGAGGCCGGAGGCCGGAGGCCCGGAATCGGGAACGTGGCAACAGCCCGACGGGAGCACTTTCACACCCCCGGCCAAGCACGCGATCAGCACGGAACCAGCACCGGCGGGGGGTCGAAGGGGGGTCGTCCCCCCTGGGGATAGTCGTCCCCCCCTGGGCATCGACGGCCTACACCGGTGCCATCTCGGCCTCGGCGACGGGCTCGGCCATCCGGACCGGCCTACTCGCTCGCAACACCCAGAACCGGTCGATCTGCCGGTCCCACACCGCCAGTAACTGCTCGGCCACGGGGCTCCCCGTCTCCCGGAAATGCTCCTCGACCAGAGCCCGAACCTCCATCGCCTCGGTCTCGAGGGGCCGACGCATCGAGGGCGAGGTGTCGGCGATGTAGCGGTTGAGGGTGACGTTGGGATCCCAGATGTAGGCCACCCCGCCGGTCATGCCCGCCGCCAGGTTGCGTCCCACCGGGCCGAGGATCACCACCGTGCCGCCGGTCATGTACTCGCAGGCATGGTCGGACACCCCTTCCACCACCGCCACCGCACCCGAGTTGCGGACGGCGAAGCGCTGCCCCACCGCCCCGGCCAGCAGCGCCACTCCCCCGGTCGCACCGTACAGACAGGCGTTACCACCCGCCTGCGGAGCCGCCGAGCCGTCACCGCGCCGGGGCGACACCACGATGCGTCCCCCGCCCATGCCCTTGCCGATGTAGTCGTTGGCGGTTCCGTTGAGGCGGAGAACCACGCCTCTCGACAGGAAGGCGCCGAAGCTCTGACCGGCGATGCCCGACAGCCGGATGTCGAGTGTTCCCTCGTCCAATCCCTCGTCGCCGTAGCGGGTGGCGATCTCGCCGGACACCCGGGCGCCGATGGTGCGGTCGACATTGGAGATCGGGTACGACACGGTGGCGGGCCGACGTTGCTCGATGGCGTCGACCAGATCGGCCACCAGACGTTCCGACAGCGTCGACAGCTCCATCTTGCGGAAACCCGGATGCCGCAGTCGACCCTCGGCGCGTACCAGCAGACCGGCCAGGCTCTCGGCCATCGGGTGGTCGATGGGGCGCAACAGGTCGGCGCGCCCGATCAGCTCGCCGAGGCTGCGCGCTCCGAGTGCGGCCAGGTGGTGGCGGACCTCTTCGGCGATCAGCCGCAGCAGCGTGACCACCTGCTCGGCGCCGCCGGTGAACTTCGCCCGCAGGTCTTCGCGCTGGGTGGCGATGCCCACCGGGCAGGTGTTCAGGTGGCACTGACGCACCATCTTGCATCCAAGTGCCAGCAACGGGAGGGTGCCGAGGCCGAACCGCTCCGCCCCGAGAAGTGCCGCTATCACGACATCTCTCCCGGTGCGGAGTCCGCCGTCGGTCTCCAGTGCCACCACCGAGCGAAGCCCGTTGGCGACCAGGGTCTGATGCGCCTCGGCGATGCCGAGCTCCCACGGGGAACCGGCGTGTTTGATCGACTCGAGCGGTGACGCTCCGGTCCCCCCGTCGGCGCCGGAGATGAGGATGGCGTCGGCCCGGGCCTTGGCGACTCCCACCGCCACCGTGCCGACGCCGGGCTCCGACACCAGCTTCACCGACACCCGGGCGGTCGACTTGAACGCCTTCAGGTCGTAGATGAGCTGCGCCAGGTCCTCGATGGAGTAGATGTCGTGATGCGGCGGAGGAGAGATCAGGCTCACACCCGGTTCGGTGTGGCGCAGCCGGGCGATCTCCTCGGTGACCTTGAACCCGGGGATCTGGCCACCCTCTCCCGGCTTCGACCCCTGAGCCATCTTGATCTGCAGCTCCTCGGCGGACGCCAGATACCCGGGGGTCACGCCGAAGCGGCCCGACGCCACCTGCTTGATCGCCGAGTTCCGTGACGTCCCGAACCGTTCGGCGTCCTCGCCGCCCTCACCGGAGTTCGAGAGGGCACCCACCTGGTTCATGGCTTCGGCCAGCACCTCGTGCGTTTCCTTCGAAACGGCCCCGTGCGACATGGCGGCTGTCACGAAGCGCCGCATGATCCGCTCGGCGGGTTCCACCTCCTCGATCGAGACGGGTCGTCGGTCGACGAAGGCGAGCAGATCGCGCAGCTGAGCCGGGGGGCGGTCTTCGACCTTGTCGAGATAGGCCCGCCAGTCCTCGTAGTCGCCCGAGCGAACCGCCTTCTGCACCGCCAGCACAACCGCCGGGCTGGTGATGTGGAAGGAGCCGCCCCGACGTTGCTTGTAGAAGCCACCCACGAACTCCTCCCCGGCGGCGTAGCGGCCGTGAAGCTCGAGGACACGGGAGGCGATGTCGGCCAGACTGCGACCCTTCACCCGGGCCGGGGTGTTGCGGAACGCCAGATTCATGACTTCGTCTTCCAGGCCGAGCGCCTCGAACAGCTCGCTGCCCCGGTACGCCGACACGGTGCAAATGCCCATCTTCGACATGATCTTGAGCAGCCCGGTCTGCAGCGCCGACCGGTAGTTCTCCTGTGCGACCACCGGTTCGACATGGATCTCGTCGGTCTCGGCCAGCTGGCGGACCTGCTCGATGGCGAGATAGGGGTTGACCGCCGAGGCCCCGGTTCCGATCAGACAGGCGAGGTCGTGGGAGTCGCGGGCCTCTCCGCTCACGGCCACGATCGAAGCCCGCATCCGAATGCCCTTGTCGATGAGGTGGTGGTGGACCGCCCCCACCGCCAGCATCATCGGGATCGGTGCCAGGAACTCGTCGACCTCCCAGTCCGACAGCACCACGATCTGCGAACCGTTGGCCACCGCCTCGGCGGCTTCTTCGCACACCTGACGCAGACGCTCCGCCATGCCGGTCGGTCCCCGCTCGGCTCTCCACACCGCCGCCACCCAGTGCGCCTTGAAGCGGGGCGAATCCACGATGGTCATAAGCTCGGCGTGCGACAGGATGGGCGAGGCCAACTGCACCAGGTGGGCGATCTGCGGAGTCTCCTCCAGCATCGATCCGCGGCGTCCCATGTAGGTGCGCAACGACATGACCAGGTGCTCACGGATCGAGTCCATCGGCGGGTTGGTCACCTGGGCGAAGGCCTGTTGGAAGTACTGGGTGAGCCGGCGCGGCTCCTCGGCCAGGGCGGCCAGGGCGGTGTCCGAGCCCATCGACCCGGTGGGGGTCTTGCCCTCGGCCATCTCGGCCAGGATCAGCCGCCGCTCCTCCGGCGTGTAGCCGAACACCCGACACATCCGCTCTGGATCCCACCCTTCGGGACCGACCCGGTCGAACGGATCCTGCACGTACAGGGTTTCGGTCGAGATCCACTCGCTGTACGGGGCGCCGGCGGCGAGCTCCGCCTTGACCAGATCGGAGAAACGGATCTCACCGGTGACCCCGTCGAAGATCATGGTCTCTCCCGGACCCAACTGGCCGGTGCGGGTGGCACGCGCCTCCTCCTCGGGACAGACGCCCGCTTCCGACGACACCAACAGCACCGTTGGCGTGATGGTGTAGCGGGCGGGGCGCAGGCCGTTGCGATCGAGGCCGGCCATCAGCGAGATCCCGTCGGTGGCGGCTATGGCAGCCGGGCCGTCCCACGGCTCGCCGAAGAAGGCGTGGTACTCGTAGAACGAGCGCAACTCGGGGTCGAGGTCGGCCACGTTCTCCCAGGCGGCGGGTATGAGCATCTCCTTGACATGGTCCACCGACCGCCCCGAGCGCAGCAGCAGTTCGAACACGTTGTCGAGGCTGCCAGAGTCGGACTGGTCGGGCTGGAGCCACGGCGACAGGTCGGCGAGTCGCTCACCCCACAACGTGGAGGCACCCTGCTTCTCCCTCGCCTGCATCCACACCCGGTTGGAGCGGACCGTGTTGATCTCGCCGTTGTGGGCGATCGCCCGGAACGGCTGGTCGATCTCCCAACTCGGGAAGGTGTTGGTGGAGTACCGCTGGTGGAAGATGGCGAACGTGGTCTCGAAGTCGGGATCATCCAGATCCCAGAAGAAGTTGGCGATGTGAGCAGCGGTGAACAAACCCTTGTAGACCACCGTCCGCGCCGACGATGAGGAGATCGAGAAGTGCTCGAAGTCCCCCATGTACCGTTCGGCCCGCTTCCGGGCCAGATACAGCGCCCGCTCGATCCCATCCGAGTCGAGGTCGTCGTCGGGGCGGACCAGCGCCTGCTCGATGATCGGGAGGGATTCGACCGCCCGCCGCGACAGCACCCCCGGGTCGATCGGCACCCGCCGCCAGCCCAGGAACTCGAAGCCCTCCTCCACCAGCGCCTCGGCCACGATCCCGCGCGCCCGATCGGTCCGCTGCTGGGGAAGAAACACCATCAGCACCCCCAGCCGCCCCGGGGCGGGTGGAGTGACACCCCGAGCCGTCAGATCGCGGGCCAGAAGCCGATAGGGAACCTGGGTGAGCAGCCCGGCACCATCGCCGGTGCCATCCGCCGCCTTCGCCCCCCGATGGTCGAGCCGCTTCAAGCACTCGACCGCCAGCCGTGTCATCCGGTAGCTCGGCTCCCGGTCACGAGCCACGATGAAGCCCACCCCACAGGCATCGTGCTCGTACGAAGGGTCGTACAGCGGAAAGCGGGAAGATGTGCTCACAACGACTCCGGCACTGCTCGCGAAAGTGAGCGGCAAAGTCTATCGCGGGCGATGGGGGGTGTTCTCGAGCCGCGGAAGGCACAGGGCAGAACAGGCAGAACGGGCAGAACGGGCAGAACGCAGAACGCAGAACGCAGAACGCCCGGAAATCCAATTCGATGTCGCCAGTCTGCGAGTTGCGCTTTGATCTCCGCCCTCAAGCCGTCGTCGTGGAGCGGCGGGCGAAATTGGGCGAGGACGGCCCCGGCCATCCCACCTCGGCATGCGGGTGCTGGTTCGGGCGTTCGGCGTTCTGCGTTCTGCGTTCTGCGTTGTCCGTTCTGCGTTCTGCGTTCCTCTCTCCTACCCTTCCGTCATGCCTGTCATCGTGGTTGGGGCCGATACGCCGTTGGGGTTTCGAATCGTGGAGGCGTTGGCCGACACCGATCAGGAGGTGCGGGCGTTCGTCACGGACCCCGAGATGCGGCCGCGGCTGAAGGCGCTCGGGATCAAGGTGGCGACCGGGGATGTGTCGGATGCGTCTCACGTGGAGGGGGCGTGCACCAACGCCTTCACGGTCGTGCTGGTGACAGAGGCGGCCGACGACGACAGGGAGCGGTCGTTCGCGCCCGACCGGACGGCGGTGCTGGCGGGGTGGGCTGAGGCGGTAGGCAGCGCCGGGGTCTCCCGGGTGATCTGGATCGACGGGGGTGAGCCCCCCACCACTCAGGTGACCGAGGAGGTGGTGGTGGACACTGCCGTCCCGGTCGACGAGTTGCTCAGGCGAGTGGTTTCGTTGGACGAAGCGGAGTCGATCCCATCTCGCCGATGAGCTCGCCGATGGCGGGCATCACGTCGGCCACCACTTCGGCGAGGGCCCGCTCGTGGGCGTCACGGAGATACGTGTAGGGGTCGATGGCTCGCCCATTCTTGTGGAGCTCGAAGTGGGTGTGCGGGCTGGATGGCTCGGCATTTCCGGAGTCCCCCACCCATCCGATGAGCTCTCCGGCCGCCACCCGGGATCCTTCGACCAATCCGATCGGCACCGTGTGATGCCACCCGGCGTTGCCGTCGTCGGTGCCGGGGGTGTCGTTGTTGAGATGCATGTACCAGGTCTCCCACCCGGCCATATGCTCGACCGCAACCCAACGTCCGGCCCGGCCCCCGTCACGGATGATGGTGATCTCGCCCGCCGCCATGGCGTAGATGGGTGTCATCTTGGGCGCCATCAGGTCGTTGCCCTGGTGGGCGCGCCCTCCCGACCGGGCGTCGCCGAAGCTGTCGGTGAAATGCGTCACCAACGGGTCCTGGGGGAACACGAAGCGAATTTGGGGCGACTCCTGTGCCCGCACCGGAAGAGCGGGGACGAGCAGGGCCGCCGCGGCGAGTTTCAGCACCGTTCGGCGCGAGTAGGTCCGTCCTGGCATACGGATCTGCCTCCTGAATCGACAAAGCCCCGAGCTCAATGCTCAGGACCGATCAGGACCCTACCCCGCAAAATCGCTCATGCCGAACTCACGCCCGCGAACCGCACCCCGGTGATCGCCTCGAGATCCCGCAAAGCCTGACCGGTCTCGGTCACTTTGATGGTGGCCATCCCCATCTGGCGGGCGGGCTTCAGGTTGGGTCCGAGATCGTCGAGCATCACCGCCTGAGCGGCCTCGACGCCGAGCCGTTGCAAGCAACGGCGGTAGATCTCCGGCTCGGGTTTGCGGACTCCTTCGGCCACGGACTCGACGAAGACGTCGAACTCGAGGCGGATACCCCCGGCCGGGAACGGCGTCCAGTTGTTGGTGACGGCTGCCACCGACCGCCCGGCCGTTCGGAGGGTCCGGACGGCCGCGACCATCACCGGGCGGGGTGTGATCGACCGGTCGATCCTATGCATGAGCGCCTCGGCGTCGACGACGGCTCCGGCCTGGGCGAGCTCACCTTCGAACAGGCCGAGGAAGGTGACGCGATCCACCTCACCGCGTTCGTGTCGGGCCCATGCGCCGGCCTGACCGGAGTGGTGCACGGTGCGGTTGACGACGCCCGGCGCCAGATCGAACTCGGCCTCGTACCGGGCGATCTCGTCGAGGGGCGATTCGAACACCACCCCACCCAGGTCGAAGATCACCGCGGCCGGCGCCGCAGTCATCCGCCCGCCAACCGGGCCTGCAGCATCTCGGCCTGCTCATCCAGAAAGCCCGCCATCAGCTCGAGCATGGTGGTGGCATCGGGGCTTTCGATGAGCCGCTGGTGGTCGAGCGGGGTGGTGGGGGTGAGGGCGGCGAGTTGGTAGGCGGCCGCCAGGGGGTCGTCGGAGACTTCGAGATCGAGGCCGTCGAATACGTCTGCGCCCAACTCCGAGGCCAGGGTCAGCACCCGTTCCAACCGACGGGAAGCCTCCTCGAGACGGCCGGAGTCGGGGGCGGCGGACAATTCCACCATCGCGACTTCCGCCCAGGGGTGGGGGTCGTCCTCGAGCCACCGGGTGACACGGATCGGCTGGATTCCGGCTACGACGATGGCACGATGCCCGTCATCGAGGTCCTGGCTGGCCACAACCTCAACCATGGTGCCCGCGTCGAAACGATGGTCGCCGCCCCCGACCTCGAACCCGCGCTCGATCAGCACGATCCCGAACCGGCGGTCGCCGGCCAGCACCAGGTCGAGCAGCGCCTGGTAGCGGGGCTCGAACACCCGAAGCGGCACCGCCGTGAACGGGAACACCACGTTGCCCAGCGGGAACATGGGAAGACGGGTCATGTCACGCCGGCCTTTCCAGCACCGTGAACCGGAGCCGGTCGGTCGGGTCGTCGTCGAGGGAGATCACAAACGAGAAACTGCCCGACCTGGGGAACACCAGGTTGTTGAAGGTGAACGATCGGGCGAGCACCACATCGCTGCCATCGGGCATCCCGATCGGACGCGACACCTTCACCACTTGAGATATGGGAGCACCGGGCAGCACCCGGCCGCCGTCCTCGTCCTGGAGATCGATGCCGATCTTGAGCGGACGATCGGTCCAGCTCCATGGGACCCGGACCCTCAGACCCACACCGAGCGATGGGTGCCGAGCCGGGAACTCCGCCACGAACAGGGTGTTCCAGCCGCCTCCCAGCACGTACAACTTGCCTTGCAGGACCTGGACAGCATCGGCGAGGAGGGCGAAGTCGACACCGGGAACGATCTCATTCGTGGATTCCACCTCACCGATGGTACCGGGGGCAATCCTGAACCCCGACTCGGGCTCGGGGCCGTTCTCCGACGGCCGATCATCGCCGATCTCCTAACCTCAGCTCATTGATCAGGGAGAAACAGTGACCGCAATCGACATCAAACCCGCCTCGGGTCGCCTCGGGATCCTCACCCCGGGCATGGGGGCCGTCTCCACCACCCTCTATGCAGGGGTACTGGCGGCCCGCAGCGGGTTCGCCGCGCCGATCGGATCACTCACCCAGCTGGGCCACATCCGGCTGGGCAAGCGGACCGACGATCGCAACCCGCTCATCAAGGATTTCGTGCCGCTCGCCCAGCTCGACCAGTTGGTGTTCGGCGGCTGGGATCCCTACTCCGAGGACGCCTACGCCGCGGCGATGCGAGCGGGCGTGCTCCGTGCCGAGCACCTGGAGGCGGTGGGCGAGGAGCTGCGCTCCATCGTGCCCATGAAAGCGGTGTTCTCGTCCCGCTGGGTGAGCAGACTCGAAAACACCGACAACGTGCACGAAACGGCCAACCACATGGAGTCGGTCGAACGGCTGGTCGAGGACATCGAGACCTTCCGCGCCGCCAACAACTGCGACCGGCTGGTGATGGTGTGGTGCGGGTCGACCGAGGCCTACCACGAGCCCACCGAAGTGCACGAGAGCTTGGCAGCGTTCGAGCAGGGCCTGCGCGACAACTCGCCCGACATCGCCCCCAGCCAGCTGTACGCCTACGCCGCCCTCACCACCGGGGTGCCGTTCGCCAACGGTGCTCCCAACTTCACGGTCGACCTACCGGCGATCATCGAGCTGGCCGAACGCGAAGGCGTCCCCATCGTGGGCAAGGACTTCAAGACGGGCCAGACGCTGATGAAGACCATCGTCGCCCCGGGCCTCAAAGCCCGGATGCTCGGGATCAAGGGCTGGTACTCCACCAACATCCTCGGCAACCGCGACGGCGAGGTCCTCGACGACCCCGAGAACTTCAAATCGAAGGAGGTCTCCAAGCTGGGTGTGCTCGAGCAGATCCTGCAGCCCGAGCTCTACCCCGAGCTGTACGAGGACCTCTATCACCTGGTGCGGATCAACTACTACCCGCCCCGCGGTGACGACAAAGAGGGCTGGGACAACATCGACATCTTCGGATGGCTCGGATATCCGATGCAGATCAAGATCGACTTCCTGTGCAAGGACTCGATCCTGGCCGCCCCGCTCGTGCTCGACCTGGCGCTCTTCATGGACCTGGCTTCCCGAGCCGGGAAGAAGGGCATCCAGGAGTGGCTGTCGTTCTACTTCAAGAGCCCCCAGGCCGCCCCCGGCCTCTACGCCGAGAACGACATCTTCATCCAGCAGAAGAAGTTGAAGAACACGCTGCGCCACTGGATGGGCGAGGATCTCATCACCCATCTGGGCGCCGAGTACTACGAAGAAGACGAGGGGTGATGGCATGGCCGACCTCGCCGACGACCTCGAGGTCGGCCGCCATCGCATCCCCGCCTCGGAGCTGACCTGGAGCTTCGGGCCGTCGGGCGGCCCGGGTGGCCAGCACGCCAACCGCTCCAACACCCGCGCCGAACTGCGTTACGACCTGTCCGGCTCGGATGCCTTTCCCGCCGAGACCCGGGCCTGGATGCTGTCGCGGCTGGGCGGTCGAGCCGTCGGCGGGGTGGTGATCGTGGTGGCGGACGAGTCACGTTCGCAATGGCGTAACCGGGCCATCGCCCGCAAGCGCCTGGAGGAGTGGTTGCTCGACGCCATGAAACGCCCCACCCCCCGGCGAGCCACCAAACCGACCCGGGCCTCCAAACAGCGGCGGGTGGAGGGCAAGAAGGCCCGCTCGGAGACAAAACGCATGCGACAGAAGCCCGAGCAGGACTGAGTCGAAGCCGAGTCGCCGAGGTGCCGTCTGACCCTGGTCGTGGAGTGGCCGACGCCAGGCCCGGTTCACCCCGAAGCCATCATCTGAGTTCCATCTAAGCCGTGACCGTGTCGGTGACGCCGGGACCGGCCTCCCCGTAGGCCATCTGAAAGTAGTGCCGCCTATGGTTGAAGAGGGGGTTCGAACGTCGGACCCGGGGAAACATCCGACCAAGGGAGAGAACATGAAGGATCTCGAGTTCCGCTTGTCCGCAAAGTGGCTCAAGCGACTTGCCGTCACGGCCGTGATCGGAGCGGTCATGGTTCCGACCGCGGTGATCGCAGCGGGTGGCGCTTTCACAGACGACGAAACGTCGGTGTTCGAAGCCAACATCGAGTGGCTCGCCGCTTCCGGCGTCACCGCCGGCTGCAACCCGCCCGACAACACCCAGTTCTGCCCCGAAGACGGCGTCACGCGCGGACAGATGGCTGCGTTCATGCAACGCTTCGCCCAGTACATCGACGCAGAAGACGGCTCCCCGGCCGAAGCCGACCATGCTGCAACCTCCGGCGACGCCGACACCCTCGATGGTTTCCAGGCATCGCAGCTCAACGGTGTCCGTTCGACGGGTGGAGACGCAGACATCATCATCAATGGAACCAGTCTCACCACTGACTTCGATGATCTCGGAACCGTGGCGGTGACGGCACCCGCTGATGGAGCGTTCGTCGTCATGTGGGGCGCATGGATGTCGTGCCTTGGGCCCACCGTCGATGAAATCCGACTCTACGTCGACGGTAACGAGACCGACCTGTTCAACGTCGAGGAGTGTGCCGGTACCCTGAACGACCGCAGCATCTCTGCTCACCACGTGGAACCGGCCGTCAACGGCGAGTCCTACGAATTCCAGATGCGAGGACACGACTGGGACAACGACAGTGAGTCCGTGATCCGCGACCCACGCCTGACCGTGATGTTCATTCCCTTCGGAATCGGCTCCGAGGCGCCGGTACTCGACAGGGTGCTCCAGAGCGACTCCCGCCCTCAGCTCCCCGCCGGTGAGCCCGGCTCGTGAGTCCAGCCCTGCCTCGAGCAGGGAGATCGATCCCGCGTGTGTCACCTCCCCGCCCCGGCCGGGAGGTGACACGCGTCCCGCACAGTGCACCCATGGCGATACCGTCGAGAGGTGGGGCTCGAACAGCGAGCCCCCTGAGATGGGAGGTCCTCCATGGAGGCCAATCGCAAACGGCTGTGGGTCATCGGCCTGGTCATGGGTGTGTTGCTGGTGCCGACGACGGTGCTCGCAGTGGGGGGTACGTTCACCGACGACGACACGTCGGTGTTCGAGGCAGACATCGAATGGCTGGCCGAGTCCGGCGTCACCAGGGGCTGCAACCCGCCCGACAACACCTTGTTCTGTCCCGAGGACGAGGTGACCCGCGGGCAGATGGCCGCATTCATGCGTCGCTTCGCCCAGTATGTCGACGCCGAGGATGGCACGCCCGCTCAGGCGGACAACGCAGACACGCTCGACGGGCGTGATCCGAACGCCTTCGTGACGTCGATCTTCGGGGCTTCGTGCGACACGACCTGTTCCGAGCTCTCGGCCACCAACGTCGAGCTGTTGGAGCTGGCCATCGAGGCACCGGCCGACGGCTATCTCCACGTGTCGGGGACGCTGCTGGCGGGCTTCCCGGGCCCGGTGAACGACTACGCCTCGATGTGGTTCACATTGAACGGTGACGACACGTCCTTCGACGGCTGTGAGACCTCGTTCGCCGGGATCCCGTTGGGTGGCAACTCGCTGTCCAACCTGTGGTCGTGGTTCTGGGTCGATGGCGACGTCGACTACGCCCCCATCTCGGTGACCGGCGTGGTGTCGGCCCCGGCAGGGAGTCATGTCCTGCGACTGTGCGGGTTCTCGAACGAGAACGCCGATCTGGTCAACGCCAGCCTCACCGGTATCTGGTCGGCGAGCGGCATGGCCACGGTTGCTTCGGTGGGACCGGCCGAGGTCACACCGGAGCTGGAAGCCCAGGTGGCGGCCGCCCAGGACTGAGCGACGCCGGGTGAACGCGGAGGAGGGCGGCCTCACGGTCGCCCTCCTCCATGTGCAGATGAATCGGGAACCCCGGTGGGGCTCGCCCCACCAATGACGACGCCGGCTGCGGACGACGCCAGCGCTGACCTCCGATACGACCCCGCCGTGTCCGAGGGCAGGTCGCCACCAACATGCAGCCCCGCCCGGCCGTCAAGGCGCTGAGACGGCCTCAGGGGCCGGCTGAAGGGCAACTGTAAGTGTCGCTGCGTAGGGTTGCCATGGGGCCCGAGACACGGGCCCGGAGTGACCAACCCGGAAGGATGTGGGGTGCCATGAAGGACATCCGGCAGAAACGAGCGCCACGAGGGCGCATCATCATCGGAGCCATCATTGGAGTGCTGTTGATCCCAACAGCCGTAGTTGCCGCCGGAGGTGCGTTCACCGACGACGAGACCTCGGTATTCGAGGCCGATATCAACTGGCTCGCCGAGGCAGAAGTCACCCTCGGGTGCAATCCGCCGACCAACGACCTGTTCTGCCCCGACGACAACGTCACGCGCGGCCAGATGGCGGCGTTCATGCGCCGGTTCGCCGCAACGGCTGGACAGGCCGGGTCACAGGTCGTCGACTTCAACTCCCCGTTGGATGCGAGCATCGAGATCGTGGAGACACTCACGGTGGACGCCACTGCCATCACGAACTCGACGGTGAGCCTCAACGCCCACGTCTATCTCGAGAAGACTGCCGCAAGTGAGGGTCGATACGACATCTCGATTCGGCGCGACGACTGCGCGGGAACAGTGGTGGGGTCCACCTTCTGGAGATCCGCCGAGAACTCGGAGGCGTCATTCATCGCTGACACGATCGCCTTGACCGGATTCGACACGGTCGAGGGGAGCCAGACGTATGCGTTGTGCGTCGAAGTGTTCACCGGGCCCGAGGTGTCGATCAACATGCGTGGGCTCACGGCTACCTGGTCGCCCACGTCCTGAGTCCGGCGTGAATCGGCTGCGGCCGGGGTCAGGTCATGGCCCCGTCGCCGTACCAGCGCTTCGGACCGTCTTGCGGTCGGGCTTTCCGACCGCAAGACGGGGAAGCGTGTCGACCCGCCGCCACACGCTCGGCACCTTGAACCCGGCCAGGCGGTAGCGGACATGCCGCTCCAGTTCTCCCGGGGCGGCGTCACCTTGGTAGACGGCGACGACCTTGGCGCCCCACACCGGGTCGGCCACCCCGATCACCACCACCTCCACCACCCCGGGGTGGCTGTGGATGGCCGCCTCCACCTCGCCGGGGAACACGTTCTCTCCGCCGGTGACGATCACGTCGTCGGCCCGGCCGAGCACCTCGACCACACCTTCGTCCGACACGGTCCCCACATCACCGGTCTCGAACCACGACCCGTCTGCCCGGTCTGGTTCGCCCAGATAGCCCGGTGACAGCATGGGGCCGCGTACCTGGAGGCGACCATCCACCGCCCGAATCTCGGCGCCGGGGATGGGCACCACCTTGCGGTCTTCCGGCCGGGCGGTGGCCACTTGCGAGCCGGTCTCGGTCATGCCGTAGGTGGGGAGAGCGGGGATGCCCACTTCCCACGCCCGCTCCACCAGGTCGGGTGGCACCGGGCCACCGCCGATGAGGGCAGCTTTCACGCCGCTGTAGCGACCCACGTGCACGTCGAGGGTGCGGGCCAGGGTCACCGAGACCAGCGACGCCAGCGTGGCGTCACCGGCCCGGAGCAACGCCGCCGTCCGCACCGGGTCGAATCCGGGTTCGAGGATCGCCGTCGAGCCCTCCCGGGCCGAACGGATCAGGATCGAGAGGCCACCCACATGGAAGATCGGCAGGTTGCACAGCCAGCGGTCGTCGGGGGTGTGCCCGAGATGAGCGGCCGACCCGGCGGCCGAGGCCTCCAGGTTGCCGAACGTGAGCCGGACGCCTTTGGGACGCCCGGTGGAACCGGAGGTGAAGACGATCAGGGCCAGTCGATCGCGGTTGGGCGCCGCACCCGGCACAGGGGCGCCGACCAGCGTGGTGGGGTCGAAGGTGGGCACCCCGAGATCGGGTGGTGTCACACCCAGCAGGTTGTGGGCACCGGCCTCGGCCACCTGGAGCGACGCCTCCGCCGCGGTGAGGCGAGTGTTGAGAAGGAGCACCGACGCTCCCGCCCGCCATGCCCCGAAGACGGCGGCCACCGAGTCCGCATCGTTGCCCGCCCACACCGCAACCACCGATCCCGGCCCCACGTCGCGGGAACGCAGTGCCCCGGCGAGGGTGGCCACCCGCTCCTCGGCCTCGGCGAACGACCAGGGCCGGGAGGCGGTGACCACGAACGGGTGATCCGGGCGCCGGGACGAGGCGGCTGACAGCCAATCTGACATGGTCGTCAACGTAGCCGCCGATCAGAACCACCGAACCACACGAGACCTTCCGTCAACGCGGGTTGACAAGCAAACCTCTGTCAACCTAGATTGACAGCCATGGACACCGACCAGATGATGCACACGGCGGTCGGCGACGACCCGGCGGCGGGACTCCGAGCGGTAGCCGCCCTCAGACGCCTCGCCGACCGCCTGGAACGCCAACACGTGATGGCTGCCCGACTCGAGGGTTGGTCGTGGCAGGAGATCGGCGACGCCCTCGGCGTCTCCCGCCAGGCCGTTCACAAGAAGCATGGGAGGAACTGATGTTCGAACGATTCACACGAGAGGCACGGAACGTCGTCAAGGCCGCCGTGGCGGCGGCCGATGCCCGAGGGGAGAGCCACGTCGGCACCGAGCACCTGCTCCTCGCCATCGGGGATGCCGACGACCCGGCGGTCTCCGGCGCCCTCGGCCGCTCCGGCGTCGAGCCGGGCGCCTTCCAGCGGGCACTCACCGAGTACGAACGGGCATCACTCAGCAGCCTCGGCCTCGAC
>JBHJOH010000187.1:0-8098 GCA_050329955.1 Acidimicrobiia bacterium | reverse complement strand
CGCCGCTCCGTCATACCGTCACTTACGATCAGATATGCGTCGCTCGACTTGCATGCATTAGGCACGCCGCCAGCGTTCGTCCTGAGCCAGGATCAAACTCTCCAACGTACATTCTCTTCTTCAGCCCTTACGGGCTTCGGTTGATCTTGTCAGTGATTAGTTCGCATCCCTCAGTTGTTGAATCGGAATCACGATTCAATTTGGTCCCGAGTTTTGTTACCCCAGGGGGTTTCTCCGCTCGAGCTTTGATGCTTTGCTTCCGTGACGCTCACCGGCAAGCCGATGTTCGTCGCGGTAGCGCATGCTGGTTTTTGGCACGCTGTTCAGTTGTCAAGGAGCCCGGTTTGTGCCTGCGATCTAGTTTGAGGCAGGCGAAGAGCAATCTACTTACTCTCGGTCTCCCCTGGCAAATCCGTTCCGGCGGGCAGGCTCGGTGCCGAAGCTCGAACCTGACGCTGTCCGTGCGGACGCTCAGGGCGTTGCCGATCCAGAATCAGCTGCTGGTCGGTGAACGTGAGTTCGTGTGACCGGCGGCTGATCTCTCGACCAGCGGAGTGTGAACACTAACACACCTGCGAGGGGTGTCAAACCAACCGTGCGAACCGACGCTTGCCCACCTGGAGCGCACCACCGACCAGCGTCGAACGCTCCACCTCCAGGGTGTCGAGCCGTTCGCCGTCCAGCTTGACGGCGCCCTGCTGGATCAGCCGTCGTGCTTCACCGGCCGAGGCGGCCAGGCCGGCGTCGCGCAGCAACGACGGCAATGAGATGGTCGGATCCGGCGGGAGGGTGTATTCAGGAATGTCATCGGGTATCTCACCACGCCGGTGGATCAGGTCGAACGCTTCTTCTGCCGCCACCGCCGCCTCATCGTCCCAGTACAGGGCCACCAGCCTTCGAGCCAGGTCGCGCTTGACGACTCCCGGGTGAGCGGAGCCGTCGGTTAGCCGTGATGAGATGGCGGCCACCTCGTCGGGATGGGTGTCCGCGGCCAGCAGGAACCACTGGGTCATCAGCTCGTCCGGAATCGACATGGTCTTCCCGAAGATGACCTCCGCCGCCTCGTCCACGCCGATGTAGTTACCAAGCGACTGCGACATCTTGTGAACGCCGTCGGTACCGAGCAGGAGGGGCATGGTCATGGCGACCTGGGGAGCCATGCCGTAGCGCTCCTGGATGACCCTGCCCATCATCAGGTTCCACAACTGGTCGCTGCCGCCCAGTTCCACGTCGGCCTCCACCGCCACCGAGTCGTACCCCTGCAGAAGTGGATACATGAACTCCATGACCGAGATCGGACTGTTCTTCTCGAAGCGCTGGGCGAAGTCCCCCCGCTCGAGCATCTGGGCGACGGTCACCTTGGACGTCAGCTCGAGGACCTCGCCCATGTCGAACGATGCGAGCCACTCCGAGTTGTACCGGATCTCAAGGGGCTCGGGCAGCAGCACCTTGCGGAACTGGCTGAGGACCGACTCGGCATACCCCAACACCTCGTCACGGGAGAGCCGCTTGCGCGTCTCGCTCTTCCCGGACGGGTCGCCCACCTGGGCGGTGAAGTCGCCGACGATCAGCACCGCCATGTGTCCGAGCTCCTGGAAGTGCCGGAGCTTACGGAGCACCACCGCCCAGCCGAGCGTCACCGACGGGGCGGTGGGGTCGAGGCCGAGTTTGACGCGGAGAGGCCTGCCCGTGGCGAGTTTCTCGGCCAGGGCCTCGGGCGGCTTGACCACGTCGACTCCGCGCAGGAGCAGCTCGAGATGTGATTGTTGTGCTGGCATGGCTCCGGCCAGGTTAGGTCGCCGGCGCTCCGCCCAGCGCCACGAACCTCCACGACAGCTCCACGGCGCGGGTGATCCCGATACGGGGGGTTGTGACATACTCAGCCGGCGCCGGCCCGGGCTGCAACCAGACACCCCCAAGAGCATCAGGGCCGCTCTCCACCAGGTCGAGCCCATCGTGCGAGCCGTCGATGGCCAACGACTGGCACAGCTTGCCGGGCCCGTCGGTGAGGTGATCGGAACGTCGGCGCCGTCGTGCCATGACGTCGCCGCCGATGAGCGGCCTACCGCCGCGGATCAGCACCGCCGCCCCGTGCCCCACCGGACCGGTGACGACGTTGACACACCAGTGAATCCCATACGAGCGGTACACGTACGAGGTGCCGGCCTGACAGAACATCGAGGCGTTCCGGGGAGTCTCCCCTCGGAAGGAGTGGCTGGCGGGGTCATCGGGCGCATAGGCCTCGACCTCGGTGATCACGACCGAGGTGGTGACCCCCTGCAGCTCGCTGACCAGATGCCATCCGAGCAGGCGCGGTGCGACCTCGACCGGATGATCGGCGAGGAGCGACCGGTCGATCACCCCAGTTCGGCGAGCAGGATCGCCTTGAAGGCGTGCAGCCGGTTCTCGGCCTGATCGAAGACCCGCGAGCGGGGATGCTCCATCACCTCGTTCGTGACCTCTTCGCCACGGTGAGCCGGCAGGCAGTGCAGGAAAACGGCATCGGCGGCAGCCCTGGTGAAGAGTTCTTCATCGACCTGGAACCCGGCGAAGTGTCGACGCCTCAGCGCGGCTTCGTCCTCCTGTCCCATCGATGCCCACACATCGGTGTAGACGGCATCGGCACCCGAGACCGCCTCGACGGGATCATTGGTGACGACGACCTCGGAGTGGCGACGGGCCGCCTCGATCACGGCCGGATCCGGCTCATACCCGGCCGGCGCCGCCACCCGCACTGTGGCACCGGCCATGGCCGCAGCCAGCATGAGGGAATGGCACACGTTGTTGCCGTCGCCGACGTAGGCGAGCGTCGCTCCCCTCGGGTCGCGATGTTCGGCCAGGGTCATGATGTCGGCCACCGCCTGACAGGGATGCTCGATATCGGACAGCAGGTTGACCACCGGCACCGACGTGGCCGTGTCGATCGACACGAGGTCCCCGTGGTCGAACACCCGCATCGCCAGCAGATCGAGATAGCGCTCCAGGACCCGGCCGACGTCTTCGGGCGTCTCCCGTGAGCCCATCCCGGTCTGGTCGTTGCGGATGACGATGGGGTGGATGCCCAGTTGGATGGCGGCCACGTCGCAACTGACCCAGGTCCGAAGCGACTGCTTCTGGAAGAACAGGCCGATCGAGCGACCCGCCAGGGCGGTGCGGTACCAGTCAGGGTCGGCCTTGATCCTCCGTCCCAGATCGAGGATCTGGGCAAGCCGGTCGGCGGTGATGTCCGAGATTGCCAGCAGGCTCACAGCTCACCCCGCAGCTCGGCGCCCATCGCCACCGCCGCCTCCACCATCGACCGACGGATGGGGGCGACCTCCTCGCTGGTGAGCGTCCTGTCGGAGGCACGAAGTTCGTAGCGAACCGCCAGGCTTTTGCGCCCGTCGTCGCAGCCGGTGTACTCGTCGAACACCCGGGCGGACACCACGACCTCTCCCCCGGCGGACCTGGTTACGTCGGCCAATCGGGCCGCCGACGCCTCGACCACCACCAGGAAGGCCAGGTCGAACTCGACCGGGGGAAACGTGCTGGGGGTGGCGAGGAGAGGCGTGGGCGAGGCGGCCACGATCGGGGCGAGATCGAGCTCGCCGGCAGCCACCCTGCCCTCGAGGTCGTAGGCGGCGGCGGTGCTGGGATGGATCTCGCCCACCACCCCCACCACCACGTCACCGAGCAGAACCTCGGCGCAGCGTCCCGGGTGGAATCCGGGTCGGGATGCCGCACGCAAGGTGGCCTCGGACAGCTGCAGCGTCCGGGCCATCACCCGCCACACCGCGGTTGCGGTGTACACGTCGGCGGTCCGCGCCGAGCCGTCGAGCTCGACCGGCCCGAACCGACCGGAGATGGCGAAGCCCACCCGGTCGGGCTGGTCGGGGATGCGGATGTCGTTTCTGTCGGGTCGGGCGAAGAAGACCTTGCCCGTTTCGAACAGCGCAACCGAACGGGCACCGTGCGCCCGGTTGTACCGGAGCGATGAGAGCAGCGCCGGCAGGAGCGACGTACGCAGCTTGGACTCCTCCTCGCGGAGCGGATTGAGCACCGTCACCACCGACCGGGCCTCGTGATCGGCCGGATAGGCGAAGGCGTCGAGGTCGTCCGCCCCGATGAAACTGAGATGCACCGCCTGGGAAAGCCCGGCGCCGCGCAACGCGGTCCGCAGGGCACGGGTTCGACGCTGCTCGACCGTGAGTCCGCCGGCCGGTCCGGTCGGGACCGTGTCGCCGAAACTGTCGAAGCCGGCCAGACGCGCCAGCTCCTCGATCAGATCGATCGGCCGGGTGATGTCGGGCCGGAAACTGGGGACCTTCACGTCGAGTGGATCGCTCCCGGAGACTTCCATGTCGATCGAGGACAGCAGCCGGGCGATGCGTTCGGAATCGAAGCCCTCCCCGAGGGTGCGCGCCACCTCGGCCACCGGGAGCGACAGTTCCAGGATGCGCGGTTCCACCGCCACCACATCGACCACACCGTCGAGCAGTTCGCCCCCGCCGACCTCGACCAGCAGCTTGCAGGCCCGGGTGGAAGCGGTCAGCGGGAGCATCGGGTCGACGCCGCGCTCGAAGCGCTTGGATGCCTCCGAGGGGAGCAGGTGCCGACGCGACATCCACATGATGGTGGGCGGATCCCAGGTGGCGGCCTCCATCAGTACACGCCCGGTGGTCTCACCGACCTCGCTGGAGGCACCTCCCATGGTGCCGGCCATCGAGGTGGGACCGGAGTCGTCGGCGATCACGAGGTCCTCGGCGACCAGGGTGCGCTCCACATCGTCGAGGGTGACGAGCTTCTCACCGGCGGATGCCCTGCGCACCGCCAGCCGGTCTCCGACGATGCGGTCGGCGTCGAAGGCGTGGAGCGGGTGGCCCAACTCGAGCATGACGTAGTTGGTGACGTCCACGGCGTTGGAGATGGGACGCATCCCGGCGGCGCGCAACCGGCGCCGCATCCACAACGGGGATGGCCCCACTGCGATGTTGCGAACCTCACGGGCGGTGAAGCGGAGACACCCCGAAGGGTCGTCGATGGTCACCGTCGTCGATGGCGATCCCGCCACCGTGGCGATGTCGAGTGATGGCATTCGGTACGCCACCCCGTAGAAGGCCGCCAGGTCACGAGCGATGCCGATCATCGACATGGCGTCGGGGCGGTTCGGGGTGATGGCGAGGTCGAACACCACGTCGGGCAGTTCGATGTACTCGGTGAAGTCGACCCCGACCGGCGCGTCGGACTCCAGCACCAGGATCCCGGCGTGGTCGTCACCCAGGCCCAACTCCCGCTCCGAGCAGATCATCCCGTTCGACTGGACGCCACGGATCTCACGCCGGCCGATCTCGAAGCCACCCGGGAGGACGGCGCCGGGGACGGCGAAGGGAACGATCGCCCCCGCCTCGAAGTTCCATGCCCCACACACCACCGCGATCGGATCACCGCCGGTGGTCACCGAGCACAGACGGACCTTGTCGGCATTGGGGTGCGGCTCCACGGTCAGCACCTCGGCCACCACCACCCCGGCCCAGTCGGCGCCGAGGATCTCGACGCCCTCCACTTCGTGGCCGAGCGAGGCGAGAGCAGTGCGGATCTCGCCGGGGTCCTGGGTCGGCAGATCGATGTAGTCGGCGAGCCATCTCAGTGAAACTTTCATGTGAACTGCCTCAGGAAGCGGATGTCGTTCTCGATGAAGTGACGGATGTTGTGGATGTCGTGGCGCACCATCGCCAGCCGTTCCACCCCCATCCCGAAGGCGAAGCCGGTGACCTGGGCCGGGTCGTAGCCCACGGCCTCGAACACGTTGGGATCGACCATCCCGCATCCCAGCATCTCCAGCCACCCCGCCCCGCCGCACACCCGGCATCCGGTCTGTCCCCCGTCACAGGCGAAACAGGACACGTCGAGCTCGGCGGAGGGCTCGGTGAAGGGGAAGAAGTGCGGACGCAACCGAACGGTGGTGCCCGAGCCGAAGAACTCGCGGGCGAAGTGCGCCAACGTCCCCTTGAGATCGCTGAAGGTGATGTCGGTGTCGACGGCCAGACCCTCGATCTGGTGGAACACCGGCAGGTGGCTGGCGTCGATGGTGTCGGTGCGATAGACCTTGCCGGGGACCACCACGTGGACAGGTGGCCGATGGCGTTCCATCCACCGGGCCTGCATCGGCGATGTCTGGGTCCGGAGCAAAGACTCGTCGGCACGATCACCGAAGTCGAGATACATGGTGTCGGACTCGGCTCGGCTCGGGTGCGTCGGTGGAGTGTTGAGGGCGTCGAAGTTGTACCAGCCGATCTCGGCCTCGGGACCTTCGGCCACCAGGTATCCGAGACCCACGAAGATGTCGCACACCTCGTCGATGGTCTGCTGGATCAGATGGGCGGCGCCGAGTGGCAGCGTCAGCGCCTCCAGGGTCACATCCACCCGATCGCCTTCGAGCAGGGCATTGGCGGCTTCGATCTCGAGGGCGACCCGACGCTCCGAGAACACCGACTCGATCCGGGCGCGGGCGGACTGCAACGCCTGTCCCACCCGGGGTTTCTCCTCGGGCGGAAGACCGCCGATCGAGCGTTGCAGCTCCATCAGCTTGGATCGTTTGCCCAGCAGATCGGCGTCCAGCGACTCGAGCTCTTCCAGTGTCCGGGCCGCCGCCACCAGCTCGGGGGCGGTAGCCACGACCGTTTCCAACTCCTCCATACCTTCCTCAGGGCGGGGTGGCGACATTAGCGAGATCGGCGCCGGGAAACCCAGCCCGCCATTCGGCCAGCTCGTACATGACGATGGCGGCGGCAACGGCGGCGTTGAGGCTCTCGGTCCCCCCCGGCATCGGGATCGTCACCCGGACCTCGGCCGCGTCCGCCAGGTCCGCCGGGAGCCCGTGCGCCTCCGAGCCGACCAGGACCGCCCACCGCCGCTCCGCAACCAGCACCGACGGCAGATCGCGTGGGGCAACTCCCCCGGCCACCACGGTGGCGATGGTGGCGGTCGGCGTCTCCCGTACGAAGCGCGTCCGGAAGTGGGAACCGGCTCCGGCCCGCACGACCTTGGGTGACCACAGATCCACCGCTCCCTCGGCGGCGCACACGTCGAGCCCGAAAGCGGCGGCGGTACGGATGATGGTGCCGGCGTTTCCCGGATCGGTGACGGCCAGGAACACGGCGTCGCCATCCCCCTCTCCCGGCGGTGGAATGGACATGACTGCGATCGGTCCGCGCGGGGACTCGGTCGGGGCGAGCCGGTCGAGCACCGGCTGCTCGACGAGCACCAGCTCGGCACCGCTGCGCCGGGCTGTCTCGGCGGCCACGGCGTCCTCCGGCAGGGCGAAGATGCGCCGGATGTCGGCACCCGCCTCCATCGCCTCCGCCAGCACGTGGGGTCCTTCCAACAGGGTGAGGCCGCTGATGCGTCGCTCCCGGGCGCGACTGAGCCGGCTCGCCTCTGCCACCTTGGGATTGCGTGGCGAGCGAACCGGCTCCATTGCGTACCGGACGATCAGGCGCCCTTGGCGGCGTCGACCAACTGTTTGAAGGCAGCAGGGTCGTTGACGGCCATGTCGGCCAGCATCTTGCGATCGACCTCGATCTCGGCGGCCTTGAGACCGGCGATCAGCTGCGAATAGGTGGTGCCGTTCTGGCGGGCCGCAGCGTTGATCCGCTGGATCCACAGCTTCCGGAAGTCGCCCTTGCGGGTACGCCTGTCGTTGTAGGCGTCCTGCATGGCGTGCATGACCTGCTCGTTGGCAGACTTGAACCGCCTGGACTTGGCTCCCTTGTAGCCGCTGGCGCGATCCAGGACCTTCTTGTGCTTCTTCTTGGCGTGTACCGCCCGTTTGACGCGTGCCATGACTCCCTCCCTGCTACTTCCCGAGCATCCGCTTGGTGACCTTGGCATCACCCGGAGCGAGGTCTGTGTCGCCCTTGAGGCGGCGGAACCGGTCGTTGCCCTTGGCCAGCTGGTTGTGTCCGCGCCCGGCCTGGGAACGCAGGAGGCGTCCCGATCCGGAGATCTTCACGCGTTTGGCCATGCCACGGTGTGTCTTCATCTTGGGCATGAAGCCCTCCTCATTCTTCTTCGTCGCCGGCTTCTTGGCCGGAAAGCTCATCGATCGCCGCCAGAGCCC
>JBHJOH010000186.1:0-14244 GCA_050329955.1 Acidimicrobiia bacterium | reverse complement strand
CCTACGCCAAGTCGGCCCAGACGCTGGTGCCCGCCGTGCGGGCCGAGCACCTTCAGCAGGGAGGTGCCGGCATCCGCGCCCAGGCGGTGACCCGCGACGGCGCCCTGGTCGACGACTTCTCGATCGTCGAGACCGACACCGCTGTGCATGTGCTCAACGCCCCCTCGCCGGCGGCGACCGCATCATTGGCGATAGGCCATCACATCGCCGGTCTGGTGTCGCCCAAGCTGGGCTGACCGCCGTCGACGGGGTCTGCCCGGCGGCGGGCGCAACGTATGGCAGGGAACGGGCAGGACGGAGTTCCGCCGGCGTCTATGGGTTCACAGTTGTGCAGGCGTCTCCTCGTCGGCGTCGCGAGTTTCCTGGGTGGGCCCGGGCACCCGCTTCGTTTGGCGTTATCTTGCTCCGATCAGGAGGGATGAGCATTGGCCGTGAGAAGGTTTCCATCGGCAGCGCTTGCGTTCGCTGTCTTCGTGAGTTGGTTCGTCGCCGTTCCTGCCGGTCCGGCTGAAGCCGCTGGAGGCCGGCTCGTGTTTCTTTCGGGCTACGGGGGAAATGCACTCGACTTCACATACGCCGCAGATGACACAACCGCCTCGTTCACCATGAGGACCGCCGAAGCAAGATCCGCCGAGCTGACGGTTCTCTCGAACGACGAGGAGAGCGGCGCCATCATCACATTGGTGGCACCCCTCGGCGAGACCATCACGACGGGGACGCGGCCGGTCGAGTGGCCGTTCAGAGCCGGTGCCTGGGCGCTCACCGTGGGTCAATCGTGCGATGCCACCGGTTCGGTAACCGTTCACGCGGTCACCATCACCGGCGATGAGGTGAGCCGGCTCGTGATGGACTTCACGCTCCTCTGCGACGACGGCGAGACGGACCGGCCCTTCCGAGGGTGGGTCGTCTACGATCCCGGCCCCGATCCTGGATCGCTCGACGGCACGGTCGAAAAGGAAGGAGTCGGGGTCGCCAACGCCACTGTCGATGTCTTCGAGATGGATGGTGCATCGCCGGTCGCCACTGCCACCACCGACTCCAACGGCGATTTCCTCGTCGGTGGATTGGCTCCAGGAGCCTAGGCGGTGAGGTTCTCGGGTGCAGGAATCGGCACGCAGTGGCGCGGAGGCGAGGTCGCTCGGTTCAGCTCACGAGGTGTTGCCATCATCGGGAACCGAGTCACCACCGCCACGTTCCCGCTGAGCGACGTCGAGGGAATCTGGGGCTACATCCGTCCTGAGGTCCTGATCAGGGGCGGGACCGCGAGACTCTACGACGAGGACGGTAGGCCCGTCCTGACCGAGTTCTGGTTTCGAATCTTCCCTGTGTGGGATCCGCAGCGGGGGGTTGGCTGGGGATACGCGATCGATGTCGATGCTCTGCCGCCAGGCCGGTACAAGGTCGGGGTCGAAGCGTATGCGGACTTCGGCGAACCGCCATCGGCTCCGGGATATCACCCGGACGCGACATCGATCGAAAAGGCGACGGTGATCCGCCTGGACGCCGCCACGACGCGGCAAGCGGATGTCGAGCTGGGACAGGCAGGAACGATCGTCGTGACCGTTCAGTACGCCACCTCGCCGAACCTCTCTTTTCCGTGGTCGTGGGTCATCGATGCCACGGACGGGTCGGTGATCTCCGGCAATCTCACCGGGGCTACCGGTACGTTCATCGTCAGCCCTGGGACCTACTTCGCCATGGGCGCCAACTTTCTGGACGAGCGGGAGCAACTGTGGGACTACTTCCCTGAGTTGTACGAGGCCGCACCCGCCAACCGGTTCGACCTGGCCACTCCCATCTCGATCGCCCCCGGGCAAACCAGGAGCGTGTCCGTGACCCTCGACCCGTTCTTCCCTGACATGTTCGATTCTGTGTTCTTGTCTGACATCTTCTGGATGCAGACGGTGGGAATCACATCCGGTTGTGGGGAAGCCGGCTACTGCCCCGACGAGCCTGTCACCAGAGGGCAGAGGGCCGCCTTCCTCGCCCGAGCGCTCCAGCTGCCCTCCGCACCCGGGGTGGAGTTCGTGGACGTCGACAACTCGGTGTTCGAGCGCGACATCGAACGGCTCGCCGGGAGGGGCATCACCCTCGGCTGCAATCCTCCGGACAACGACCGGTTCTGTCCGGACCAGGAGGTGACACGAGGCCAGATGGCGGCGTTCCTGGTTCGCGCCATGGGGTACGCCAACTCCGGTGTCGACTTCGAGGACGTCGGAGGTTCCGTCTTCGCCGAGGACATTCGTCGACTTGCCACCGCCGGTGTCACCGTCGGCTGCAACCCTCCAGAGAACGACCGATTCTGCCCCAACGAGCCGGTCAGCAGAGGGCAGATGGCGGCGTTCCTCCATCGTGCCCTAGGTGGCGGAGTCCTCTATCCGGGTTCGGCCGAAGGCCTGCTTCTGAGACCGCTGCCGGACTGAGCCGAAACCGGCCCCGACCTTCCTCGGGACGAGGCGGCGGGGTCAGCGCCCGAACAACCGCGCAGCGTTGTCCCCAGACCCCCAATTCGGGAGATCCGGCGGCACGTTGCCTACGCCGATGGTTGCCGGCGTTCGGTGTCTTCCTCGAATATGGCCTTCTTCAGACGGGGAGCACCGTGACCAGTTCCTCGAGGCCGACGAAGTCGTCGGGATTGCGAGTGCAGAGCGGTATACCGACCGAGCATGCGACAGCAGCGATCAGGAGGTCAACCGCTCGGGCACCCCGGGCCTTTCGGCCACGGGCCACGACGGCTGCGTAGATCAGTCCGTAGGCGCGTGCTGCGGACGCATCGAACGGCAACGGGTCGAACGTAGCCTCGGCTCGCTGGAGTCGGTCCTGGCGTCGTGCTCGCTCTGCCGAGTCGGCCGTGGCATGGGGCCCTGCAGCCAACTCGGCCATGGTGATGGATGTGACCGCCACCTCCCGGGGCAACAACGCCGGGTCGATATGGTCGAGGTCGATCACGACCGATGTGTCGAGGATGCCGCGCGGTAGCCTTTCAGCCACGGGGTTCGATGTCCTGGGAAATCGCCTCGTCCAGGTCGCGCCGGAAACGCCGGGCATCGATGGCCGGCGCTGAACCGAAGAGCGCCGTGACCATCTCAGCACCTACGAAGCGCGGCCGTCGGAGAGGACTCAACTGGCCGACAGGCTGCCCGGCCCGTGTCACGACGAACGTTTCGCCCTCATCGAGACGGCGCATGATTTCGCCACTCATGTTCCGGAGTTCGCGTTGTGTGATGGTTGTGCTCACCAGCACACCGTAGCACGCGGTGCTACGGCAGGTCTTTCTGATTCTCGGCGACTACCGCCCGAACAGTTTGGCAGCGTTGTCCGAGAGGATCGCCTGCACGTCGGCGTCTGAGAGGCCGGCGGTCTTGACGAAGGTCACCGGGTCGAGGTCGCCCATCTCGAAGGGGTAGTCGGTGCCCACCATGATCCGGTCGGAGCCGAGCAGGTCGACCAGGAAGCGCAGCGCGGCCGGCTCGTTCAGCACCGTGTCGACGTAGACGTTGCGCTTCAGATACTCGAGCGGCTCCATCGACAGGTTCTTGCCGGCAAGGCCGGGCTTCTGGCGGTAGCCCTGATTCATGCGGCCGATCTGGAACGGCACGAACCCGCCTCCATGCACCACGATGGCGGTGAGGTCGGGGTTCTTCTCGAACGCCCCTCCGAACAGCATGGCGGCGAACGCCAGGGTGGACTCGGCGGGCCGGCCCACCATGTTGTCCATGAAGTAGCGCTTCAGATCGACACCGGGCAGCGGGGCCATCGGATGCAACAGCACCACCGCGCCCACCTCGGCGGCGGCGGCCCAGAACTCGTCGAGCTCGGCCAGGTCGAGGGCGGTCTGATCGACGCTGGTGGCGATCTCCACGCCCACCATCCCCAGATCCTGCACGATCCGGCGGACCTCCTCGGCGGCTTTCGAGGCGTCCTGCAGCGGAACCGAACCCAACGCCAGGAACCGGTCGGGGTTGGTGGCGGCTTCGGCCGCCAGCATCTCGTTGATCGCCTTCGACCACTCGAGGCCCTTGGCAGGCTCCAACTGGTAGCCGGTGAGGTCGATCCAACTGGCGATCACCTGCACGTCGATCCCGGTGCGGTCCATGGTCTCGATGCGCAACTCGGGGGTGGTGAGGTCGGAGTTGAGCGGTGCCGTCTTGTAGCGGCCGTCGAAGACGACGCTGGCTTTGCCGTCCGCTTTTTGGACATCGATGCCCACCTCGTGGCCGTGCTGCTCCATCCAGGTGATGAGGTCGGCGGGGATGCAATGGGCGTGAACGTCATAGATCATGGCAAAGAATCTAGCAATCGTTTGCAGGTGACGACGGGGTGCGGTACGTTCCCGCCATGAAGCCGCCATCCGTGTTCAAGTTCGGCGACCTTCCTCGAAGTCACTCCACCCGGGACGGCCGCGATCGGTTCGATCTGGTCACCAGGGAGATGTTCGGCTTCGACGATCTCAAAGCCGACCACATCACCTACCACCCGGGCGACACCGCCGCCGCCCACTATCACGTCGGTGCCAAGCACTTCTTCTTCGTCGACCAGGGCACCGGCATCCTCCACCTCGACGACCGGGTCTACACCCTCGAACAGGGCGACGTCGCCTTCTGCGACGAAGGCGAAGCCCACTGGTTCGAGAACCGCTCCGACGGACTGTTCTCGTTCTACGAACTGTGGGTGCCGCTCCCCAAGGAGACGATCTGGATCGTCGAGGACGACCAGTGAACGTGGAGCCCGAAGACATGAGTTTCATGTCCAAGCACGAGCGAGAAGGCCTCTCCTTGGAACGGTCAACCGTTGACGGTTCACCGTTCACCGTCCCAGACCGGACCGGCCTGCCGTTTCCTTCGAACCCATGATCGGTGAATCACACAAGCGCGTCGAGGATCTCAGGCTCATTCAGGGTCAGGGGCGGTACACCGCCGACCTGAGCGATGAGAGCACGCTGCATTGTTGGTTCGTTCGCAGCCCGGTGGCGCACGGGATCCTGCGGGAGCTCGACACCTCGCTGGCCGCCGAGGCCCCGGGGGTGGTGGCGGTGCTCGCCGCCGCCGACTTCGACATCGACGACGTCCCGGCCGTGCTGTTTGCCGGTAAGGCCGAGGACTACATGACCCGCCCCCACATGGTGCGTGACAGGATCCGCCATGTCGGTGAGCCGCTGGCGCTCATCGTGGCCGACACCGCCCGCCACGCCGCCGATGCCGCCGAGCTGGTGTGGCCCGACATCGACGAACTGGAAGCGGTGGTCGACCCCGAGCGGGCAGCCGACCCCGACGCCCCCCACCTGTTCGAAGAGGGCAGCAACGTGGTGGCTCGGATGAAGCTCGGCGAGGGCGTCCAGCCATCGTCGCCGCCCGAGGTCTCCGTCACCGTGAACGTGGAGTCGCGTCGACTGGCGCCTGTGTCCATCGAAACCAACGGCATCGTTGCCGAACCGATGGGCGACGGTGTCCGCATGTGGGTGGGCCACCAGGCCCCGCACCGCTTCCTCAAGGAAGTGGCGATGGTCATGAAGCTCGAGCCTTCCAAGATCCGTGTCACCGTTCCCGACGTGGGCGGCGGGTTCGGAATGAAGGGTCGCTACTTCCCCGAGTATCCGGTGGTGGCGCAGGCTGCGATGAGGCTCGGCCGGCGGCTGTCATGGATCCAGACCCGCCGCGAGCATTTCGCCACCGGCACCCACGGGCGGGGGATGCGGCACCGGGTCACCCTCGAGGGTGACCGCACCGGGCTCATCCAGCGAATGCACATCGACCTGCTCGGCGACGTCGGTGCCTATCCCCACAACGGGTGCCAGGTGCCGCTGTTCGCCCGCCTCGTCGCCCAGGGCCTCTACGACATTCCCCGGGTCGACATCGACCTGACGATGGTGCTCACCAACACCGCCCCCACCGGTTCGTACCGGGGGGCCGGTCGTCCGGAGGCGGCGTTGGCGATCGAACGGGCCATCGAGGCCTTCGCCAGGAAAGCGGGCCTCGACCCGATCGAGGTCCGGCTCCGCAACCTCATCGCCGAGCTGCCCCACACCACCAAGACCGGCGCCGATTACGACTCGGGCGACTACGCCTGGGCGGTACGACGGGCTGCAGAGATGCTCGACCTACCCGCCGTGAGGGAGGAACAGCAGGATCGGCTGCTACGGGGCGACAACCCGATCGGTGTCGGCATGGGTGCCTTCATCGAACGGGCCGGCGGCTCGATCGACTCCGGGGAATACGCCAAGGTCGAGGTGGTGGACGGTCAGATCGTCGTTCGGACCGGCTCGGTCGACACCGGTCAGGGCCACGAGACGGTGTGGGCACAGGTCACCCGATCGGTGTTCGGCGAGCTTCCCGTGAAGGTGATCGCCAAGGACACGGGCGAGGTCGCCGACGGTGTCGGCAGCTACGCCAGCCGCTCCGCCCAGGTGGGCGCCTCGGCAGTGCAGCGGATGTCGAACTCGGTGCTGATCGAAGCCCGCCGCCGGGCAGCCGACAAACTGGAAGCGGCCGAGGCGGACCTCCGCTACGAGAACGGGACGTTCACGGTGGCGGGGGTGCCCGATGTGGAAGTGTCGATCTTCGAGGTGGTGGGCGACGGTCTCGACGACGAGGAGATGTTCATTCCCGGTGCCCAGACCTTCCCCTACGGCGCTCACGCCGCCGTGGTCGAGGTGATATTGGAGACCGGAGAGGTCAAGATCCTCAAGCTGGTTGCGGTCGACGACTGCGGTGTCGTCCTCAACCCCATGATCGTGGAAGGCCAGGTGGAGGGCTCGATCACCCAGGGGCTCGGTCAGGCCATCCTCGAGGAGGTCCGCTACGACGCGGGCGGCCAGCCCCTCACCGCCACCATGATGGACTACCTGTTGCCCCGGGCCGCCGACTTCCCGCAGGCGATCACCGACCGCAAGGAGACGCCGGCGCCGTCCAATCCGCTCGGTGCCAAAGGCAGCGGTGAGGCGGGATGCATCGGAGCCCCGGCCGGGGTTCTCAACGCCGCCCTCGACGCCCTGGCACCCTACGGAGTCAGCGAACTGCAGATTCCGCTGAGACCCGAACAGGTGTGGCGGGCGATCCAGGAGGCCTCTCATGGGCGATGAGCAGACGGTGGTGAGAGGTGCGGCCGTGCAGGCGGCCCCGGTCTTCCTCGACCGCGATGCATCGCTCGACAAGGCGATCGCTCTCATCGAGGAGGCGGGCGCCAACGGTGCCCAGATCGTCGGCTTCCCCGAGGGCTTCATCCCCGCCCACCCGATCTGGTTCCATTTCGGGTCCGGCACCGACAAGGCCGCCACCCGGCTGAGCGTCGAACTGTTCAAGAATTCGGTCGAGGTGCCCGGCCCCGAAGTCGACGCCCTGTGCGCCGCCGCCAAACGGGCTGGGACTTACGTGGTGATGGGGGTGTGCGAGAAGCGACCCGGCACGTTCGGTTCGATGTACAACACCCAGGTGTTCATCTCCGCCGATGGGCAGTACCTCGGCAAACACCAGAAACTCATCCCCACCGTGGGCGAGCGCCTGGTGCACAGCCCGGGCGGCCCCGAAACGTTCGGGGTGTTCCCGTCGCCGTTCGGTCCGGTGTCGGGGCTGATGTGCGGTGAGAACTCCAACCCGCTCGCCATCTTTGCCCTCACCGCCGAAGGCGCCCGGGTGCACGTGATGGCCTGGCCCAACCACTTCCCCAAGCCGGCGGTGCCGATGCCCGACATCGCCCTCAACGCCGCCCGCTCCTTCGCTCAGATGTCGAAGGCGTGGGTGATCAGCGCCTCGGCGGTGGTCGACGACCGGGTGCGCGACATGGTCGCCATCACCGATGAAGACCGCGTCTACCTGGAACGCGATGACATCGGCGGCGGCTCGTGCATCATCGCCCCCGACACCCGCATCATGGCGGGCCCGACGGTGGGCAACGAGGAACTGATCCTCTACGCCGACATGGACCTCGATGTGGGCATCCGCATGAAGCTCCGCCACGACCTGGCCGGGCACTACAACCGGCCCGACGTGTTCCGGCTGCTGGTGAACAAGCAGGCGGCGCCGTTGATGCACGAGGTTTCGTCGGGCGAGATCGGCACCCCCCGGACGCCCGCCATCGAGCAGGGCGGGTTCGAGGCCCTGGGCTTCGGCGAGGTCTGAACGGTCTACTCCGTCTGCCTTCCTCCGCCCTCCCTCCGCCTTCCTCGAGAGTGACTAGACACCTGGATCGCGAATCGTTCGGTCCCTTGTGAGTCCATGCACAACGGCGAACGTGTTGGGCGCCGGGTCTGGAGCGGGTACCCCCTTCCCCGTTCTGGGCCCGGCAATAATCGTCACTCCGGGCGCGCCGGCACCCGCCTGACGTGGGCATCGCTCAGCGTGTTTCCCGTTGGGCTGGCCAACGATCGCTCCAGGCCCGTGAAAAGGTCGAGGACGGCACTTGCCTCGAACACCCGGTACCGCTGTCGTCCCACATTTCGCTGCATGAGAACGCCGGCCACTGCGAGAGCGTTGACGGCATCGGTGGTGCGGGCTTTCGACCGTCCGATCAGCCGCGATGCCGATTCCACCGTGAGGATCGGGGTCCCGGGGGCAGCAGATCGGTCGCTGAGTTGGCGCGTACCCGTCCCAGGCTCTCCCGCCACACGGCGCCGACGGCGGCGATGTCGGCGCTGTGCCGCTCGGTATCCGCACACGCCCGGTCGTGACGTCTCCAAAGAGGGTCGGGTTCAAGCCGGCGAGCCGATCAGGAAGGTAGGCGAAGTACGAGCAGCCTTGGCGATCGCGGCGACTCATCCCTTCGAATCGGGCGTCCCACCGCCGGTGCAACTGTGCCGCCATCTGACCTCTAAGTATCGGTTATGAGATAACCGATACTCAGGAGAGCCTGCGGCGCCACCTTGTTCAGGCTCGCCAGAACCCCCGGGGGGCTTTCTGCAGCACCTCGACGCCGTCATCGGTGATCGCCACCAGGGCGCCGGTCTGAACTCCTGCCTTCTCGTCGGTGGTGATCACGTTGGGCTGGACCACCACCGTCATGCCGGTCTCGAACACCATGTCGGGAAGCGGCTCGTTCATGCGGCTGGCCGAGCCGATGATGGGTGGGAAGTAGCCGCCGCCGTAGCCGTGGACCAGGTCGTCATAGATGGTGAATCCGGCGTCTTCGATCACCCCGGCGGCGTCGATGATCTGCTGGGGGGTGGTGCCGTTCTTCAGCACCCCGCAGATGGCGTCGAAGGCGGCATCTGCGGCGGCGTGGAGATCGAGGTAGAGCTGGGTTGGTTCGGTCTGGATCGTCATCGAACGCAGCACCTGGCCGGCATAGCCCCACCATGAGGCGGAGATCTCACAGGTGAGCACGTCGCCGACTTCGATCACCCGGTTCGACGGCCACTGCGACGGGACGCACTGCTGAGGGTCGGCCATCGAGGTGACACCGAAATAGTGGATGTGGTTGGTGGCGCCGGTCGCCAGATACGGCGTCTCGCAGATGAGCGCCAGGTCGGTCTCGCGCATGCCGGGGCGGACGCCGTCGCGCACGGCCTCGAGGGCGACATCGGACAGGTGGGCGGCCTGGCGCATCCACTCCATCTCTTCGGCGGACTTGATGAGTCGCAGCCCGGTGTAGTCCTTGTCGAGAGCAACCATGTGGAACTCGCTCGACAGGGCGGCGTGCTGCTTCCATCCCAGCGGGCCGATCAGGCCGACCCGCTTGGCACCGCGACGCGTCAGCTCGCGGGCGGCGGCGGCCACCGTGTTGGGACCGTCCCAGCCGACGTCGCAGCGCACCGCCATGCGTTGGGCGTTGGGGAGGTGGTTGTAGAACTCGACCCACATCGCATCGCGTCCGTCGCGGGTGATCACCAGCGAACCTTCCCGGGTGACGGGCCATTCGGTGATCCACTGGATGGCCGAGCCGGTGCGATTGGCGCCGTGCACCAGCACGGCGTCGAGTCCGTCGCGGTCCATGAGTGCCACGATGGCGGCCCGACGGGTGTCGAGCTCGGTCGCACTGAAGCGGGGGTAGTCGACTGCCGTCACCAGGAACTCCTACAATCGTTTGCGTTCTCGGGAGGATGGTACCCATGACAAACGCGGCCTCATGAGCTCCGGCGTCGCCTGGTCGTTGCTCGCCGCCCTCGGCTTCGGGTTCACCCAGAACCTCAACCGCAAATCCAACCTGCTGGTGGGTCCCTACCGGACGGCGTTCGGGCTGTTGGTGTTCGTCGAATTGATTCTCGTCGTCCAGTTGACCGCCACCGGGGGGTGGTCGGTTCTCGATGGGGCGCCGCTGCGGTTCCTGTGTTACTTCGTGGCGAGCGCCCTCATCCACTACATGGTGGCCTGGACGTTGCTGGCACTGAGCCAGAACCAGATCGGTGTTGCCCGCACCGGCGCCGTCACGTCGGCGGCGCCCCTGGTGGGTGCGGTGTTGGCGGCGGTGTTCCTGGCCGAGCCGCTCACGATATGGACGGTGTTCGGGGTGTTGGCGTCGGCAGTGGGTGTGACCCTGGTGTCGTTGAGCCGGGCGCCCGATGCCGGCAAGCGGTGGGTGATTCCCGGCTTCGGGTTGGCGGTGGCGGCCTGCTGGGGCACCTCCCCCATGCTCATCCGCAAGGGTCTCGAGGGAATCGATGCTCCGGTACTCGGCTTGGCGGTGGGTCTAGGGGCGGCGCTGGTGGTTCACGCCGTCGTCCTCACCGCTACCGGTCGATGGACGAGTGAGCCGTTCGACCGGCGGGCGATCGTGTGGATGGCCCTCGGTGGTCTCACCGGAGCGGTTGCCATCAGCTCGCAGTGGATCTCGTTCGGCTTGACCACCATCGCCATCGCCATCACCGTGCAGCAGCTGGCCACGCTGGTGGTGGTGGCGCTGGCCCCGATCATGTTCGGCACGATCGAGCGGCCGAACGCACTCCTGCTGGCGGGCACCGCCACGATGCTGGCCGGATCGGCCCTTGTGGTGTGGGCCGGATAGAATGGTATCAAGTTGGGATGTAGATTGGTATCATCGGGGTATGAGTAGACAGATCGCCATCAGGCTTGCGGAGGACCTGGTCGAGTTCGTCGACTCCGAGGTCAAGGACGGGGCAGCCCAGAGCCGAGCGCAGGTGGTGGGGAGAGCGCTCGAACGGGAGCGTCGCAGACGGCGAGCCGAACGCGATCTGGAGATACTTCTTGCGTCAGACGATCCCGATGAACTCGATGGTCTGGCTCGGTTCGCCCAGACGTTGCCGATCGACTGATGCGACCGATCCATGTGGCCGATCTCGACAAACGTCGGCCCGTCCTGGTGCTGACGAGAGAGATCGTTCGGCCGGCGCTCACCCGGGTGACGGTCGCACCCATCACAACGCGTCGTCGAGGGCTCTCTACCGAGGTGCCGGTCGGCGTCGCAAACGGACTCGCCGAGGAGGGAGCAGTCACCTGCGACAACATCGTCACCATCCCGGTCGATGCGCTCGGCGGATTGATCGGGTACCTGCTCCCGTCTCAGGAGCAGCGGCTGACAGAGGCCATCATGCTGGCCTTCGATCTCGAATGGAGTGAGTAGCGGGCGGGCTCGGCCATCCGATCCTCAGGCTCCGGCCGCTTCGGACTCTTCGGCCAGCTTCGCCAGCAGGCGGTTTGCGATGGCGCGCATGATGGCTTTCCAGCCAGTCGGCGGCCGCCGGGCCGTCGCCGGCTTCGATCAGTTCCAGCAGCCGCCCATGGGTGTGGGTCCGGGTCGGTCGGGAGCCCGACACGTAGCCGGCATGCTCGGTGGGTCGGCGATCGTGGTTTGGGCCGGCTGACGACGTGATCAGTCGAGCAATTCGACTCGCGCTCCGACTGCCCTGTAGGTGCTGGATGCACGGCGATCTCTGCTGATCAGTGTGAGCCCGGCTGCTGCAGCAGCAGCGCCAACCAGTGCGTCGTACACGGCGCCGCCCGATATGCCGGCTTCGGGAAGGCGGCGTGCGAGTTCGGCGCTCGTCGCCGGATCGAGAAAACTCGTGCCCGGGAAGTTGTGCGTGAGGATCCGGGCCACCTCCTCGGGGTAACGCCTCGCCGGGGCCGGCAGCCGGGTCAGCACCGAGAACGTTTCGAACCAGGCATGCCCGGCCAAGCCCAAGTTCCGCGCTCCAAGAGCATCGAGCGTGGCGCCGTGTGCCTCGTGGCCTGCGACGATGGATGCGACCGCGACGCTCGTGTCGACCAGGGCGTCAGTCATCGCTGGTCGGCCAGCCGCATCTCGCGGACGTCGTCGTCGGTCATCTGAAGATCACCCTCGATGACCAGACGTCCTCTCACCTCGACTGTGCCTTCTCCGGCAATCGGCTCGATGCGCAATCCCGCTCCGTCGCGGGTGATGTCGACCTCTCCCGGCCTCAGGCCGAGCTCCTGCCGGAGGGCTTTCGGAATCACCAGGCGTCCTGCCTGATCAATGGTTGTGCGCATACCATGACGTTACCATCCCCATGGAAAGGGGGTTCGCCCCCCACAACTCCGGCCCTCGACAGTGGGGACTCGGATAGCATTGCCGCATGACCGCCATCACCGTCCTCGGAACCTGTCACCACGACTGCCCCGACAGTTGCGGATGGGTGGCAACGGTGGAGAACGGGGTGGCGGTGAAGCTGCGTGGCAACCCGGCCCACCCGTACTCCCAGGGCGAACTGTGCCCGAAGGTCAACCGCTTCCTGGACCGGGTCTACAGTCCCGAGCGCATCCTGCACCCAATGCGCAGGACCGGCCCCAAGGGCTCGGGAACCTTCGAGGAGTGCAGCTGGGACGAGGCGCTGGCACTCGTGGCCGATCGGATCGGCGAGGTCCGCGACACCTGGGGCGGCGAAGCAATCTTCCCGTGGTGGGACGCCGGCACGCAGGGACTGATCCAGATGAGTTCGCTCGACCGGCGTCTGTTCGCCGCCCTCGGCGCCTCCCAGCTGACCGACTCGTTGTGTGGCGAGGCCGCCGGCCACGGCACCGCCGCCACCTACGGTGTGACCCGGGCAGCTGACCCGATGAGTGTCCGCCACGCCCAGCTCATCATCCTGTGGGCCACCAACACCAGGCTCACCAACCGCCACCTGTGGCCGTTCGTCGAGGAGGCCCGGGCCAACGGTGCGCAGGTGGTGGTCATCGACGTCATGAAGACCGTCACGGCTGAGGCGGCCGACTGGTTCCTCCAGCCGCTCCCCGGAACCGACGTCGCCCTCATGCTCGGGATGATGCATGTGCTCATCCGAGATGACCTGATCGATCACGACTACGTGAACGCTCATGCCGTGGGGTACGAGCAGCTCGTCGACCACGTCGCCGGCTGGACGCCCGAAAAGGCGGCGGAGGTGTGTGGGCTCGCTGCCGACGACATCGAACGGCTCGCCACCGCCTACGGCACCACCCGTCCCGCCTTCATCCGCACCCTCATCGGTGCCGAGCACCACGAGAACGGCGCCATGTTCTTCAGGTCGCTGGCCTGCCTGCCGGTGCTCACCGGATCGTGGAAGGACCACGGCGGTGGGATGGCCCGCAGCGTCGGGTCGTGGAACTACCTCAACGTCGACGGGTCGGTATTCGATCCAGCCACCGAGCAGACCACCCGCAGGCTGAGCATGAATCGCCTGGGGCGGGTGCTCACCGACGACACCCTCGACCCTCCCGTGAAGGCGTTGTTCGTGTGGAACGGCAACCCGGTGGTCACCGTTCCCAACGCCGACCTGATCCGTCGAGGGCTGGAGCGGGAGGACCTGTTCACGGTGGTGAGCGAGCAGTTCATGACCGACACGGCCCGCTACGCCGACGTGATCTTTCCCGCCACCACCCAGCTCGAGCAGCTCGACGTGGTGGAGAGCTGGGGCAGCCTGTATCTGGGTTGGAACGAAGCCGCCATCGCCCCGCTGGGTGAGTCGGTCCCCAACACCGAGCTGTGGCGGCGGCTCGCCAAGGCGTTGGGGATCGACGATCCGCTGTTCGAACTCGACGACGAGGCGCTCGTCCTGTCGGCGCTCAACGACGTCGACGTCGCCGAGATCCGGGCGAACGGCTTCGTCCGGTTGAGCGTTCCCGAGCAACTCATGCCCTACGTCGACGGCGGCTTCGGCACCCCGAGCGGCAAAGCCGAGCTGTACTCGGAGCGCCTGGCCGCCGATGGCCTCCCGGCACTGCCCGACTACGTTGCCCCCCGTGAGAGCCCGGCCGGCGACCCGGCGCTGGTGGAGCACTACCCGCTGGCGCTGCTCACTCCCAAGGTCCACACCCGTTTCCTCAACAGCTCCTATTCGCATCTGCCAAAGCACGGCCCGCT